>DAIOID010000047.1:0-7209 GCA_036744355.1 Brevundimonas sp.
CATCCCTTGAACGTATAAGCATATCTTTATATGTCTGTCGGCCTCACCGTCTTGCAGGAGCCTGCCTTGGCCCGTTCGTCCTTCCTCTTCACGTCCGAGAGCGTCTCCGAAGGCCACCCCGACAAGGTCGCGGACCAGATTTCCGATGCCATCGTCGACCTGTTTCTGGCCAAGGACCCCGAGGCGCGCGTGGCGTGCGAAACCCTGACGACGACAAACCTGGTGGTCCTGGCCGGCGAGATCCGCGGCGAGGGCATCATGGACACGGAAGGCAACTGGGCTCCCGGCGTCGAACAGGAGATCGAGGCTACGGTCCGCGGCGTGGTCCGCGACATCGGCTATGAGCAGGACGGCTTCCACTGGAAGACATTCCGCTTCGAGAACAACCTGCACCCGCAGTCGGCCCACATCGCCCAGGGCGTCGACGCCGGCGAGGACAAGGACGAGGGCGCCGGCGACCAGGGCATCATGTTCGGCTACGCCTCGAACGAGACGCCCGAGCTAATGCCGGCCACGCTGCAGTACAGCCACAACATCCTGAAGGCCCTGGCCGACGCCCGTCACTCCGGTCAGGAACCCGGCCTGGAGCCCGACGCCAAGAGCCAGGTCACGCTCTACTACGAAAACGGCCGCCCGGTGCGCGCCGCCTCGATCGTCGTCTCGACCCAGCACAAGGCCGGCCTGAGCCAGGATCAGGTCGCCGCCATCGTCAAACCCTATGTCGAGAAGGTGCTGCCGCAAGGCTTCATCACCAATGAGACCGAGTGGCACATCAACCCGACCGGCACCTTCGTCATCGGCGGGCCGGACGGCGACGCCGGCGTGACCGGGCGCAAGATCATCGTCGACACCTACGGCGGCGCAGCCCCGCACGGCGGCGGCGCCTTCTCGGGCAAGGACCCGACCAAGGTCGACCGCTCGGCCGCCTACGCCTGCCGCTACCTGGCCAAGAACGTGGTCGCCGCCGGTCTGGCTGACCGCTGCACCATCCAGATCAGCTACGCCATCGGCGTGTCCAGGCCCCTGTCGGTCCACGTCGACCTGCACGGCACGGGCAAGATCGACGAGGCGGTGCTGGAAGCCGAACTGCCCAGGCTGATCGGCGGCGCCTCGCCGCGCGCCATTCGCGAGCACCTGGGCCTGAACAAGCCCATCTATCGCCGCAGCGCCGCCTACGGCCATTTCGGCCGCGCCCCCGACGCCGACGGCGGCTTCAGCTGGGAAAAGACCGACCTGGTCGACCAGCTCAAGGCCCTCGTCTGAGGCCGGCGACCGCCTGAATAGCGAAGGGCGTCGCGGCTTCGGTCGCGGCGCCTTTTTCATATCTGCGGCCCACGACACAATCATGCCCTTGCATCAGGGGGCGTCTGGTCCTTTAAGCGCGCCAGATACGCCTCCCCGCGGCCCGAAAGGATTTTTCGACCCATGACCTCGCCCGCCCCCAAGAAAGTCGTCCTCGCCTATTCGGGCGGGCTGGACACCTCGATCATCCTGAAGTGGCTGCAGGAGGAATACGGTGCGGAGGTCATCACCTTCACCGCCGACCTGGGCCAGGGCGAAGAGCTGGCCCCCGCCAAGGAAAAGGCGCTGAAGCTGGGCATCAAGCCCGAGAACATCTTCATCGACGACCTGCGCGAAGAGTTCGTGCGCGACTTCGTCTTCCCCATGTTCCGCGCCAACGCCCTCTATGAAGGCCAGTACCTGCTCGGCACCTCGATCGCGCGTCCGCTGATCGCCAAGCGCCAGATCGAGATCGCGCGCCAGCTGGGCGCCGACGCCGTCTGCCACGGCGCCACCGGCAAGGGCAACGACCAGGTCCGCTTCGAGCTGGGCTACTACGCCCTCAACCCCGACATCCACGTCATCGCTCCCTGGCGTGAGTGGGAGTTCCGTTCGCGCGAGGCCCTGCTGGACTTCGCCGAGAAGCATCAGATCCCGATCTCCAAGGACAAGCGCGGCGAGGCCCCCTTCTCGGTCGACGCCAACCTTCTGCACTCCTCGTCCGAGGGCAAGGTGCTGGAAGATCCCGCCGTCGAGGCCCCCGAGTTCGTCCACCAGCGCACCATCTCGCCGGAAGCCGCCCCGGACGTGGCCACCGTCATCACCATCGGCTTTGAAAAGGGCGATGCGGTCTCGATCAACGGCGAGGCCATGTCGCCGGCGACCCTGCTGACCGCCCTGAACCAGTACGGCCACGACAACGGCATCGGTCGCCTCGACCTGGTCGAGAACCGCTTCGTCGGCATGAAGTCGCGCGGCGTCTACGAGACCCCCGGCGGGACCATCCTGCTGGCCGCCCACCGCGGCATCGAGTCCATCACCCTGGACCGCGGCGCCATGCACCTGAAGGACGAACTGGCGGTCAAGTACGCCCACCTCGTCTACAACGGCTTCTGGTTCTCGCCCGAGCGCGAGATGCTCCAGGCCGCCGTCGACAAGAGCCAGGAAAAGGTCTCGGGCGTGGTCCGGGTCAAGCTCTACAAGGGCAACGCCACGGTCATCGGCCGCGAAAGCCCCTACAGCCTCTATGATCAGGACCTGGTGACCTTCGAGGAAGGCGTCCAGGCCTATGACCACAAGGACGCCGCCGGCTTCATCAAGCTGAACGCCCTGCGCCTGCGCGTCCTGGCCAAACGCGACGCCCGCACCCAGGGCTAGGCCCTAGAAGCCTTAAGGCCGGGCGATCCTCAGGATCGCCCGGCTGCGGTCGTCCGTGACCCAGATCGCACCGTCCGCGGCGACCGCCATGACCACCGGCGAGCCGCGCGGCTGTCGCCCCGCCTCCCGGTCCCAGCCCGGCGTCAATACCTTGCCCTTCACGCTCGGCGCCCCTGCCGGATAGGCCAACGACCCGCGCGGATAGATGGCGTAGCGCCCGCCTATGTCCGTGAGCGGAACCCCCGCTTCGTCCGTCTCCACCGCCGTGATCCGGCCCGCCGAGCGGCGATAGCCGTGCCAGGTCATCAACAGCCGCCCGCGCAGCTCCGGGAACATCGCCCCCTCGTAATAGATCATGTCCAGCGGCGCCGCGTGCGGCGGCAGAAGCGCGACCGGCTGCTCCCGCTCGCCGCACCGCGCCTGACGGGCTGGCCAACCCGGCAGCGGCGTCTGCAGGTCCACGCAATAGGGCCAGCCGTAGTGTCCGCCCTGCCGCAGCACATTGACCTCGTCGAACGGATGCTCGGGCGTGGTCAGGTCCACCGAATTCTCGGCCTGCAACACGGTCCCCGACGGATGGCGCACCAGGGCGATGGAGTTCCTCAGACCGCTGGCGAAGACCGTGCTCTCCTCGGCCCAGCGCCCGTTCCCCAGATAAGCGTGGCGACGCACCTGAGCCGTCGCCGCGTCCTCGACACAGGCGCCGCGCGCGTCCGCCCTGGGCTTGCCCGCCGCATCCAGACAGCGGTCGCTCGGCGCCCCGACATTGACCAGAAGGTCGCCGTTCCCGTCGAAGACGAAGCTCGACAGCGGGTGACGGTTGTCGTGCAGCCGGTTGTCCGGCAGGTCGCCGATCACGGTCCGCACGCTGGCCGCCGGGTCGGCCGCCTCGGGGTCCAGCGTCAGGATGCGGTTCATCTCGGACACATAGACGCGCCCGTCCGGCCCGCGCGCCACGGTGTGCGGCATCGACAGGCCCCGCGCCAGGCGCCGCCAGCGCGCCGCGCCGTCCGCCGCGAACGACAGCCGCCAGACCGCCCCCTTGCCCGCCTCCCAGCCGCCCAGGTCGGTGACCAGCCAGTCGCCGTCGGCCAGTTGCATCAGGCCGCGCGGCATCCTCGGCCCCTCGGCCCCGGCGCCCTGCCAGACCAGGCCCAGGCACAGCCCCGGCGCCATGCGCACCATGGTCGCGGGCTTCCCGCCGCAATCGCCGCTGACGGCGTAGGTCCGGGCGGGCTCGCGGGTCTGCGCCGCTTCGCCCGGGATGGCCGCGCTCACCGCCGCCGCCAGACCTATGGCGGCCGCCCCGATCTTCACTGTCCTGCCAGGCATGGTCGCCCCTTCAATACATCCCGGAGAAAGCCTAGCCGCCTCTCATCCCGATCGCCGCTCAAAAGCACTTTCCACATCAATGTTAAGATGACTAAGCTGCTGTGGCGGGGGCGCGGCCTCCGGTCAAACGGAGTTGGCGATGTCCCTGCGTCTTATCCTTGCCGCGACGGCGGCCCTTGCCCTCGCCGCTCCGGTTCTCGCTCAAGAGCCGCCGACCCAGCCCGTCGCGGCCGCGGAGGAAGCCAAATCCCCTGAAGTCCTCGCCTTCGAGGCCAGGGCTGCGGCGTTCAGCGACCGCCTGGCCTTGTTCAAGAGCGAACTCGAAGCCGCGATCGCCGCATCGCGCGGCGACCAGGCCAAGGGCATGGCCGACATCGAAGTCATCATCGCGCGCTATGAACCCGAAATCGACGCCTTCGCACCGGAACTGGAAGCCTATTTCGACGCCCAGATCGCCGACGCCGCCGACGACGCTCAACGTCAGACGCTGATCGCCGCCAAGGCCACCAACAGCGCTGGCGTACGTGGCATGACCAATCATGTCCGGACGGTCGCTCCAGACTACATCAAGGCTGCGGCGCCGGCCCCCTCCACAGCGTCAAACTGATATCTGGCCTGCCTGAAAGCAGGGCCCAGGCCGAAAATAAGTCTCCACATGACGGCGGAAGTGCGCAACCTTTCGCTGCGACGGAGTCTTCAGGCTCCCCAGTTCAACCGGAGCCCTAGATGTCCCTGCGTCTCGTCCTCGCCGCCACGGCGACCCTCGCCTTCGCCGCCCCCGCCTTCGCCCAGGAAGCGCCCGCCGCCCCGGCTCCGGCCGCGGCTGAAGCCAAGTCGCCCGCCGAAATCGAAATGGAAGCCAAGGCCAAGGCCTTCGAGGCCCGCATGGCCCAGCTCCAGCCCGAGCTCGAAGCCGCCATCACCGCGTCTGGCGGCGACCAGACCAAGGGCATGGCCGACGTCGACGCCGTCCTCGCCCGCTATCAGCCCGAGATCGAGGGCTTCGCGACGCAGCTGGAGGCCTTCATCGACAGCGAGATCGCCGCGACCACCGACGAGACCAAGCGCCAGCAGATGACGGCGGCTCGGGCCCAGGTCGGCCCGGCCCTGCGCGGCATCCCCGCCCAGATCCGCGCCGGCGCCGCACAGGCCATCGCGGCCCAGGCCGCCGCCCCCGCGACGCCGCAGTAAACTCATGCCCGGCGGGACGGACCTCGTGCCGGTCCCGCCGATGGCGCCTTACCGCGATTTCACTTGAGATCGACCCTCCTTCGGCGGACCTTGCCGCGTCCGCTGAAGGAGAGATCGATCATGATCCGCGCCCTGTCGCTCGCCGCCGCCCTGGCCCTGCTGCCCGTCTCCGCCGCCGTGGCCCAGGAGAGCAAGACCGCCGCCGAGGTCCAGCTGGAAGCCGCCGCCGCCAAGTTCGAGAAGAAGATGGAGGAGTTCGGCGAACGCGCCGAAGCCATCCAGGACGACGACGCTCTCGACGAAACCACCAAGGGTCTGCGCGTCGCCGCCCTGTGGTCGGAGTATCAGCCGCACGTCGCCGCCTTCACCAGCATGGCGACGCAGCAGGCCGGCCAGATCGCTCAGCAGGCCCTGGCCGAGATCGACATCGACGCCGTCGTGACCGAGGCCCTGGCGGGCGTCGCCCCCATGATGGAGGGTATGATGACCAACGGCGCCTGGGCCCAGGCCGACCCCGACCAGATGGTCACCTACGGCCTGATGGCCGACTACGCCGTCGGCCAGTCGATGGACGCGATCGAAGAGGTCAATGAGGCCTTCGCCGCGCCGCTCGTCCCCCCGGCTCCGCCCGCGCCGCCCGCCGAGGCCTGATCCCGCCCGACAAGGCTTGACCTGACCGGTCCCCCGCCGGAAAGGGGATCATATGGCCGCGCTTCCTGTCGATCCGCATCTCTACGCCGCCTTCCTGGGCGTCATGGCCGTCATGGCGATCACGCCGGGACCGGCCAACCTGTTCGCCGTGGCGACCGGCATGGAGAAGGGTCGCGCCTCGGCCCTGATCGGCGTGGTCGGCATGAACGCCGCCACCCTGGTCTGGTTCGGCGCCGCCGCCCTCGGCCTCGGCGCCCTGGTCGCCGCCTTCCCCCAGGTCTTCCGCCTCATCGCCGTCCTCGGCGCCCTCTACGTCGCCTGGCTGGGGATCAAGGCCCTGCGCGGCGCCTTCCAGACCGAAGCCCAGCCCGATCATGTCGAGGTCAAGCCGGGCCGCAGCGCCCTGATCGACGGCTTCACGGTCCAGATCGCCAACCCCAAGGCCATCCTCTTCTTCACCGCCGTCCTGCCGCCCTTTCTCGACGTCAATCGTCCGGTCGCGCCCCAGCTGGCTCTGTTCGCCCTGGCCACCATCGGCATGGACGTCCTGTCCATGAGCGCCTACGGCCTCGGCGGCGCCGCCCTGGCGAACCGGATGAACCAGCCCCGCTTCAGGCGCGGTTTCGGCGTCTTCGTCGGCGCCCTGCTGATCCTCGCGGCCATTCTGATCGTCACCAGATTGCAGGCATAGGCGTCTGTGTCGCAGGATCGGGAACTTGGCTGTTCACCTGTCGTTCAGCACCACGGACGTTCAGTGAACGTTCAAGGAGAACCTCCCATGAGAAATCTTCGTAAAACGTCGGTCGCGGCCGTCCTCGTCGGCGCCCTGGCCCTCGGCGCCTGCGCCACCGCCACCCCCTATCAACCCGCCGGCTACAACGGCGAGCGCGGCGGTTACGCCGAGCAGCGTCTGGAAGCCAACCGCTACGCCGTCAGCTTCTCGGGCAACTCGGTCACCTCGCGCGACCAGGTCGAGATGTCGCTGCTGCTGCGCGCGGCCGAACTGACGGTCGAGAACGGCTACGACTGGTTCGCCACCGTGACCCGCGCCACCGACCGCGACACCCGCTTCTATTCGACGCCGGACCCCTTCTACTACGACCGCTACGGTCCCTACTGGGGTCCGCAATGGCGCTTCTACCAGCGCGGCTACTGGAGCACCTGGGATCCCTACTGGGGTCGTGACCGCGACATCCGTCAGGTCGACCGCTACGAGGCCACTGCCGAGATCGTCATGGGTCGCGGTCCCAAGCCCGCCGGCGACGTCAACGCCTTCGACGCCCGCGAGGTCATCAACAACATCGGCCCGCGCGTGATGCGGCCGGCTCCCCGGTAAGGGCGCGATCGCTCGCCGCGCGGCGGCTCGCTGCTTGAGCG
>DAIOID010000047.1:7309-17516 GCA_036744355.1 Brevundimonas sp.
AGGCGTCTTCAGCCGCCGCTTGTTGGAATGGGTCGCCGGCGCCGAACCCAGAGCCTCCGGCACCTCGCCCTTGAAGTAGAAGCGCTGCCAGGCCTCCTTGGCCGCCTCCGGATCGCCCGAGGCCAGGCGACTGTTGAAGTCGGTGCGCGCCCGGTTCCAGGCGTCGAACTGGCCCCTCATGCCGGGATTGGACTCCAGCGAACGGATCACCGGCTCGAACTGCTCCACCTTGCGATGCTCGATCGGCAGGATGAAGCAGAAGGGCTCGCCCTTCTCGAACCGCACCTTGCCCGGCCGGGTGAAGATCCAGTTCATGGTGAAGGGGAAGGGCAGCCAGTCGGTCTCGATCAGGCCGGTCAGCGGCTGGATGCCGTCCTTGACGTGGTTCGGCGAGCCTTGCGCCAGCATGCCCCAGCCCGGCGGGGTGCGGAACAGATACTGCGGGTGCATGGTCAGGACCCCGCGCGAGAAGTGCGAGGTGACGAAGTGGTCCAGTTCCGGCTGGTGCCGGTCCGGCGTGATGGTGATGTCCGACTGGGCCGGGCCGCCGTTCCATTCCGCCGTGAAGCCGAACGGGCAGAGGATCTCCCACCCCGTGGTGTTGGCCATGTTCAGCGGCAGGCAGCGATAGGGGTGCCGGCTGGCGAAGGCGTCCATCCAGTTGCGCGACTGGCGGCCCGGCACCAGGTCGCACGGCCGGGCGGTCAGCGGATAGCATTCCAGTTCCAAGACGCGGGCTCCCAAACAGGCTAACGATAGTCTTCTCCTCCCCTATCGCCCCCGCCGCCCGCCCGACAAGGCCGAGATGACCGACACCGCCGCCGAACTTTCCGTCCCGGAGTACGACCGCGCCCGCCTGCTGGCCTGGATGGCCGACAACGGCGTGGCCCAGACCACCCACGACCACCCCGCCGTCTTCCGCGTCGAGGAGGGTCTGGAGCTCAAGGCCGCCCTGCCCGGCGTCCACACCAAGAACCTCTTCCTCAAGGACAAGAAGGGCCGACTGTGGCTGATCTCGGCGGCCCAGGACACGGTCATCGACCTGAAGCGCGCCCACCGGACGCTCGGCTCGGACCGCTTGTCCTTCGGCAACGAAACCCTGATGTGGGAGACGCTCGGCGTCCGCCCCGGCTCGGTCACGGCGCTGGGCCTGATCAACGACACGGATCGCCGCGTGACCTTCGTCCTGGATCAGCGCCTGTGGGAGGCCGACATCGTCAACTTCCACCCCCTGACCAACACCGCCACCACCGCGATCGATCAGGCCGACTTCCGCCGCCTCCTGACCCTGCTGGGCCGCGAGCCCCTGGTGGTGGACTTCGACGCCCTCTGACAGAGGCCCCCTCAAAAACGTCGCCGAGCCGTAACAGCGTCTGGCGGCGCGATCAGGCTTGGCTATAAACAGCGCGACTTTTGGGGGAGTGACATATGTTGCGTTTGAAGTGGACGGCTCTGGCGATCGCAGCCCTGACAGCGACCCAGGTCCAGGCCCAATCGGCCGCCCCGCCCGCCATCCCCTTCAGCGACAGTCTGGCTCAGGCGGCCACGCCTCTCGGCGTCGGCCCTGACGGCTTTTCCGGTCCCGGCGCGGACGTCCTGACGCAGGCCGTCGCCGCCAGCCGCTATGTCCTGATCGGCGAGAGCCACCATTCGCGGGAAATTCCCGCCTTCACCACCCAGATTTGCCGCCTCATGGCGCCGTCGGGCCTGACCGCCCTGGCCGTCGAGGTCGGACCCGAAGCCGCCCGGGTCGTCGACGCCCGGATGCGCGCGCCCGATCGCGACCAGCGGATCGACGCCTTCATGCGCGCTCATCCCGACGCCATGATCTTCCTCAACAGCGACGACGAAGCCCGGATGGCCGCCGACTGCGCCGACGCCGCCGGTCCCGACTTTTCGCTATGGGGGCTGGATCAGGAGTTCCTCGGCGCCAGCGGCCATCTGCTGGAGCAGATGCTGGCCGCCGACCCCGGCCCCCTGGCCCGCGCCGAGATCGAATCCCTGATGACCCTTGAGCGCGCCTCCACGCGCGCCGCCCTGGAGTCCGGCTCGCCCGGCGACCTCTTCCTCTTCACCGTCACAAACGAGGCCCTCGACAAGGCCCGCGCCGCCATCGCCCGGGATGGCGGCGAGCGGGCGCAAGAACTGTTCGAAGGTCTCAGCGAAACCCACGCCATCTACCATGCCTCCCAGGCGCAGGACGGCGACCCCAACGGCCGTCGCGCCCGCCTGATGAAACGGACCCTGCACGCCCGCCTTGAGGCTCAGCCCGAGGCCCGCGTCCTGATGAAATTCGGTGCCTGGCACCTGTACAAGAGCCTCAACCCGCTGGATCAGCGCGACCTCGGCGCCTTCGTCGCCGAGCGCGCCGACGGCGAGGGCGTGAACTCGCTGCATATCGCCGTCCTCGGCGCCCGGGGCTCGGAGGCCGGCTACAGCGGCGTCGGCCGCCCCGCCGCGGTGAGCGAATTCGATGTGATGACCGAGGACGGCGACGACTGGCGCAAGGACGCGACCCTGGCTCGCCCCGCCGGCATGGCCGCCGGCGACTGGCTTCTGGTCGATCTGCGCCGCCTGCGCACCCCGGCGCTGGCCACCTACGCGCCGGAGTGGCGCCGGCTGGTGCTCGGCTACGACCTCGCCATCCTGGCCCCGACCCTCACCGCCACCCGCTTCCTCGGCGCCCACGCCGCCCCCTGAGGGGCGCCGAAGCGTTCAAGGTCCTGTCGGCAGGACGGTACAACGGCGAACGCCCCCGATATCGGGTTGTCTCCATGATCCCAGGACTCAACGGGATCGCCGTCGAGCGCGAGGAAATCCACTAGGGCGTGGCCCACCGTCACCTCACCGTCTTCGAGTTCCGCGGCGATCAGGTGTCGCGGATCATCGAATACTGGAAATAGGGCGCGAAAGGCCGCGACCTCTTTTGGCGCAGCGGGCTGTTAAGACGACGGAATCCGGCGTCGACAGTCGGTCGATTTCAGACGATTCAGACGAATTGGACTCTGTTTTTCTCGCGGACCGGCCGCCGCTGCGGCCTGATGCCCCACTTCCTGCACTTGCCGCTTGATGACGAGGCATCCCGACGCCATCTGATCCGTTACGATTCTTCGACCCTGATGCGGACCCGATCATGACCTTCGCCGACCCCAAGCTTTCCGACGACCTGATCAAGGACGGCACCGACGCCAGCTTCATGCAGGACGTGGTCGAGGCATCAAAACATCAGCCGGTCATCGTCGACTTCTGGGCCACCTGGTGCGGCCCGTGCCGCACTCTCGGCCCGGCGCTGGAAAAGGCCGTGCGCGGCGCCGCCGGCGCGGTGAAGATGGTCAAGATCGACGTGGATGCGAACCCGGCCTATGCGGGCCAGCTGCGGGTCCAGTCGATCCCGACCGTCTACGCCTTCGTCAACGGCCAGCCGGTCGACGGCTTCCAGGGCGCCATCCCCGACAGCCAGATCAAGGCCTTCATCGACAAGCTGACCGGCGGCGCCGGGGTCAACGCCGACGTCGAGCAGCTGCTGTCGCTCGGCGAGGAATCCCTGTCGCTGAACGATCTCGGCGGCGCGGCCCAGGCCTTCGCCCACGTCCTGACCATGGAGCCGGACAACCCCAAGGCCATCGCCGGCATGGCCCGCGTCTATCTGGCCGAAGGCGACGCCGAGCAGGCGCGTCAGACCATCGCCATGGCCCCGGCCGACTCGACCGATCCCATGGTCCAGAGCGTCCGCGCCCAGCTGACCCTGGCCGCCTCGGCTCCGACCGGCGCCGCCGCCGAACTGCAGGCGAAGATCGCCGCCGATCCCAACGACCATCAGGCCCGCTACGACCTGTCGCTGGCGCTCGCTTCGGCGGGCGACCTGAACGGCGCCGTCGATCAGTTGCTGGCCATCGTCAAGGCCGACCGCGAGTGGAACGACCAGGCCGCGCGCAAGCAACTTCTGACCGTGTTCGAGGCGGCGGGCGCGACCAGCGAGGTCGCCCGCGACGGTCGCCGTCGCCTGTCCTCCATCCTGTTCGCCTGATCGGAGACCGGCGATGGCCCAGGGCTATATCAAGGCGATCGAGCTGCCCCAGGTGATCCCGGTCTTCCCCCTGCCGGGGTCGATCCTGCTGTCGCGCGGCCAGTTGCCGCTCAACGTCTTCGAGCCGCGCTATCTGAACATGGTCGACGACGCCATGGCCGGGGACCGGATCATCGGCCTGATCCAGCCCCTGACCAGCGCGCTGGAGCCCCAGCCGCCGCTGGCCCGCGTCGGCTGCGCCGGTCGCATCACCAGCTTCAACGAGACCTCCGACGGCCGCTATCTGATCACCCTGACCGGGATCTGCCGCTTCAACGTGGCTGGCGAACTGCAGGTCAAGACGCCCTATCGTCAGGTCCGCGCCGACTTCGCCCCGTTCGAGGCCGACCTGTGCGCGCCGGATCCGAGCGCCGAGTTCGACCGCCACGGCTTCCTCGACGCGCTTCGCCCCTATCTGGAGCACCGCGGCCTGAACGTGGACTGGGACACGGCCGAGGCCGCGCCCCAGGAGGCCCTGATCAACAGCCTGGCCATGGCCCTGCCCTTCGAACCGCCCGAGAAACAGGCCCTGCTGGAGGCTGACACCCTAGACGCCCGCGCCGAGGCCCTGACCGCCCTCCTGCGCATCGAAGCCGCCGCCAGCGACGACGACGACGGCCCGGCGATGCAGTGAGTTGGCGCTGCCTCGACCTGGCGCTATGAACCGCAACCGCCTCTGGCGAACTATTGGGCGACCGGCGCCCTCAAGCAGCGAGCCGCCGCGCGGCGAACCTCAGGGCGCAAAACGCCCTCAAACAGTAAGCGACCGCATCGCGAACGATAGGGCCCAGACTTCCTCAAGCAGCGAGCGCCCGCGGCGCGAGCGATAGGAAACTAAAGAAGATCATGAGCGACGCCTTCAACACCCCCGTCTCGGTCGATCCCCGCCTGCTGGAGGTCCTGGTCTGCCCCGTCACGCGCGGCCGCCTGACCTATGATCGCGAGCGCAACGAGCTGGTCTCGGCCGGCGCCAGGCTGGCCTTCCCCATCCGCGACGGCGTGCCGATCATGCTGGCCGAAGACGCCCGACCGCTGGACTGATCTCCGGTCGGGCGGCCCTTACGCCGCGCTTAGGCGGCGGCCCACTTTCCTCATCGCGACCTTATGCGGCCTGGGTGTCTTCTTCCTCCTCTGAAGGAGATCGCCATGAGCCGACACGGCTTGCTGAACCAGTCCCTCAACCGCGCCGCACCCCCGCCGCCCAGCGTGTGGCGGATGACGCAGACGATCCTGGCCCTCTATCTCGGTTGCACCCCGCGCGACCCCGGCGACCGGAGCCGCCCGCGATGATGAGCGGCTATCCCGACGCCGGCGTCCCTGAAATCCAGGCCGACGCCGCGCCTCACCGTTGCCGCGCCTATGGCGTCGTCGCCCGCGACGGCGGTTGGTGCGTCACCCTCGACGACTGCGCCACCCGCCCCTTCAAGGACCGCAAAGCCGCCCTGCGCATCGCTCGCCAACTTCAGCGCCAGGCCGACCGCCTGCACCACATCGAGCCGCGCGTATGACCGCAGCGCCTGTCCTGTTTGAAATCCGTCGCCTGGGCCGGGTCTGGCGCCTGGCCTCCTCGGACGGCCTCTTCTTCGGCCTGTTCCAGACCCGCGCCTCGGCCCTGCGCTGCGCCGTCGAGGAGGCTGACCGCCGCGACAACGCCGACGTCCTTCTGCACACTCACCACTAGGTGATCTTTCCTCCCCACTCGTGTGGAGGGGGACCGCGTAGCGGTGGAGGGGCCGGCGGCGCCACGCTCGACCGGGCCCCTCCGTCTCGTCGGCTGCGCCGCCGATCCACCTCCCCATGGAATAGGGAGGAGAGCCCTCAAGCAGCGAGCGTCCGCGGCGCGAGCGATAGGGCCTCTTCGCTTTAGAGACTCTCGCCTCGCAGGAGGCGCGGTAGGTCCCCGGTCGCGCCGCCGGCTTCATGCATGAAGGCGCGGCGCAGGGGGGCGATGCGGTTGACCGCCGCCATGCCCAGGTCGCGCGCCAGCCGCACCGGCGGCAGGTCATTGGAGAAAAGCCGCACAAAGCCGTCGAAGCCCGCCGCCAAGGCCGCATTGTCGAACCGCCGCCAGCGAGCATAGCGCTCCAGCACCAGTTCCGAGCCGATGTCCTCGCCGGTTCGCACGGCGTCGGTCAGGACCTCGGCCAGAGCGGCGGCGTCCTTCAGGCCCATGTTCAGCCCCTGCCCCGCCACCGGGTGCACCCCGTGGGCGGCGTCGCCGAGGATGGCGATGCGCGGCGCGGTCAGCTTCTCGGCCAGTTGCAACGAAAGCGGATAGACGAAGCGCGGCCCAACGACCTCGACTCCGTCGAGGAACTCGCCGAAGCGGCGCATCAGGTGGGCGTGGAAGGCCTCGTCCGAGGCCGCCTTCAGCGCCTCGGCCCGACGCGTGCTCTCGGTCCAGACCAGGCTGGCGCGCTGCTCGGTCAGGGGCAGGATGGCGAAGGGGCCGTCCGGCAGGAAATACTCATGGGCGACGTTGCCGTGGTCCCGGCCCAGCCTGACCGTCGCCACCACGCCGCTCTGGCCATAGGTCCAGCCGAAGGTGTCGATGCCCGCCGCCCGACGCACGGTCGATCCGCGCCCCTCGGCGCCCACGACCAGAGGCGCACTGATGGTCGAACCGTCCTTCAGCCGCACCGTGACCAGGCCCGGCCCGACCTCAACCCCGGCCACGCTGGCGGGCGCCCGCACCTCGATCCCGGCGGCGGTCACCGCCTCGGCCAGGGCGGTGCGGATACGGCGGTTCTCCAGCATGTAGCCCAGGGGCTCGCCGCCGTTGCGGTCGCCGATCTCGTCGGCGTCGAAACGGATATAGGCCGACGACGGCGGGCGGCTGGCCGCCCCCGGGCGCTTGCCATCGGTCACCAGAATGCGGTCCATGCGGCAGGCGTGCGGCCGCAAGCTCTCGCCCAGACCCAGGGCGTCCAGCATGCGGAAGGTCGAATAGGCGATGGCGGTGGAGCGCCCGTCGAAGGTCGGCGCCAGCTGGGCGTCGAACGGCTGGGGATCGACCAGCACCGGCTTCAGCCCGCCCTGCTCCGCCGCCAGCGCGAACGTCGCCCCCGCCAGTCCCGCGCCCGCGATGATGATGTCGTAATCGGTGTCAGCCATGGGTCTTCTGTCGCGCCGTTAGGGGCCGGCGTCCAGTGGGACATAGTGGCGAGTGACGAGCAACGAGTGACGAGAAGATCGGATAGTGACTGCTTCATTCCTCGCTACCCGCCACTAACCACTCGCCACCCCCCTCCTGGTAAACAGCCCCTTAACCCTGTCGCGCGACAAGGGAGACCTAGTCTTCTGAGGTTCGCCTTCATGTCCGTCGCCCTCGCGCTCGGCCAACGCGCCTGGTCCACCGCCCGCATCGTCTGGGGCGCGCCCTTCGCCGTGCGTTTTCGCGGCGTTCTGCAAGCCCTGCTGGCCAGCCTGCTGCTGGTGGCCATGATCTCGTGGAACCCGGCCGACCCCAGCCTCAACGCCGCCTCGACGCAAGGGCCGACCAACTGGCTGGGCGGAGCCGGGGCGACCTTCGCCGACCTGATGATGCAGTCTCTGGGGCTGGCCGCCTGGCCCGCCGTCCTGCTGCTGATCGCCTTCGGCCTAGCCGTCGCCATCGGCGATGCTTTGCAGCACCGGCTGCAGCCCACGGCCTTCAAGGTCTTCTGCGCGATCACCGGGGTCCTGCTGCTGTCCGCCGCCCTGTCGGCCCTGGCCGCGCCCGCCAAATGGCCGCTGGCCGCCGGCCTGGGCGGTCTGTGGGGCGACGGCGTGACCGGCCTGTCGGCGCAGGGCCTCGCCGCCCTGCACATCCCGGCCGGGCGCTGGATCGCCGGGGGCCTCTTCCTGATCCTCGGCCTCTGGGCTCTGGGCTACGCCGTGGGCCTGCGTCTGCGCGACTTCACCGACACCGCCGGCTGGGCCGCCGAAAAGCACGCCGCCCATCGCGCCGATCGCCCCGCCAAGGTCAAGACGCCTTCAAAAGCCGGGCTCAGGGGCGACGCCCGCATCGTGGCCGAGGCCGCCGCTCCGGCCCGCAAGCCGCGCCACCGCCTGCCTGAAACCGAGCCCGATTTCGAACCGGAAGCCCTGCCCGCCGCCGGGCCCGCGGCCGACCACAATCCCTATGCGGCCGATCCCTACGCCGACCCCCACTCCGACGATGCGCCCGCCGCCTATGCTCCGCCGTGGGAGGAGGCGGCCCCCGCCCCGGTCGCCCCGCCCTCGGCCCGCGCGCCGAAGACGGTCGAGCCGCGCGTGGCGGCGGTCAAGGCGCCCAAGCCGCGCGACTCCGCCGATCAGCAGACCTTCGACTTCGAGCCCGGCGAGGGCTTCGACCTGCCCTCGCTCGGCATCCTGGCCAAGCCCGGCCAGCGCGGCGGCGCCGTGGACGAGGAGTCGCTGAAACAGAACGCCAAGATGCTGGAAGGCGTGCTGCAGGAGTTCGGCGTGCGCGGCGTGATCGACCAGATCCGCCCCGGCCCCGTCGTCACCCTCTACGAACTGGTGCCGGCGCCCGGCGTGAAGCACGGCCGCGTCGTGGCCCTGGCCGACGACATCGCCCGCTCCATGTCGGCCCGCGCCTGCCGCATCTCGGTCGTGCAGGGCCGCAACGCCATCGGCATCGAACTGCCCAACGCCAAGCGCGAGACCGTCTTCCTGCGCGACCTGCTGGCCAGCGGCGAATACGACAAGAAGAGCCATCTCCTGCCCCTGGCGCTCGGCGAAACCATCGGCGGCGAGCCCTATGTCGCCGACCTGGCGCGCATGCCCCACCTGCTGATCGCCGGCACCACCGGCTCGGGCAAGTCGGTCGGGGTCAACGCCATGATCCTGTCGATCCTGTATCGCCACACGCCCGCCGAGTGCCGCTTCATCATGATCGACCCCAAGATGCTGGAGCTGTCGGTCTATGACGGCATCCCGCACCTGCTGGCGCCGGTCGTGACCGATCCCAAGAAGGCGGTCGTGGCCTTGAAGTGGACCGTGCGCGAGATGGAGGACCGCTATCGCCGGATGTCCAAGCTCGGCGTGCGCAACGTCGCCAGCTACAACGAACGCGCCCGCGAGGCGCAGGAAAAGGGCGAGCATTTCGAACGCACCGTCCAGACCGGCTTCGACGAGCAAGGCCGCCCCGTCTACGAAAGCGAGAAGATCCGTCCCGAGCCCATGCCCTATCTGGTCGTGGTCATGGACGAAATGGCCGACCTGATGCTGGTCGCGGGCAAGGACGTCGAAGGCGCCGTCCAGCGTCTGGCCCAGATGGCGCGCGCCGCCGGCATCCACCTGATCATGGCCACCCAGCGCCCCTCGGTGGACGTCATCACCGGCACCATCAAGGCCAACTTCCCGACCCGGATCAGCTTCCAGGTCACCTCCAAGATCGACAGCCGCACCATCCTGGGCGAACAGGGCGGCGAGCAGCTGCTGGGTCAGGGCGACATGCTCTACATGGCCGGCGGCGGCCGCATCACTCGCCTGCACGGCCCCTTCGTCGGCGACAACGAGGTCGAGGAGGTGTGCAAGCACCTGCGCCTCCAGGCCGAGCCCGACTATCTGGACCTGATCACCGACGAGCCGGACGGCGACGGCGATGGCGCCATGGGCGGCGACGGCGACGGCATGTCGGGCGACGACCTCTATGACCGCGCCGTGGCCGTGGTCACGCGCGACCGCAAGGCCTCGACCTCCTACATCCAGCGCCGTCTGCAGATCGGCTACAACCGCGCCGCCACCCTGATCGAGCGCATGGAGCAGGAAGGCGTCGTCAGCCCTGCCAACCACGCCGGCAAGCGCGACATCCTGGCCGGCCCGCCGCCCATGGTCTGATCGCCCTGGCGGCCGAAGCGACGGCTTCGCCGCCGGGCGCCATCACTCGGCTCGCGGAGCCTCGCTGCTTCAGCGCCGAAGCCAACCACAGAACGGAACCGCGCCCCCTCTGCGCTCGTTGGAACGTCTCACGTCCTCAAGCAGCGAGCCGCCGCGTGGCGAGCGTTAGGACCCCTAAAACAATGAACACCGCTTCATCAGACCGCCGAAATATGGTCAGGCTGGCGTCATGGGGTCGCCGTCTGCCTGCGGCTTGATGACCATCCGATCACCATCCCGAACGGGAGAAGACCAGACATGACCATCTCACGCCGC
>DAIOID010000047.1:17616-21053 GCA_036744355.1 Brevundimonas sp.
GACGGCAACAACGTCAAGCGCTACGATCCGCGCCTCAACGTCTTCCGCCAGGTGCCGCTGCGGGCCACGCCCCTGTCGACCTTCCTGGCGCGCGAGGTGCGTCTGGATCAGGGCGTGCGCGTCGATCGCGTCACCCGCATGGCGTCGGGCGCCTTCGCCATCACCGCCCGCGACGCCTCCAAGCCCAACGAGGGCTCGGTCATCCTGGCCTTCGCCGGGTCGCCCCTGCGCCTGCAGGAATGGACCATCACCGACGCGCAAGGCTCGCGCACACGCATCCAGCTGACCTCGCTGCAGCCCGCCTCCGGCTTGGCCGCCAGCCTGTTCCAGCTGCGCGACCCGACCCGCCGTCCCAGCCGCAACTAGAACGAAGCGTCGCATCAGCGGCACAACCTTGACGCATTTTGTTGATTTGACTTTTTTCTCAGCTGTGACACTTTGACCACAGGAACGGCGGCGGCCGTTCTGTCCGCCATGGAATCATCCCCTCCCGGCGGCGAGAGAGACGAACTGAACAGCGCCCGGACCCGTTCCGGGCGCTTTTTTCATGGCCCATCCTCGCTTTTGGCCGTGCTAAGGCCGGGCCATGACCCTTCGTATCGTCACCTGGAACATCAACTCGGTCCGCCTGCGCGTCGACCAGATCGCCCGCTTCGTCGCCGAATACGCGCCCGACGTCCTGTGCCTGCAGGAGATCAAATGCACCGAGGACCAGTTTCCTCGGGAAGCCTTTGAGCAGATGGGCCTGCCCTATCTGAAGATCCGCGGCCAGAAGGGCTGGCACGGCGTGGCCATCGCCAGCAAACTGCCCATTCTCGACGGGGAAGGCCCTGCGCTCGACGTATGCCGGGAGGGTCACGGCCGCTGCGTCTCGGGCCTGATCGGCGGGGTCGAGGTGCAGAACTTCTACATCCCGGCCGGCGGCGACATTCCCGACCGCAAGCTGAACCCGAAGTTCGATCACAAGATGGACTTCTATGAGCGCCTGACCGCCGAGATGAAGACGCGCGACCGGCAGCGGCCCCTGGTCCTGGCGGGCGACTTCAACATCGCGCCGGGCGACAACGACGTCTTCAATCACAAGTTCATGCTGAAGGTGGTCAGCCACACGCCGGGCGAGATCGAGACCCTGCGCCGGCTTCAGGACGCAGGGGGATTTGCGGATGTCGTGCGCGATCAGATCCCGGACCCGGTCAAGCTGGCCAGCTGGTGGAGTTATCGCGCCAAGGACTTCCGGGTGTCGAACCGGGGCCTGCGGCTGGACCACCTGTGGACCTCGCCCGGCCTCACGCCCGCCGTGGTCAAGGGCAGCGCCCGCATCCTCGACACGGTGCGCGAATGGGAACGGCCAAGCGACCACGCCCCCGTGGTGATGGACCTGGACGTCTAGAAGATTTCAGATGAGCAGAAGACAGGCGGTCGGGGGAGCGACCGCCTGTTTCACGCAGCTCAGGCGGCGCCGAGCAGCTTGGCGCCGGCCAGAACGCCCAGCAGGATCAGGGTGACGCTGCCGGTGAAGACGACGACGGCTTCAAACGAGGCGTCGGCGCGGGGATGCACGAGTTTCATGTCTGGGTCCTTTCGGCGGGGAGATCCGAATGCACCGAACATGGCCCATCGCCCTGCTGTGGACAAACCACGGTTAGGCTAGGTCAGGTGAGCTTCAGTCACTCGACAGGATGGGCGTGGGCTTCGGCCTCGATCCAGTTCAGGAAGCGCCGCAGCTTGGGCTCGTCGGCACGCTCGGGCAGGACCACGGCCCAGTAGGCCAGGTTGTTGGTCAGGGCGTGATCGACCGGCTGGATCAGTCGGCCTTCCTTCAGGTCGTCGGCGGCCAGAGGGGCCGAGGTCAGGGCCACGCCGCGCCCCGACAGGGCGGCCTCCAGCGCCAGATGGCTGTGGCTGAAGACCGGACCGCGCAGGTTCTGAACACGCGGATCGACGACGCCCGCACTCTCGAACCAGGCCCTCCAGCCCATGCGGTCGGCGAAGGGCAGGTCGTGCCAGCTTTCATGGATCAGCACGGCGTCCAGCAGATCCGCCGGGGTCCGCATCGACCGCGCCGCCGCGAGCGACGGGGCGCAGACCGGGATCAGGCGTTCGCTCATCAACCGACGCGCGACCTGACCGGGATAGGGCCCTTCGCCGTAGCGCAGGGCCACGTCGGCCTCGCCATTCGACAGGTCGGCGATGCGGTCTTCGGCGAAGACGATCAGGTCGAGGTCGGGATTGTCCTCGCTGAAACGGTGCAGGCGCGGCGACAGCCACTTGCCCGCCAGCGACGGTAGGGCCGAGATCCGCAGCTGGCGCGACCGCCCCGGTCGGACGGCCTCCAGCGCGCTTTCCAGCCGTTCGAAGGCGTCGGCCACGCCCTGGGCCAGACGGCGCCCGTCGGCGGTCAGGACCACGGAGCGGTTGAAGCGGTCGAACAGACGCAGGCCCAGCCGCATCTCCAGCGCCTTGATGTGGCGGCTGACGGCGCCGGGGGTGACGCCCAGCTCCTCGGCGGCCTCGCGGAAGCTGCCGAGGCGGGCGGCGGCGTCGAAGGCCCGAAGCGCCACCAGAGGCGGGGTCGGACGACGCTCGCTCATCAGTTCGTCAGGCCAAGGTCAGGGCTGGAGGCGGTAGCCGCCCGCGTCGGTCAGCAACAGCCGCGCCTGACCAGGCTCCGGCTCGATCTTCTGGCGCAGGCGATAGATGTGGGTTTCCAGGGTATGGGTGGTGACCCCGGCGTTGTAGCCCCAGACCTCGGTCAGCAGCTCCTCGCGCGACACGGGCTTGGCCCCGGCGCGATAGAGGTACTTGAGGATGTTGGTTTCCTTCTCGGTCAGCCGGACCTTCTTGCCCTTGTCGTCCAGCATCATCTTCGACGCCGGGCGGAACTCGTAAGGGCCGATCTGGAAGACGGCGTCCTCGGACTGCTCATGGCTGCGCAGGTGGGCGCGGATGCGGGCCAGCAAGACAGCGAAACGGAAGGGTTTGGTGACATAGTCGTTGGCCCCCGAGTCGAGACCGAGGATGGCGTCTGAATCCGAGGACTGGGCCGTCAGCATGATGACCGGGGTCGAGACGCCCGCCTTGCGGATCAGACGACAGGCCTCGCGGCCGTCCATGTCGGGCAGGTCGACGTCCAGCAGGATCAGATCGGCGCGGACCTCGCGCGCCTGACGCACCCCGTCGGTGGCGGTGGAAGCCTGGACGGGACGAAACTCCTCGTGCAGGGCCAGTTGCTCGGCCAGCGCCTCGCGCAGGTCGTCGTCGTCATCGATGATCAGGATCGTCTTGGGGGTCGCCATGACTAGAGAATGGCGAGGCTTGAGGGGTTCGCCAAGGGTGCTCCGCTATTTCGTCGCTTTAAGAGGGCTTTAGGGGCGTATTTCGTTCCCCGAACAGGGCCGAACCGACCCGGACATGGGTCGCGCCGCAGCGAATGGCGG
>DAIOID010000048.1:0-20931 GCA_036744355.1 Brevundimonas sp.
GCTTCGGCCTGTGCGGGCGGACGGTGGCGCGCGGCGCCTTCTGCGCGGCCCATGCCGAGGTCGGTTATCAGAAGCGCGCCTGCACGGCGGAAAGCCTGCTGAGATTGGTCGGCGGCGTCTAAGGTTGGAGGCGCTGGCAGGGACCAGGGCCGTCCGGGCTCAGGCGACGACGGCGGGGCCGTCGTCGCGGTCGAGGCTCCGACCTGTCAGGCGTCGCTATCGGCGCGACGGCGCCGAGAGGCGTCCTCGTCCCAAGCAGGACGAGGACATGCCCCCACACAACGACTTCCCATCCTGACACGTCACCCCGGCCGTCAACGGCTTCGCCGTTTCCCTTAGCGGCCCTCGAGATGAGGACCACTGCGGTGACGGCCGGGGGCCCCGACGTGGCCAGGGATGGGGTCGTTGCGCATGGGGCGCTTCGGCCTTTCAGAACTGGAGTGACGACATGCAGACCTCGAACCTCGCCTTCACAGCAGCATTGGATCCGAACCTCGCCGCCTTGGACGACATGGCCGCAGCGCTTGGCGATCCGCGACCGCAGGCATCCGAGGAGGCGCTGGTCCAGCTTGGACGCGCCCTTATGACCGAGCTGCTGGATGTGATCGCGGACACGGCGCTGGAGGACTTCCAGACCCTGCTCGGCGAAGCCCTGATCGGCGCCTTCCACTCGGCGGCGGGACGGATTGAACGAGAGGCGGACCGGGCGCGCGATACGATGCGACGCCTCGACCGCGACTTCGACGGATCGGAGGCGGCGGACGTGGAGCTTCAGGAAGCGACCGTGAAGGCCCGAGCCGGAGATGCGGCGACGCAGGCGGCCGAGAGCATCCGGGATGCGGCCTCCGACGCCTGGACGGTCGCCACTGGCGAGGTTTGGACCGCCTGGAGGGGGAGCCGCCGGGGCAGCTTCCTGACGGCGGCGCAGCTGGAGGCCAGGCAGGTCATCCGGGCGGTGCGGGACCAGCGGGCGGGCGACGCCGCTCATAGAGGCGCGGTCGTGGCCTTCCGCGGCGCGCCATCGGCGGATGCGCGCGAGGATGCGGCGCGCATCTTCGACGCCCTGAACTGGGCGCTGGCGGAGTGGCCGGACATGGCGCTCGCGACGACCGGGGCGAAGGGCGCGGAAAAGCTGGCCATCCGATGGGCCAAGCAGAAGGGGGTGACGCTCATACTCGCCCGCGCAGACTTCGACGCCCACGGCAAGGCGGCGCCCTTCAGGGCCAACGACGATCTGATCGTGCTCGAGCCCGCCTGCTGCCTTACGCTCGCCAGGTCGCTGGACGGGGCGCGAGCAGCCGACGGGCGTCCGTTCGGACCGGCGCTCAACCTTGGGCAGAAGGCGATGGAGCAGGGGCTCCGGCATCTGGCGGTCCGGTCGCGACCGCACTGAATAGACAGGGGCGCTCCGGCATTGAACCTGACCCGCTCGGCTTCGGCCGGGCGGGTTTTTTGTATTGTCGAGAGAGCCCGCCCACGCGCGTGGTGGACGCCGAAGGGGCTTTGGCGGTTCGGCAGCCCCCTGCGCGCAGGTTTGCGGAACTATGATCAGTTGCGCGGGGTTATGACGGTGATGTCCGGAAATCTTCGAAAACGGGCTTAGGGCAAGATAAAAGGAGGCTGAGGGCGGCGCTGATTTCGTCTATATTTTCCGTGGTTTCTTTCCGTTTCCTCCGGTGCGGCGAGACTTGCGAAAAGTCGTCGCCGTTTCCGGGAGATTTCACGGTCGTCAGGAAGGTCGTCCATGCTGGTGCGCGATCGCATCGCCTTGCTGCAGGAGGAGGCCCGGGCAAGCCTTGCATCGGGCTGCCAACCCCGGTTGCCCGTGCGGCTGAAGTCGGACTAGGGCGTGCGGCCGGCCCTGCTAAAGCGTCTGGCGGCGTCGAGAAACTTCGCCTTGGGCGATCGATCCGGCGTGCTCAGCGCGGCGCAGAGGCGATCAGGACGCGGTTTTCGTCTCGATGTCCGCCAGCGCGTGGTGGTCAAGGCGCTGGTGTCACGCCATGTCGGCCGGGGCGGCCCACGGTCCGCCGCCCTTGCCGCCCATGTCGTCTATCTCGGGCGACGCGGGGCAGGGCAGGACGGCGAACGACCGGACTTTTTCGACCGCGACGGAGCCGTCGATCCCCGAGTCTCGACAGCGGGCTGGAGCCGGGACCGCCACCACTTTCGGTTCATCATCTCCCCGGAACACGGCGATCGAATACGGGACCTGCCTTCCTATGTCAGGGACGTCATGGGACGGGCCGGCGACGATCTCGGAGAGGGAAAGCTGTCCTGGATCGCCGTCTGCCACTTCGACACGGCCAAGCCTCACGCCCATGTCCTGCTGAGGGGGCGTCGGGCTGACGGGCGCGATCTCGTCTTGCCGCGCGACTACATCGCCTATGGCCTGAGGGCGCGCGCCCAGGAAGCGGCGCAGGAGCGGCTGGGCGATCTCTCGCTTATCGAGGCCGAAGCGCGAATGTGGCGGCAGACGCGCGCTCACGCCTTCACGGCCCTGGATCGTCGTCTGCTGTCCTCCAGCGACGATGGCGGCTGGGTGGAGGACGGCTTGGGAGGCAGGGACGTCTGGTCGGCTCTGAGGCGCGGCAGGCTCAGGACCCTTGAAGCCCTGGGCCTGGCCGTGCGGTCGGGAAAAGGTTTCGTGCTGGATGCGCAAATGGAGCAGAAGCTGCGCCGGCTGGCCGCGCATCAGGACATCATTCGCTCCCTCAACGAGAGACGACTGGAGACAGGAACGACGGTCCGTATCCTCAAGGGCCGACTGCATGGGCGGGTGATGAAGACCGGACGACACGACGAGATCGGGACGTCGCCTTGGGCCATAGTGAGGGATGACAAGGGCCAGGAATTCTTTGCGCCGCTCATGCCTAGCGGCGAGATGCCGAAGATCGGCCAGGACATCGTCATGGAGCGTGCGGCCGGCGGCGCCGCGCGCCTGCTTCAGGCCCGTTCAGCGGGAGTGTCTTTAGAATAGGTGGTCGGCGTCATCCCCCAGGCGTCGGTCTGGCGCCCGGGGGATGATGTGGAACAGATTCAAGGAACCGCATCAGGCGGCTTCATCCCAAAGCGAAAGCTCGTCCGAAAGGGGCAGGGGGGCTGCAGGAAACCCCATTGATGGATTCGACAGCACCCTCACGACGCGCTCGCCGTGATAGAGTTCAATCGTGTCGAACCCGATCCATCGATGGGCCACGGCGTTAACGGCGGTAATAGCGGACCTGTCGTCTCCAGCGTCCAGAACCTCGATTTCCCGGGCGGGCACGCCGGGCATGTTGACTATACAGTAGTATGAAATCACGCCGCTTTCCTCGAATAGCGCGCACCAAACGAAGTGGGCTTCGTTCGGTTCCGTCTGGTGGGAAAGGGTCGTGAAAGCTTCATCAAAACGCCCGGTTGTCCACAGGACGTCCCGGACTGTGGGCAGAACGCCAATAGGAATTGTTCCTGATTTGTTCCTATGTTGATGTGGCGTCGGGTCGACGCCCTCAGGAGATGAATTATGGATAACCCCGGCCCGGATGAGGCCATGGAGCAAGAAGAGGAAGAGCTGGACCGGGACGAGGCCGGTCGGCGCCCAGACATTCCGCGTCCCACTGTCGAGCTGTTGGCCGGTCTGCTCGCCGGCTTGAGGCTGGCAGGGCGCCCCGGATGAGAGCCGAGCCCACCTGCCTTGAAACGGAGGCGCTCCAACTGGCCGCCTTATGGAGACAAGGTCCCGCCGCGCGCCACGATCCCGTCCTTTCCAATATGTTCGCCCGGCTCACCTCTGCGTTGGACCTGAAGGTCCCGGGGCTGGCGGGGAGGATCGTGGAGGCTCTGGAGGACATGCGGTCTGGGTCCTCGTCTTCACCCCAATTCCGGGATATTGAACCATGAGCCGTTACAAGGGCATGTCGTCCAAGGCCTCCTTGACGGCTGAAGACCTCGCGGAACTGATCGACATCCATCGTCGGCTGCAGAAACTGCATTCCGGTCTGAACGCCGTGTCGTCGCAGCGCTTTCCGCTCATGGCCGCTGCTACCACGGTCAAGGCCGCCTGGGCCGAACTGAGCGGGGCGGCCCAGGGGTGGAGCTATCCGACAGAGGGCATGTTGCGACCTGACGTGAGGAAGCCGACGGGCGAGTGAGGCGTTGGAGCGGGACCATGTGCAACAACTACCGCCTCCATGTTCCGGCCCATCAGTTGATGGCCCCCTTCGCCGATGTCGGTCGCACTCTCGCCGTGCCTGAAGGCCTGCCCAATCTGGCGGCGGCGGACTACCGCATTGGCGATCGGGCGCCGGTCGTGACGGCCGGGAACCAGGGCCTGCAAATGACCATGACCCCCTGGTCGTGGAAGGGCGGGGGAGGAAAGCCGGTCTTCAACTTCCGTTCAGAGGGGCGCTCCTTTGCGCATTCGACCCGCTGTCTGATCCCTGCGGACGGTTTTTACGAATTCACTGAACCTCGCGTGGCGGGAAAGAAGACCAGATGGCTCTTCACAATGGTCGATCAGCCCTGGTTCTGGATCGCCGGCATTGTGAAAGAGGGGGCCTTCGCCATGCTGACGACCAAGCCGGGGCAGGACGTGGCTCACTATCATGACCGCCAGGTGGTGGTTCTGCCTCCTGCGGCTGGAATTCACTGGCTCGATCTTTCGGCTCCAGAGGACATGATCCTTTCGCCATCGGCTGCAGGGACCCTGCTTGTGGACCGCGTCTATCCGTGAAGACCGGAGCGGATTCGGCGAGACGCAATGAGCCGATGAAGTTTTTGACCCAGCCAGACCGCCGGCGGCTCCTCCAGTTCTTCTGTCAGCCTCGCAATGCGCCTGCGTCGATAAGAGGTCATTGGCGGATGCGGCAGGATCAATAGGCAGGACCGACCGTTTCCATTCGACGGACAGGCCGGAGGATGGAATGACGACCGCCAAGCTCGCCGCCTACAAGAGCATGAGGGACTTCTCGAAGACAGCGGAGCCGTCAGGCGATGCGAGCGTGGCGCCGTCTGCGGCCCTGCGTTTCGTGGTCCAGAAGCATGCCGCCAGCCATCTCCATTTTGATCTGCGGCTGGAATGGGATGGGAGCTTCCGCTCATGGGCTGTGCCGAAAGGCCCGTCGCTGGATCCCAGGGACCGGAGGCTCGCCATGGAGGTGGAGGACCACCCTCTCGACTATGGTGACTTCGAAGGCACGATTCCCAAGGGTCAGTACGGCGGGGGAACCGTCATGCTCTGGGGTCGAGGTTACTGGGCGCCTGAGAAGGGGTTCGAGTCCGTGAGCGCCGCACTCGCCAAGGGCGAATTGAAGTTCGTGATGGAAGGCGAACGGCTGCACGGGTCCTGGGTCCTTGTCCGGATGAAGCCGGATGAGAAGAAGAAGACCAAACCCGCCTGGATGCTCATCAAGCACCGTGACGAAGGCACCGTGGAAAACAACGCCGGCGGGCCGGCCGAGGCTGATCGTTCCGTCGCCTCCGGGCGCACGATGGAGGAAATCGCCAGCGGCAAACGAAGGGTCGTAAAGCCCTTTCTGACCAGGAAGGGTCCTGACGCGGGAGCCGTATGGCAGAGCGATCGGGCGACCCGGCTGGGGGGCAATCCCTCGCCGCGGCGCGGAAAGGCCGCCGCCAAGCCATCGGCGGCGAAGAGGCTGCCGGAGTTTGTCGAACCTCAACTGACGATGACGTCGGCCAAGCCGCCGCGCGGTGATGACTGGGCGCATGAGATCAAGTTCGACGGCTACCGCATGCAACTTCGGACAGAGAGGGGAGAGGCTGCGATCCGGACACGCAAGGGGCTCGACTGGTCGCGGAAGTTTCCGGAAATCGTGTCAGCGGCCGCCGGACTGCCTGACGGAATTGTGGATGGGGAGGTGGTGGCGCTGGACCATGCCGGCGCTCCTGATTTTGCCGCCTTGCAGGCCGCCATCTCCGAGGGCGAGACGCGGAATCTCGTCTTCTTCGCCTTTGATCTTCTTTTCAGCAAAGGGGAAGACTTACGGGACCTGCCGCTATCCGAACGCAAGGCGCGCCTTGCAACAGCGCTTTCCGGCGCTCCGGCCAATCTGCGCTTTGTCGATCATTTCACCTCGGCGGGGGATGCGGTTCTGCATTCCGCCTGCCGCATGGACCTGGAAGGCATAGTATCGAAGCGGCTCGACGCGCCCTATCAATCCGGCCGCAGCCCCACCTGGACAAAGTCCAAATGCCGACAGGGGCACGAGGTCGTCATCGCCGGATGGACGACAACAGGCGACGCCTTCCGCTCTCTCATTGCCGGCGTCTACAGGGACGGCGATCTTGTCCATGTCGGGCGGATCGGCACGGGTTTCGGTCGAGAGACGGTGGCCCGCATCATGCCGCGCCTGAAGGCTCTTGAGACCGCGAAGAGCCCCTTCAAGGGCAGGATGAGCCCCAGGAAGACAGCTGGAGTTCACTGGATACGACCCGAGCTGGTGGCGGAAATCGAGTACGCGGGATTCACCGGCGACGGCGCGATCCGCCAGGCGGCTTTCAAGGGGCTTCGCGAAGACAAGCCGGCCGCCGAAGTGGAGGCTGAGGTGCCCGCGCCGGCCGGGAAGACGGACCTCATTGACCCTAAGGCGGACATGCGCAGCACCCGGGTCATGCCGCGCGGTTCAGCCACGGTCATGGGGGTGACCATCTCGAATGCTGACAAGCCGCTCTGGCCGAACGACGGGGAGGGCGGTCCCGTCACCAAGAAGGACCTCGGCGAGTATTATGCGGCCGTCGGGGATTGGATGCTGAAGCATGTGAAGGGCCGCCCCTGTTCCATTATCCGGATGCCCGACGGTATCGAGGGCGAGGAGAGGTTCTTTCAGAGGCATTCGGGCAAGGGGAATTCCAACCTGATCACCGAGGTGGAGGTGCGGGGGGACAAGAAGCCCTACCTGCAATTTGACCGGGTCGAGGCCCTTGTGTCCGCCGCCCAGGTCGCCGCCCTGGAACTCCATCCATGGAATTGCGCTCCGTATGCGCCGCTCCAGCCGGGTCGCCTGGTTTTCGACCTTGATCCTGCCCCCGACGTGGCGTTCGAAGCGGTCATAGAAGGCGCCAAGGAAATCCGAGATCGACTGGACCGGCTCGGCCTCGTCAGCTTCTGCAAGACGACAGGGGGAAAGGGATTGCATGTTGTGACCCCCGTAATCGCCGACGGGCTCGACTGGGACACAGCCAAGGCCTTCGCGCGGGACGTCTGCAAGCGCATGGCGGCGGACGCGCCGGACCGCTATCTCATCACCATGGCGAAGAAGGATCGGACAGGACGGATCTTCCTCGACTATCTGCGCAATGATCGCACGGCGACGGCGGTGGCCCCCCTGTCTCCCAGAGGCGAAGGCGTCCGAGGCGGCCTCGTTCTCGAGCACCAGTTCCTTGTCCGGTTGGGTGACGATATATCTGTAGAGCGCCATGACAGACATCTATACGCAGCTACGTGAAGATCGGATGATTTCGGGTCAGTCACCGACACAGGGGCTTATCGCCAGACTCGCGCGGCGGGACAGGATTGGTCCCGCCGAGCGGATCGCACTGGAACAGGCGCTCGACGCCCCCGTCCTGCATCGCGCCGGAGAAATGATCCTCCAGTCAGGCGCCCGTCCTTCGAGCTGCCGCCTGCTCGTTTCCGGGCTCGTCGCCCGCATCAAGGATTTCCAGAGCGGCGCGCGCTCCATCGCCCAGCTTAGCGTAGCTGGAGATTTTCTCGACCTGCACGGCTTGGTCATGAAACAGGTGGACCATGGCGTCCTGGCGCTGACCGACTGCATCACCGCGTCCCTGCCTCACAGCCTTATGGCGGATATGATTGAGACCTGGCCCCATCTCGGTCGGCTGTTCATGCTGGAGCTGGCCGTCGACGGGGCGATCCAGCGCGAGTGGTTTCACCGACTAGGCCGCCAGGATGCGCTCGGGCGGATGGCTCACCTTCTGTGCGAGCTCGACGCCCGGATCGCTATGGCGGGACTGGGGAACGAGGACGGATTCAGCCTGACCATGACCCAGGAAGATTTCGCCGACTGCCTCGGGCTTTCATCGGTGCACGTGAACCGGACGCTCGCCGTGTTGCGCTCTCGCGGCCTGGCGTGCTGGCGGGCCGGACGGGTCGAAATCCATGACCGCGCCGGGCTTGTCGCCCTGGCGGGCTTCGATCCGAACTATCTTCGTCCGGACGCCGCGCCGATCTAGGCGGCGCGGCGGATCAGTCGGTCTGGGCGATCCGCAGTCTGTGGCCAGGAACGACGCCGCGCTGCAGATAGGCCGGCTCGAAATCGGCCAGACCGACCAGTTGTTCCCAGTCCAGGACCTGGGCGGACCGGCTCGCGAGGGTCGCCACGGATCGGAGGGCCTTCAGAGTCCGATTGACGTGGACGGAGGTCATGCCCGTCGCGTCGGCGATCTGGTTCTGGGTCAGGGGAAACTCGAAAGAGTCCGCCCCGGTTTCGCGGACGCCCTGGCGCGTCGCGATTTCGCAGATGAGATGGGCGATACGCCCAACGGCGTCCCGCCGACCTATGTTCACGACCCACTGCGACAGGATGGCTGCGTCGACCATGCAGTCCCGCCAGAACGCCTCGGCCAGGGCGGGGTGCCGGGCGGCTGCCGATCGCAGGGCCTGGTGAGGGATTTTGAGGACCTTCGTCCGGCAAAGGGCCTGCAGGGCGGAGGTCGCGCGGGGCTCCACGACGGACTGCAGATTGGCCATGTCGCCGGGAACGTGAAGCGCGGTGATCTGCCGGTCTCCGCGGGCGTTCTGGCCGAAACGTCCCAGCGCCCCCGTGACGACCAGGCTGGCGAATTCCGTCATCTCGCCGAGGGCGACATGGTCGATGTTCGCCTCCAGCTCGGATGGAAAGGCGGGCAGGTCCAGTACGGCCTGCTGTTCGACGGGCGTGAGCTGGGAGCGAAGGTTGAGACGGTTCAGAAAAACCTGAAGCCCGGCGCGGTTCTGACGCGGCAAACGATCACTCCGCCATGCAGCGGGAGCGTGCGCCCACGGCTGTCGAGGCCTGCGGACTCTTCTCGACAGTGAGTCACCATGATCTGCGGGAGAAGCGGCCGCACTAACCTATGATATAAAACGCCTGGCGTCGGAAAGCGGTGAGCGGCAAATCGCCCGAACGCAGATCTGTTCGTCAGAGGCAGGCTCAGGGTGAAAATCAGACCGTCCGGTTCGAAGCCCAGAAGGGTCCCGCCGGAGCGCGACGGCGCCTCCTCATTGCGGCCCGACTGCACGCCGGAGCGGGGAGGGATCAAAGGCGCCCGGCCAAGCTCGGGGTTAAGCAGGCAAGGAGAGGACAAGGCGCGGCGAAGTGTCCGGTACCGGACACCAAGAACCGTCAGCGGAAGAGGACATTTACAGTCGGCAATCACTTCGGGAGGTGAATTGTAATGCGGCTCGGCGACGTGTCAGCCCCTCTTCGGCACGTCCCGGGCCGCATTTTGCGGGCGAACGCGGGAGGGCGGGGGTGTTGAGGAAATCGGCTATCGAGCGGGCCTTCGAACTGGCGGATTCGGGTCGCTTCGCAATCCCCAGCGCAATACGAAAGGCCATGATCTCCGAAGGCTATACCCAGTCGGATGTCTTCACCCTCGAGGGTCGTGCGACCTGGACGCAGCTTCGCCGTCGGTGTCTGGCCGCCCGTGAACGGAGCGCGCGCTCCGGCAGCGCCTGCGCCGAGGATTCCAGCAATCCCGGTCGAGGAGCGGCGGCTTCACGGACATGACGACGGCGCGCGCCCGCGGCGGCCCGCTTTTCGAAGTCGCCCGTCTTCTCAAGGCCAGGGGCGTTACCTCGCTTCCTGGAAGCCCTTGTCGCTCAGTAAGAGGGCCCAGGCGCAAGATTGTCCGAGGATCTGACCTGCGGCGTGATCCCGACGTAGCGGCCGGGTATCGAGGAGGTCCGGGCCGGTGTTTTCAGCAGGATCCGATACGGTTCGTCATCATGGGCGTCGCATCGCCCTCCACCAGAAGTTCACCCACAATCCTGCCCGTGCTTCTCAGGGCGTCCAGCCTCTCTTCGGCCTGATCCCATTCGCCTGCAGTCAATCGGCAGGAGAGGGTTTTGCCCAGCCATTCGTAGTCGATGAGGAAGGTCTTGTCGGCCATGATGGTTCTCCCCTGGGGGTGACGGGGGTGGAGCGGTGATGCGTCCGGACCGAAGGCCGGACGCATACCTGCTTATCAGCGACGGTTTTCCCAGCCCCGCCGGGAAGCCTCGGAATGGCCGCGGGAATCTCCGAACCAGCCGCCATGCCCGCGATCCGAACGTCCCGAGCGATCATCGTCGTCGCGACCTCTGTTCTCCCAGCCGCGACGCGCCGCTTCGGCATGACCGCGAGAGTCTCCGTACCAGCCGCGGCCGTCGCCATCATCGTCGTCGCGTCCGCGGTAGGACCGCTCATCGCGGTCGCGGTCCGAAGACGAACTGCGCCCGCGCCCGTCGCCGCGGCCGGAGCGGTCGTCGTCGCTCATGAAGCGGCCCTGGTCGTCACGGTCCCGGTCGGAGGAGGCGTTGCGGCCGCGTCCGCCGCCGCCGCGGCCGGAGCGATCGTCGTCGCTCATGAAGCGGCCCTGGTCGTCTCGGTCCCGGTCGAGGGAGGCGTTGCGGCCGCGTCCGCCGCCGCCGCGGCCGGAGCGATCGTCGTCGCTCATGAAGCGGCCCTGGTCGTCACGGTCCCGGTCGGAGGAGGAACTGCGCCCGCGTCCGCCGCCGCCGCGACCGGAGCGGTCGTCGTCGCTCATGAAGCGGCCCTGGTCGTCCCGTTCCCGATCGTAGGAGGAACTGCGCCCGCGTTCGCCGCCGCCGCGACCCGAACGATCGTCGTCGCTCATGAAACGGCCTCGATCGTCCCGGTCGCGGTCGTCATCGCCGCGCATGGACCGGCGTTCGTCCCAGCCGCGCCGAGCGGCCTGGGCATGACCGCGGGAATCCCCGTACCAGCCCCGACCGTCGCCATCGTCGTCGTCCCGGAAGCTGCGACCCTCGCCACGGCTGCGCGCGGCCATGGAGTGGCCCTCGGAGTCTCCGAACCAGCCGCCGCGACCACGGCCTCGTGCATTGTCGTCCCGGCGGTCGTCGTCGCGAGACCGGGAATAGGATCCACCGCGGCGATCATCATAGTCATCGCTGATGAAACGGCCGCGTTCGTCTCGTTCCGGACCTTGATTTCTGGGCATGCCATGCTCCTGGGTTGGGCGATTTTCGCCTTGAAGTTGATGAAAAGACACGAGGTGCGACGGGCGCAGCCGGTCGGCCTCCTTCAACAGCCGACGCTTCCGTTCCAGAAGTCGGCGGCCCAGCGCGGCTGTGTCGACGCCGGCTGACTTCGCCTTGGCGAAGACGCCTGTCCGGGGCGCCTCCTCCTCAGCGACATGGTGTTTGATCTGCTCGGCGAGGACCTTGAACCGAGCGGCCTGGAGCGGATCTTCCTGGCTGCTCGCCAGCAGTTCGATGATGAGGAGCTTGGCGCAATCGTGCTCGACCTGGGCTTCGTCCAGGGCGTCCTCGGTCTCCTGGCCGTCCGCTGCGCGGCAGGCGGGGTAGAAGATCTCTTCTTCGAGCAGGGTGTGAAACGTCAGTTCCGTGCAGGCCTCGCGGATGATCGCGGCCTTGCGCCGGTCGGGGGCGGACTCGAACTCCGCGAACAGGGCCTCTACCCGCCGATGATCAGCCTTGAGCAGGTCGACGGCGTCGGCCTCCGGATCGGATGGGAGCTCCGGGGCCTTGCCGGTCTTGGGGGTTTGACCGGGTTTCCCCTGGTTCGCGGCGGCCGACGACCCGGCTTCCGCCCTGGTTTCGCCGGGAGGGGCCTTGGCGCCTGCAACGGACTTTCCCGACGTCGGGGAGGGTGCAGCCGCGGCTGCGGGCGTCGGCGGTTTTGCGGTTGGAGAAGGGGCGTTTTCTTCCGGCGTCTGCATGACGGCTCCTGTCGAAAGGGGACAGGGGGCAAATCGGCTTTGTGGATGCGAGTTCCGGTCATGCCGTCCAGGTCCGAGCCGGGATCGCGAGCGCAGGTTTTAGCCGATCTGCCGGATTCTATACTGCACTGCATGTGCGGCTTTGCCGGTGGAATTCCGGTCTGGCGGGCTCAGGCGCCACAGCTTGACGTTGTTGTTGGCGTCTGCGCTACGGGGTTCTCGTCAGGGCCTCGCACCCCGAGGCGGCTTCGAAATTATTCGTCAGTCGATGCTCGCCGGAGACCTTATGTCGCATAGGCGTCTCATCAGAACGGGACGTGAAAGCCGGCCGCCGTCCGGGAGCGCCCCAGGTTTGGTCGCGTCCCCTCGAGGCCGGCCGACTCCGGTGCGACTGTGAGCGCTAGGATCGCGCTGCGCGGGGACCGTTGTCCCTGAAGCGCCATTTCATCAACAGCACGCCGGACGCCATGGCCAGGGCGCAGGCGTTTGCGATCGTCACGGGCCAGGCCTCGGTCATGACGCCGTAGACCACCCAGAGGACGAAGCAGGTGACGGTCAGCCCATAGGTCTTGAGGCTGACGGCCGAGGCGTCCCTCTCTTTCCAGATCTTGACGCCTTGGGGCGCGAAGCTGGTGATGGAGCAGACGGCGGCGGCAGAGCCGACGATATTGGCGACGAGTTCACTCATACGGCCGCAACGCCAGGCGTCATCTGCTGTTCCTTGAGGTTCGGGTGCGCATGCGGCGATGACTAGGACCGGCTTTGCTCTCGAGCGTGGCTTGCTCCTGCTCGCGCAGCCAGTTGTGCGCCCTGGTGGCCGCCACGGCGCCGTGGCCCATGGCCACGCTGATCTGATCCAGGCCTTCCACAAGATCTCCTGCGGCGAAGACGCCCGCGACGCGGCTGTCGAAGACGGCGTCGGAGGTCACGCAGCCGGCCTCGGTGAGAGCGAGCCCGAGCTGCTCAGCAAGGGTTGAACGCGGTCTGCATCCCAGGGCCGGGTAGATGACGTCGAACGTCAACGGCGCGCCGGTGTCGAGACGGACGACGATGTCATCGGCGCCGGGCTCTAGAGCGAGAAGGGCGCCGGCTTCCAGCCGGATTCCCGCATCGGCCAGGGCCCGGGCCTCGGCGGAAGAGAGTTCAGGGCGGTTGAGCGGCATGAGAGTGACGTTCTGGGAATACCCCCGCAGGAAGAGGGCTTCAGCCGCGCCATTGGTGTCGCAGCCGATCACCCCTATCCGTTTGCCGATATGCTCATATCCGTCGCAGACCGGGCAATAGCGCAGCACGCCCGCCCGGATCGCAGCCTCATGGACGGCTTCGGGCAGATCGACCTGGTTGAGATCCACGCCGGTCGCCAGGACGACGGCGCGGCTCACGCGCGTGGAACCGTCTGCGAGATGAAGGCTGAATCCGCCGGCTACGGCCTCGACAGCCGCCACCTCGGCCTCCTGGATGGTCGCGCCGTATTGAACGGCGTGGCGGGTCATGCGTGCGATCAGATCCGGTCCCCGAACGCCCTCAGGAAATCCCGGAGCATTGTGCGTGAGGGGAATGCGCAGGGCCCGGCTCTTGCCGTCGTGCAGCACGAGAACACTCCGGCGGTATCGCGCCAGATAGAGGGCTGCGGTCAGGCCCGCGGGCCCGGCGCCGATGACGACGACATCGGGTTCAGAGGTCGGTTCTGTGTCTGCGGCCATGGTTTCGCTTCGAGGAGGCGCCCCATCCGAACAGATGACAAGGTTCGGCGTTCCATCCCGGCCCTTCCAGGACCGGGGCGACGAAAGCCGTCGGCCGGAGTGCGGCCGCAGAGAGTTCAGCGAGCGGAAGCGATCAGGGAGCCGCAGTCTGCGTCCTCGGCCAGGCCGGGATCGATGAAGCCCAGGAGGGCCGCGACCGGACTGACGAGGGTGGCAAGGGCGCCCACCAGACCGCCCTGCGTCGCCACCGCCGAGGCGTCCACGCCGAGGCGCGGGGAGGCGAGGGGGCCTTTGATGGTGATCGGCGCCCAGACGCGCAGGAGGCGCGGCTTCTTGGTTTCGCCGTCGATCCGGAGGTTCATGGTCTCGGCGCCGAGGTCGATGGTTCCCGAACCCTGGGCCAGGACCACGTCCGTGTCGATCACAAGGGTGCGAGAGGTTGCGACGCCGCCGGCCACCTTGAAATCCGCAACCGCGCAGCGAATGCCGGACGTGGACTGGTCCCCGGAGAGCAGCTTGCCGAGCCCGGCGCCGACATTGATGCCCAGCAGTTCGGCGAAGGCCGATCGCATGTGACCCTGGGGCGCCACCAAGCTGATGGATCCCTTGGAGTTGGCCGCCAGGTCGTGAATGGATGCGCCTGGCCCCTCCAGCCTGGCCCGCCCCAGGGCGCGTCCCGTCACTGTCGGGGCGCCCCCGCGCGCTGGGATGATCGACTCCAGGGGATAGCCGCTCAGGCGGAAATCGACGACGCTGTAGGGAATGGACTTGCGGGCGTCGATGCGGGCCGTACCGTTGAGTTCTCCGCGATTGAAGGCGAAGGCGACGGGGTCGAGCTTCAGGATCCCGTCCTTCAGGTCGGCCCCGAGGCTGACCTGCCGGATGTCGAAGGCGTTGGTCTTGACCGTACCGGCGCGGTAGGAGAGCGACCCGTCCATGGCGCGGAGCCGTTCCGTCCGCAGCGGGGCGTCGGGCAGGAGCTTGCCGGGCGCGCCCGAGGTTGCGACCGTCCCCTCGCTGGTGACCTGTGGTCGGGCGCCCAGGACGGCGGCGAGGTCGTCGATGTCCAGGGTGCGGGAGGTCAGTTTCGCGTCGACGCGGCGGCGCTCGCCGACCTTGTTCACCTCCAGGCTTCCGGACAGGTCGGAGGATCCGACCCGCCCGCTGAAATCGGCGAAGCGGAACAGGGCGCCGTCCCGGCTCAGATCGCCCTTCAGTCTGTAGGGCGGCGTGTTGGGCGTGGTGATCCCGGTCAGGAGATAGATGTCGGCCAGGTCCTGGCCCTCAAGCTCCAGCACCGCATTGAACCGCCCGAGGTCGAACGGCCGGGTGACGGCGCCCTCGGCCCTAAGTGTCGAGCCGGCCCCCGCCAGATCGGCGGTGAAGGCATAGGGGCGGTCGCGGCGGATGTTGACGAAGGGGCCGCCCGTGACCCGGAGGGTCAGGGGCGCGCCGTTCATCGTCCCCTTGCCGTCAAGCAGAAAGCCGCTTTCGCCCTCCTCGGGGGAGCGCGCCTCGCGCGCCGTGATCATGGCGTCGAGCTTCATGCCCCGTCGCTGTTCGTCCAGGGTCAGGCGGCCATCCTTGATGACCAGGCGCTGGATGACCGGAAGTTTCGCACCGCGACCGTCGTCGGGCCGCTCGGGGTGCAGGTCCCAGCTTCGGCGACCGTTCCCGTCCACGACAAGATGGACCGCCGGACGGGTCATCACCAGGGAGGACACCTCCACCTGACCCAGGAAGAGCCGTCGCAGCCGGACCGAGACGTCCATTTGTTCGACTTCGGCCGTGTTGCGATCGTTCGCCCAGGCGGGACCGCCGATGCTGAGGCGGCGCACCGTCGCCGAGGGCGTCCAGCTGAACAGCCTGACATCGAGGTCGCCGTTCAGCACGACCTCGCGACCCGTGGAGGCGGAGGCCGCCCGACTGATCGGCCCGCGCAGCCAGTTCCAGTCGAACAACATCAGAAACAGCAGGGAGCCCGCGATCAGTCCAAGACTGATCATGGCCGCGATGATCTCCGCCTTTCCCGGGCGCCGGACGGCCGACCAGACAGGATCCTGATCGAGGACATAGGTCTTGAGCCTGACTGCTCTCGCCCTCAACCCGCGCCTGAGGGAGGCCGCGGCGGAGCGCAGGGTCTGCGGAGCGGATTTGTGGCCTGGTTCGTCGATCAAGGTCGCCTCCGGTGAAGCTGGTCAACGCCTGAGACCGCAAAGGGCGCCATGGGGCTGAGCCTGGGAGGAGGATCGAAGACGATCGCCTTCGTGACGGCGGAACGGGCCGTGCGACACGGACATTAGGTCGGCATGCCCGAGCGCGCCTGATGCAGGCCGCGCGCCTTTAAAGGAAGACCCATGTCCGATCACCTCGCCATGCAGGATCCGCGCAACCAGTATCCCAAGCCGCCCTTTCCGCGTCAGCCCCAGCCCGAACCCGGCCTGGCGGGCCGGATGATCCCGCAGCCCGACCATGGCGAGGACAGTTATGTGGGGCACGGAAGATTGAAGGGCCGCAGGGCTCTCATTACGGGAGGGGATTCCGGCATCGGGCGGGCGACAGCCATCGCCTATGCGCGCGAAGGCGCTGACGTCGCCATCGGCTATCTGCCGTCCGAGGAGAAGGACGCGCAAGAGGTGGTCGCCTTGATCGAGAAGGCCGGGGTGAAGGCCCTGGCCCTGCCAGGCGACATTCGTGACGAGGCATGGAATGCGATCATGGTCGCCCGGGTGGCGGAGGCCTTCGGCGGTCTGGACATCCTGGTCATCAACGCCGGTCATCAGCAGTACCGGGAGGATGTGGCCGAGGTATCGACCGCCGATTTCGACGCCACGATGAGGACCAATCTCTACGCCTTGCACTGGATTTGTCAGGCGGCAGCGCCTCATCTGCCGCCGGGCGCGGCCATCATCACCACCGCCTCGATCCAGGCCTATGAGCCCTCGGACATCCTGCTGGACTATGCGACCACCAAGGCCGGGATCGTCGCCTACACCAAGGCCCTGGCCAAGCAGATGATCGAGAAGGGCGTGCGGGTGAACGCCGTCGCGCCGGGACCCTTCTGGACGGTGCTGCAGCCCAGCGGCGGTCAGCCCCAGGAGAAGGTCGAGCAGTTCGGGGCCCACAGCGCCTTCGGCCGGCCGGGGCAGCCCGTCGAGATCGCGCCGGTCTACGTCCTGCTGGCCTCCCAGGAAGCCAGCTTCGTCACCGGAGAGGTCTGGGGCGTGACCGGCGGGGCCGGGATCGGCTGAGCCGCGAACGCCGTCCGACCGGGAACGGCAAGGCTTGTCGGATCTTGGAACGAAATGCGCCCTGGCTCTGGGCGGCGCTCGTGAAGGACGTCGTCCGTTCGTGGCGGCGGACGGTTGGGAGGATCAGAAGGATGAAGTCCGCAGACCGCGGGTTGGATTTGGAGATCGACTATCTGTCGGATCTGGGGCGCGCATTCGGCGGCGCCCTGTTGTTCAGTCTCCCCTTGCTGATGACCATGGAGATGTGGGCCCTCGGCGTGTCGGCTGAGCCCGCGCGGCGCCTCGCCTTCGTGATCGCCGCCTTGCCCGTCCTCTACGGCCTGGCGCACTACGCGGGCTTTTCTGCGCGAAGGGGCTTGGTGAACAACAGCCTAGACACCCTTGTGGCGCTCGCCGTCGGGTTCACGACCTCGACGGCGCTTCTGGCCATGTTCAACGTCCTTGACGACTCCTCCCTGACTTCGGCGGTGGGGCAGATTTCGCTTCAGGCGGTCCCGGCCGCCCTCGGCGCCCTTGTCGCCCGTCGGCAGCTTTCAGGGGATGAGGAGGAGGGCGACGAGGACGATGCGTCCTACCCTGGCGAGCTCTTCCTCATGTTCGCCGGCGCCTTGTATTTCGCCATGAACCTGGCGCCGACCGAGGAGATGCGGCTGATCGCCTACCTGACGACTCCGTCAGGCGCCCTGGGGCTGCTGGTGCTGTCCCTGGCGCTTCTGCATGTCATCGTCTTCGAGGCCGGTTTCGCGGGGCAGGAAGAAAAGGAAAGCCCTCTTCGCGCCTTCCTGGACTTCACCCTGCCGGGCTACGCCCTTTGCCTTGCTGCGAGCTTCGCCATGCTGTGGGTGTTCGGCGCTGTAGACGGGCATGGCGCGGGCGCCGTCATGGCCAATGTCGTCGTTCTCGCCTTCCCAGCCGCCTTGGGCGCGGCGGCCGCACGGCTTCTGGTGTGACGATGAAGAACCGGGAGAAGCCCGCTCGCGAAAAGCTGTCACGGCTGCAGTGCGTCTGCGCCTTGATGGGTCTCATCGTCACCGCCGCAGCGATCGCGGTGCTAGCGCGATCCGCCTTCGCCGATCACAGGCCGCCCGACCTGACCGTCCTGCCACAAGCTCTTCGTCCTGTGGGAGCGGGCTGGGCGCTGGAGGTCAAGGTTGTGAACAACGGCGACATAACGGCCGCCGCCGTGGAGATAGAAGGGGAGACGGACGGGGAGAAATCCGGAGCTACGCTCGACTACGTGCCGGGACACGGCGAAAAGCGGGCGACCCTGGTCTTTTCCTCAAGTGGGAAGCCCCAGGCGCAAGTCCGCATCACGGGTTGGAGCGATCCATGACTCTCTATGAGCGCCTGCGAAGAGAGGACGACGCCGCCGGGAACCTTCGGACCTCGCCCGGCGCTGGTTCGATATGCAGATGCTTGGCGCCATTCTTCTTGTCATTCTAGGCGCTGTTCCGGTCGCCACGGGATTGTTCCTGATCAGCCGCGCTTTCAGACGCATCGGACGGGGATGGAGTCCGGGGGAGGGCGCATGAACTTCCTGCTTTTCGCTCTGGGACTCGTCTTCACCGCGGTTGCGGCGGCGGCGATCCGGTGGAGCCGCCGTCATCCGGGAGCGCCTGGGAAGAAGGCCGATGAAACGCCGCCAGACGCCTGACTTGCGAAGCGTTCGACACGGGCGGTCGTGTGGGCGCCCGCTGAGTTAGCAGTCGAATACGATCAGGCCCAAGGCTTAGGAGGTCTCAATGTCCGGAACCGGACACAACCGCTTTTATGTCTACGCCGAAGGCGCAGGCCGAGCCCATGGCCACGTGATCGAGGCCCCGAGCTTTGAGGCCGCGGCGGTCGGGTACGCCGAACTTTTCTTTCCTCCTGTCAACGCCGGGAATGAGGTCCGTCTCTTCGTGACGGATATGGAGGGAGGTCGGGAGCACTGCTTTGTCATCGACCTGGAAGACGGGCAGGCCGAAACCTGCGGCTGAGCCGTCGGCCCGGGTGAGACGCAGGGCAGGGAGCGAAACCCGTTTCATGGTGTTGATTCGGCGCGACGGGCGCGGAGCCCGTCCCGGAGGCTCGAAATGGCGTATCGCCCCACCTGGCAGGGACACCTGCGTCTGTCCCTCGTGACCTGCCCCGTCGCCCTTTACACGGCGACCAGTTCAGGGGGCGAGGTTCATTTCAATCTCATCAATCCCGAGACCAACAATCGTATTCGGATGATCACCACCGACCCGGACACGGGCCCGGTCGAGCGGTCGTCCCTGGTCAAGGGCTATGCCGTCGCCAAGGACGAATACATCCTCCTGACCGATGAGGAGATAAAATCCGTCAAACTGGAGAGCACGAAAACGATCGATATCGAGCGCTTCGTGCCGGAGGAGGAGATCGACCGCCTCTACTGGGATAATCCCTACTACCTCGCGCCGGCCGGAGCCCTGGCGGAGGAGGCCTTCGGCGTTATCCGTGAGGCCATGCGCTCGGAAGGCAAGATCGCTCTGGGGCGCGTGGTCCTGTCGACGCGGGAGCGTCTGCTGGCGCTGGAGCCTCGGGACCAGGGAATCCTCGCCTATTCTCTCCGTACGCGAGGGGAGGTCCGCGCGATGCGCGACGTGTTCGGAGCCATATCGGACAAGGCGCCCGATCCGGCCATGGTCGATATTGCGCGGCGGATCATCGAGCAGAAGGCCGGGTCCTTCGATCCGGACCAGTTTGTCGATCGATACGAGGAGGCGCTGAAGGCTCTGATCGCCTCCAAACAGAAGGGTCATAAGCCTGTTCGCGCCGCCGAGCCGGAGGACACCAATGTCGTGGATCTGATGGCCGCGCTCCGCGCCAGCCTGAAAGGTTCGGGCGCCGAACCTCGCAGGGGCGCGCGGACGGCCAAGCGGCCGGCCGCTTCGGAAAAGGGAAAGAGGGCCACGCCCCGGAGACGGGCGAGCTGAGGTTCGCCGGAACCCTGAGATGCTCGCCGCTCACGACTGACCGAAAGGCGACAGTCGCAACAATCCTTGGCCTAGCTCTTTCCGTTTTGTCGAAAGGGAGCTCGACATGAAGACCTACATCAAGATCGCGGCCGGCCTGACTGTCCTTGGTTTGCTGGCCGCCGCCTGCAGCAGGGACGCCGACCGGCGGGCGCGAGAAGCGTCCGGGGCGGAAGGGGAGCCTGTGGGGGAAGTGGGGACCTTGACTGATGTTCCTGCTGGACCGGGGACGTCAGGATCATCCAGTGAGGCGGTCAACGGGGCGGTTGCGACCGAGGCGCCGGGCTCCCCTGCGCTTCAAGGGTCGGGGACAACCACGCCGTCCCGAAGCACGACTAATCCGAGTCCGCCCGCTGCGACCAGTTCACCTCCGTCTGCTCCGGACTGAGTGAAGCGGCCTCGCTGGATGCCTGGGGCGCCGACCGGGCCTTCGTCGTTCCTTGCTGAAGCGTTCCGGGCAAGCGACGGCAATGCTGCTATGCTTGTTCGTGGCGTATTCGTGCTTGAAACAGCCTGAAACGCCGTTTTGAGCGAGGTTTCCGGCGCCCCCCTAGCGCCCCCCTAACGAGGTCAAACCTCAGACGCCCCAGGTTCACGTCCAGGCGATGGGCTCTATCTTGTTGTAAGATAAGGGGGAAAATGGTGGACGCGACAGGGATTGAACCTGTGACCCCCTCGGTGTGAACGAGGTGCTCTCCCGCTGAGCTACGCGTCCAGCGCTGGAACGGCCAAATCAGAAAGGCTTGGACCGTCGGGAGGCGCGATGTAGCCCGCGATTCCGACGACGGCAAGCCTCTTTGATCAAATACCCGCCGCGCGCACGCCTTCGGGCGTTTCCGCCTCGGGATCACCGGGCAGCCAGGCGACGTGACCGTTATAGATGTCCTCGTTCAAAATGCCTTCCTCTTTGGCGACCAGAACGGGCACGACCATCTGGCCGGTGACGTTGGTGGCCGTGCGCATCATGTCGATGATCCGGTCGATGGCGACGATATAGCCGATGCCTTCCAGCGGCAGGCCCGCCGTCGACAGGGTCAGGGTCAGCATGACAATGCTGGTCCCCGGCACCCCCGCCGT
>DAIOID010000049.1:0-2532 GCA_036744355.1 Brevundimonas sp.
CCGATCGAGGCCGTGCCGACGATGCGGGCGCGGGGCTTGAGGCCCATCTTCTCGCCCATCTCCTTGGTGCCGATCAGCAGGCCCGAGGCACCATCGACGATGCCCGAGCTGTTGCCCGCGTGGTGGACATGGTTGACCGCTTCGATCTCGGGATAGCGCTGACGCATGATGGAATCGAAGCCCGCCGCGCCGAGCCCGGCGAAGGAGGCCTTCAGCGCGCTCAGGCTCTCGACCGTGGTTTCGGGGCGCATGAACTCGTCATGGGCCAGAACCGTCACGCCGCAGTGCTTGACCGGGACGATGGAGTTCTTGAAGCGATTGTCGGCCCAGGCGGCGGCGGCGCGCTTCTGGCTCTCGGCGGCGAAGGCGTCCACGTCGGTGCGGCTGAAGCCGGACAGGGTGGCGATGGCGTCGGCGCCGACGCCCTGGGGCGCGAAATAGGTGGTGAAGGCCACGTCGGGGTCGACCGACCAGGCGCCGCCGTCCGAGCCCATCTTGACCCGGCTCATGCTCTCGACGCCGCCGCCGATGGCCGCGTCCGCCTCGCCGAAGACGACCTTGGCCGCCGCCGTGTTCACGGCTTCCAGACCCGAGGCGCAGAAGCGGTTCATCTGCACGCCGGCGACCGTCTGGGCCAGACCGGCGTTGATGGCGGCGACGCGGGCGATGTTGGCGCCCTGTTCGGCGATGGGGGCCACGCAGCCCAGGATCACGTCGTCGATCAGACGGGTGTCCAGGTTGTTGCGGTCGCGCAGGGCTTGCAGCACCTGGGCCGCCAGAGAGATGGCGGTTACTTCATGCAGGCTGCCCTTGGCGTTGCCCCGCCCGCGCGGGGTCCGCACGGCGTCATAGATGTAGGCTTGTCTCACGGTCGTTTCCTCAGTTGTTCTGATCAGGCGCCAGGGGCGCGCGGTTGCGGCGCCGGCGTCAGGGAGAAGCGGGGCGCGGGGGCCGGCTGCATCACGCCGTCCAGTTCGACAAAGGCCTGACGCTGGGCGTTGTGCGGATAGTTCGGGGCCTCGGCGAAGGAGAGGACCGGGGCGAAGCAGGCGTCGGTCCCTTCCATCAGGGCGCACCATTCGTCGCGGGTCCTGGCGGCGAAGATCCGGGTCAGGCGGGCGCGGCGCGTCTCGCGGTCCTCGGCCCCGTCCTGATCCTTGAACATCGGATCATCGGTCAGGCCGGTCGCTTCCAGCATCCGCGCATAGAAGGGCGGCTCGATGGAGCCGATGGCGACATAGAGGCCGTCGGCGGTCTCATAGGTGTCGTAGTAGGGGGCGCCGGTGTCGAGGTAGTTGGTCCCTCGCTCGTCGCCCCAGATGCCCTGGGCGCGGAAGCCCCAGATCATGCCCATCAGCAGGGAGGCGCCGTCGGTCATGGCGCAGTCGATAACCTGCCCCTGCCCGGTAGAACGCGCCGACAGGACGCCGGCCAGCATGGCGAAAGCCATCATCATGCCGCCGCCGCCGAAGTCGCCGACCATGTTGATCGGCGGGGTCGGCTTTTCGCCCGCCCGGCCAAAGGCGTTCAGGGCGCCGGTGATGGCGATATAGTTGATGTCGTGGCCGGCGGCCTTGGCCAGCGGCCCTTCCTGACCCCAGCCCGTCATGCGGCCGTAGACCAGCCTGGGATTGTCGGCCAGCAGCACTTCGGGACCCAGGCCCAGGCGTTCCATGACGCCGGGACGATAGCCTTCGACCAGACCGTCCGCCTTTCGGATCAGCTCACGCGCAGCGGCGCGGCCTTCCTCGCTCTTGAGGTCGAGTTCGACCCGCCGGCGTGAGCGCGCCAGCACATCTGTGGGATCAACCCTGGCGCCCGGCCGGTCGATGCGGATGACCTCGGCGCCGTGATCGGCCAGCATCATGCAGGCGAAGGGGCCCGGGCCGATGCCCGCCATCTCGATGATGGTCAGACCCGCCAGGGCGCCGACGGATTTCGTCGCCGCGCTCATTGCGCCGGCGCACCGGCCGATAGTCCGAAGATGTCGCTGAACATGACCGTCGCTCCCCGCACGCCCCTCTCGAAGAGGTCATACGGTGATCGACCGGTCAAACAATCTTGTCAAGAAATTTGACTTAAGTCATTTCCGCTTCCGACGCCGAGCGCGCGTCCAGACCGCCCAGGAACGCGCGCAGCCCCTCGCGCATGACGCCCAGACCCTCGGCCCCCACGGCCTGCTCCAGCTCGGCCTCCAGCTCACGCAGGATCTTTTGCGCGTCGTCGCGGATGGCGTGGGATTCAGGAGCGAACTGGACGATGCGCGCGCGCCGGTCGGCGGGATCAGGGACCAGTTCGACCAGCTTGTTCTCGACCATTTCCGCCAGAAACTGGCTCATGGCCTGACGCGAAATGCCCAGGTTCTCGGCCATGCGCGCCGCCCGCGTCTCGCCGTTGGCGACATTGACCAGAACCAGCGACTGGGTGCGGCTTAGCTTGCCCCAGCCCTTGGCGTCCAGCCGCGACTGCAGTTGCTCGTCGAACCAGTAGACGGTGCGGACGAGATCGAGCATCAGGAGCGAGCGAGTCATC
>DAIOID010000049.1:2632-20112 GCA_036744355.1 Brevundimonas sp.
GCGCTGAAGCCCATGATCGCCGCTGCCTCCGCCGAGGCCGAGCGCCTGCGCCGCCCGGTGGACGAGGTGTGGAACGCCCTGCGCGCCACCGGCTATTTCTACATGTATGTGCCGCGTCGCTTCGGCGGGCTGGAGTTCGACCCCCAAGCCTATATCGACGCGACCCTGGCCATCTGCGAAGCCTGCCCCTCGACCGGATGGACGGCCAGCTTCGCCGCCGAGCACAACTGGCTGATCGCCCAGTTCCCGGAACAGACCCAGGCCGAGGTCTGGGGCCGCACCCCCTATGTCATCGCCCCCAGCGTCGCCGCTCCTCCGGGCAAGGCGGTGCGCGTGGACGGCGGTTTCCGGGTCTCGGGCCGCTGGAAGTTCGGCACCGTCGTCATGCACGCCGACTGGGTCATGCTGAACGCCATGGAAGACATGGGCGAGGGCCAGCCGCCGGTCGTACGCATGATCCTGGCCCGCGCCGAGGACGTGGAGGTGCTGGACACCTGGTTCATGAGCGGCATGGCCGCCACCGGCTCCAACGACATTGTCGCCGAAGACCTGTTCGTGCCCGAGGCTTACACCTTCGTGGTGTCCGAAGTCCGCACCGGGCGCGGCAACGGCTCGCGCATCCATGACAACCCGCTGTACGCCGCGCCCATGCTGCCGCAGCTCTGCGTCACGGCGGCCCTGCCCTCGGTCGGCGCGGCCCGGGCGGCGGTGGAGTTTAGCCGTCAACGGCTGACGGTCCACACCAAGATGGGCGGGCAGTCGACCCAGGTGGACAAGCCCGCCGCCCAGATGCGTCTGGCCCGCGCCGACCTGATGGTGCGATCGGCCGAACTGTCGATCCGTCAGGCGGCGGACGAGAACCTGACCCTCTCGGCCCTGAGCGACGAGGAGCAGTTGCCGCATCGCCTGCGCCTGCGCGCCCAGATCGCCTATGCCGTCAGCCAGTGCCTGGAGGCGGTGCGGACCTGCTGCGACTCGTCAGGGTCCGGCCTCTACGCCATGGACAATCCCATGCAGCGCATCCTGCGCGACATCGAGGTCATGGCCAGCCACATCGTCTACGACATGGACGTGTCCACCGAGTTGCATGGGCGTTCGATGGTCGGTCTGGCGCCGAACTCGCTGCTGACCTGAACCGCGACGACTTCTCCGAAACTCTCCACTCGGGGGCCGTTCGCGGCCCCCTCTTTTTATGGACCGCCCACGAAAAGGGGCACGCAAAGGCCCCTCCTCCGATCCGCTGTCGACGCGATCAGTCGATATGCTGGCCGTCGTCGATCTGGATCACGGCCCCGGTCGCATAGGCGGCGGCGTCGGACGTCAGGTAGCTGATGGTCGGCGACAGGGCGTCGATCGGCATCAGGCGCTTCCGCGGCAGCTTGGAGATCATCTTCTGGCCCGCCTCGCTGGTGAACCACTCCTCGTTGATGTCGGTCAGCATATAGCCGGGGCAGACGACATTGACGCTGATCCGCGCGCGCGACCACTCATTGGCCAGGCCCCGGCCCAGCATGACCGCCGAGGCCTTGGAGGCACAGTAGGCGACCAGGCCGGTCAGGGCGTGCAAGCCCCCCATAGAGGCCAGAATGACCACGCGGCCGCGCTCGGACCGGCCGCTGGCCAGCAGACGCCGCCCGCCCTCGCGCGCGGTCAGGAAGACGCCGCGGCTGTTGACCGCCTGGATCTGATCGAACTCTTCGATGGACAGCTCGGTCGCGGGGCCGTCGGCGTTGACCCCGGCGTTGGCGATCACGGTGTCGACCAGGCCAAAGCGCGCCTCGGCGGCGTCATAACCGGCGATGACCGAGGCCTCGTCGGCCACGTCCATCGACACGGCCAGGGCCTCGCCGCCCGCCGCCTCGATCTCGGCGACCAGAGCGGCCAGACGGTCGGCCCGGCGCGCGGCTAGCACAACCTTGGCCCCGCCCCGCGACAGGACGCGGGCGAACTCGGCGCCGATGCCGGAGGAGGCGCCGGTGATCAGGACCACGCGGCCCTCATGGGTCTGTTGGGTCATGCTTGCTTCCTCTCGCGGGCGGACAGCCAGGCGCGCGTCATGGCGCTGGTCCGGGTCCGCTGCAGTTTTTCGTTGAGCCAGACGGCGGCGTCGCAGATGGCGTCGATGTCGACCGCCATCTGACCGTTCAGGGCGTAGGCCACATCCTCGGTCGCGACATTGCCCGCCGCGCCGGGCGCGAAGGGACAGCCGCCCGTGCCGCCGATGGAGGCGTCCACGGTCACGGCCCCGGCCGCGACGGCGGCGACGGCGTTGGCCACGCCCGTGCCGCGCGTGTCATGGAAGTGGACCCGCACCGGCAGGGGCCGCACCGCCTCGACCACCGTCGCGACCAGAGACGACACCTCGTCAGGACGGGCCACGCCGATGGTGTCGGCCAGGGCGATCTCCAGCGGACCAGAGGCGGCCAGACGGCGCGCCATGTCGACCACGAGGGCAGGATCGACCGCGCCCGACAGCGGGCAGCCGAAGGCGACCGAGATCGTCACCTGAGCGTCCCGACCTGCGGCCCTTGCCTGCGCGATCACACGTCCGGCCATGGCGATGCTGGCGTCCACGTCCAGACCCTGATTGGCCGTGCCGAAGACGTCGCTGGCGGCCACGACCACGCCCAGTTCATCGACGCTGGTCGCCAGGGCCCGGCCCGCGCCGCGCTCGTTCAGCACCAGACCGATGGTGCGCACCTCAGGCCGCTTCGGCAGGGCGGCGATCACCGCCTCGGCGTCGGCCATCTGCGGCACCAGCTTCGGGTTGACGAAGCTGGCGACCTCGATCCGGCGTGCGCCCGCCGCGATGGCGCGTTCGATCAGGGCCACCTTGTCGGCGGTCGACAGGATGGTCTTTTCGTTTTGCAGGCCGTCGCGCGGCGAGACCTCGACCCATTCGATCATGGCTGGATGTCCTTCGGCGCCGCCAGCTCGTGGCGATAGCGCGGCTGGTCGATGGCCAGGGCATCCAGCGCCAGACGGCGCAGATGGTCGAAGACAGCGGGATCGTCGGCGCTGACGCTTCCGTCGCGCAAGGCTTCGGCCAGGGCGGCGTTCAACGTGGCATAGTCGCCGTCCACGCCCAGAATCGCCTGCATCCGGGCGACGGCGGCGGCCTCGGCGGCGGGCCACTGGGCCAGTTCGCGCGACACGATCCCGAGCGCATTGGCCGCCACCTTGCGGTGGAAGCCGTCGGCCGAGGTCGGCGCCCCTTCCAGCCAGGCGGTCGTCGCCGCCAGCAGTTCGTCCTTGCGCGGTCCCTCGATCATCGCGGTGCCTCCATCAGGGCCAGAAGATCGACTTCGCACTCGCTGAGACGCCGGCCGATCACGGCGCGCTCGACCGACGCCGACGCGCCCGAGGCGAAGGTGCGGTACATCATCATCGTCACCACGGCCCATTTGAACGTGCCGACCGCCTGCCAGAAGCGGACGCGTTCGACCGACGGCGGTTCGCGGCCCGCATCGCGGTAGGCGTCCAGCAGGACCTCCAGATCGGCGAAACCGCCCACCACCCGATGCGTCACGCCAAAGCGCCAGCTGTTGACGCACAGCCAGCCCAGGTCCTCGGCGGGGTCGCCCAGATGGGCCAGCTCCCAATCCAGAACGGCGGTCAGACCCCGCTCGGGGTCGACCATCAGATTGCCGTTGCGGAAGTCGCCGTGAACCAGACGCGGGGCGACGGGCTCGGGCAGGCGCGCCTCCATCCATTTCAGGGCCGCATCCATGACCGGGCGCGGGGCGCTGCTCTTGCGATAGATGTCGGCGTAGCGGTCCAGCACGGCGCGGGCGTCCTGCACCTCCAGCGGCGGCAGGCTGGCCGGATCGACGGCGTGGATCTTCGCCAAGGCCTCGCCGCACTGGCGGCCTAGCGTCTTCCGCGCCAGGGCGAAGGCGGCGTCGGCGGCGATGCGGCGCCCCAGGGTGTCGCCCGTGACCCGCTCGACCACATAGGCTTCGCCCAAACCATCGACCTCGACGCAGTCGCGGACCAGAGGGGCGACAGGAACACCGCCCTCCTCCGCCGCCTTCAACAGCCTAGCCTCGACCGGCAAGGGCAAGGAGGTCTCGAACACCTCGGCTTCGCCGCCCCCGCCGCGACGGCGCAGGATCAGCGGACGCGGACGGCCCGCGCCCGCCACGTCGAAGGCCCAGGTTTCCAGACTGGCGCCGCCGGTCAGGCGGCGCAGGCCCGTCACGCGCGCGCCGCCGGGGGCCAGCGCCGACGCCAGGGCGCCGAGCCGGGCCTGAACATGCTCGGCCGGGTCGGATGCAGATGCGGATTGAGATGCAGACATGGGGAATGGATGACCGAAGCCATCGATCTTTGTCAAATAGATTGACGTTCATCGCGCAACCGGGACAGGATGAAACCAACCTCTGTTCCAGTCTGCGAGCCCCCGATGAGCGCCCACGCCGGTCCCTCCGCCTACACCCAGGAAGACGTCGACCTGTTCCGCGAGGGCCTGTCGAAATTCCTCGACGCAGAATGCTCGCCCGAGACGATCGAGAGCTGGAACCACAACAAGATTGTCCCGCGCGAGATGTGGACCAAGGGCGCCGAGTTCGGCCTGCTGGGCCTGTCGGTCTCAGAGACATACGGCGGCATGGGCGCTGACTTCCGCCATGAGCGCGTCCTGATCGAAGAGTTCGGCGCGCGCGGCATGGAGGGCTGGGGCGTACCGCTGCACAACATGATCGTCGCCCCCTATCTGATCGCCTTCGGCACCGAGGAGCAGAAGGCGAAATGGCTGCCGGGCGTGGTCTCGGGCGAGATCGTCCTGGCCATCGCCATGACCGAGCCGGGCACAGGATCGGACCTGCAGGGCATCCGCACCCGCGCCCGTCTGGAGGGCGACGAATGGGTGCTGAACGGCCAGAAGACCTTCATCTCCAACGGCCAGACGGCGGACCTGATTCTGGTGGTCTGCCGCACCTCGGACAACGGTTCGCGCGGCATTTCGTTGATTGCGGTGGAAGGAGACCGACCCGGCTTCGTGCGCGGCCGCAACCTCGACAAGATGGGCCGCGCCGCCCAGGACACGTCGGAACTCTTCTTCCAGGACGTGCGCGTCCCCGCCTCCAATCTGGTCGGCGAGGTCGAGGGCAAGGGCTTTGGACAGCTGATGCAGATGCTGCCGCAGGAACGCCTCGGCATCGCCGCCATGGGACTGGCGATCCTGGAACGGGCGCTGAAGCTGACGGTCGAATACACCCGCGAACGTCACGCCTTCGGCAAGCCGCTGATGGAGTTCCAGAACACCCAGTTCACCCTGGCCGACATCAAGACCAAGGCCGTCATCGCCCGCAGCTTCATCGACGCCTGCACCGAGAAGCTGATCCGCGGCGAACTGGACGCGGCCACCGCCTCCATGGCCAAGCTCTGGATCACGGAAACCGAGCTGGACGGGGTCAGCCGCTGCCTGCAGCTGTTCGGCGGCTACGGCTACATGAACGAGTACCCGATCGCCCAGCTGTACAAGGACGCGCGGATCGACACGATCCACGGCGGCACGTCGGAAGTCATGAAGCTGCTGATCGCGCGTACGCTTTAGGGCAGAAGCGATGCGACCTGGGCGCGAGTCAGGATAGACAGGTTTCCGCTTGGCGCTTCACGGGCGACGAAGGCATAACATCGGTTCGGGAGCCCTTCATGATCTTCAAATCCGACTACCTGATCGTGCCCTTGCTGGCCGGCTTCGAATGGTTCGACGAGAGCCTGCAGATGAGCCTGCGCGAAGCGGGCTGGCCGCACCTGACCCGGCCGGAGTCGATGGTGATGATGCACGTCCAGATGGACGTGGTGCGCCCCGCCGACATCGCCCGCAGCCTGCGCCTGACACGTCAGGCCGTGCACTCGACGATCAACTCCCTGGTCGAACGCGGCGTCTTTGAAATGGCGGACGACCCTACGGACGGGCGCATCCGCATCGTGCAGCTGACCCCCATGGGCAAGGCCATGCGCCAGGACGCCCGCAAGATCGTCGAGCACCTGACGCAGGAGCTGAGCCGCCGCATCGGCGCCCGCCGCGTCAAGGCGCTGAACGAGGCCTTCGCCGGCGACTGGGGCGCCCCCATTATTCACGCCTTGCCGGAAAGCGAGTCCGAAGCGCCGGCCTTTCGTCAGGCTAAGGACAAAAAACAGTAAAGTAACTTGACGACTTTCCCGGAAAGGGATTGTCTACTTTCTTGACAATGAAGGCCGCCAAGAGCCCCTGTCAGGGAGGAACACGAAGCGACCGTCGCCAAGAGCGGCGCGCACCTCCTCGTCGCCAATCAAGCCTCAATGATGAGGCCGCATGGGGAGGAAAGACATGCGCTACAAATACCTGATGCTGCTGGCGTCCAGCGGTCTGGCGCTCGGCTCGGCCGCTCACGCCCAGACCGCTGAACAGGCCGCCGACCAGCCGGCCACCGCGATCGGCGAAGTCCTGGTCACCGCGCGCAAGCGCACCGAACGTCTGCAGGACGTGCCGATTTCGGTCAACGTCACCAGCGGCGAGGAACTGGCCAGCCAGGACGTCCGCAACCTGGAGGCCCTGTCGGGCTCGGTGCCCAACCTGCATATCCAGGCCACCCCGGGCAACAACGCCATCTATATCCGCGGCATCGGCTCCTCGCCGGGCAACCTGGCCTTCGAGCAGTCGGTCGGCCTGTTCGTCGACGGCGCCTATGCCGGTCGCGGCCGCCAGTTCGCCGCCCCCTTCCTCGATGTCGCCAGCGTCGAGGTCCTGCGCGGCGCCCAGGGCGCCCTGTTTGGCAAGAACACCGCCGCCGGGGCCATCAACATCACCTCGAACGGCCCGCGCGCCACGCGTGAACTGGCCACCACCGTCACCGGCACGGTCGACGGCGACAACGGCTATGAAATCACCCAGATCGTCTCGGGCCCGATCACCGACAAGCTGCTGGTCCGTCTGGCCGGCAAGTACAGCGACAACGAAGGCTGGCTGGAGAACACCACCACCGTCGACCACAATCCGGGCCGGGAGGACCTGATCGGTCGTGCCGTCATCGACTATCTGGCCAGCGACACCCTGTCCTTCCGCCTCAAGGTCGAGGGCGCCAGTCAGGACCTGACCGGCCAGCCGATGAGCAGCGTCGGCCCCGGCGGCTCCAAGTCCTTCACCCGCGCCACCACGCCGGGCGTGCCGGACTATGACAACGCCAACAGCTTCAACAGCGTGCTGACGGTCAACAAGGACTTCGACAACGGCGTCACCCTGACGGCGATCACCGCCTATTCGGCCTTCGACTACGACAAGCAGATCGACAGCGACTTCGTCGCCGCCCCCCTGCTGCGCACCATCTTCCAGGAAGAATTCAGCCAGATTTCGCAGGAAGTCCGCTTGACCTCACCCAACGACGGCGCCCTGACCTGGATCGTCGGCGCCTATGCGCACCGCAACGAAATCGACATGCATCAGAATTCCAGCATTCTGATGGGGCCCTTCAACGGCGCCAGCGACCGTCTGTTCAACCAGACCAACGAGAGCTACTCGATCTATGGTCAGGCCACCTACGCCTTCAACGACCAGTGGAAACTGACCGCCGGCCTGCGCCAGACCTGGGAAGACAAGGCCGCCGACCAGACGCGCGCCACGACCGGCGCCGTCCCGCCGTCCTGGGTCAACACGCCGCTGAAGGGTCAGCGCGAGGAGAGCCAGCTCGATCCCTCGGTGCAGGTCCAATACGTCCTCGACCGCAACGCCATGTTCTACGCCTCCTACGCCAAGGGTTCGAAGGCGGGCGGCTTCGTCGGCGCCCAGTCGACCGGCGGTCAGGACGCTTTCGAGTTCGAGGGCGAGACCTCGCAGTCATTCGAGGTCGGGACCAAGCTGACCCTGCTGGACGGCCGGGCGACCCTGAACCTGGCGGCCTATACGTCGAAATTCGAGGACCTGCAGGTCTCGGGCTTCAACTCGGCGACCAACGCCTTCATCACCACCAACGCCGCCAGCGCCAAGAGCCAGGGCGTCGAGGCCGAGGGCACCTTGCGTCTGCATCCGTCGGTCACCCTGTCGGGATCGGTCGCTTACAACGACGCTAAGTACGATTCCTATCCGACCGCGCCCTGCGTCTACAAAAACGGCGTGGCCCCGCCGGCCAACTGCGTCGAGGACATCGGCGGCGTGCGCCTTCCGCGCGCGCCCAAGTGGTCGGGCGCCCTGACGCTGAACATCGACCATCCGCTCGACAACGGCATGCGGCTCCAGGCGGACGCCACCGTGCGCGGCCGCAGCGGGACCTATCTGGAAGAGAACCTGAACCCCCTCTCCTATCAGGAAGGCTTCTCCAAGACGGACCTGCGCCTCGGCCTGGTCTCGGCCGACGATCGCTGGACCCTGGCCCTGATCGGCCGCAACCTGACCAACGAATGGACGGCGTCCCACTCCTTCGGCACGCCCTTCCTGGCCGGGTCCCAGACCTATGTGGTCGATCCGGGCCGCGTCGTCTCGGTCCAGTTGAGCCTCAAGTACTGATCCAGTCCTCGTCCGGGGCTTGATCGGGGCCCCAGACAAAACTCGCCGGAGCGGTTCCCCCGACGCTCCGGCTTTTTTCTGCCCGCTGTCCGGCGCGCGCCGGGCAAAAGAAAACGGCCGGTCCCGCGAAGGACCGGCCGTTGTCGTCTCGACCTCGGCGGTTGATCAGAAGGTGGCGTTCAGCCACTCGACGAAGACATCCGCCGATTCCGCCGCCTTGTCGGGCTGACCGGAATAGTAGTGGTTGGCGCCCTTGATGACCGCGTGGGTCTGGGGCGCCTTGACCGCCGCCGCCATCAACCGGGCCGCGTGGCTGGGGGTGCAGGCGTCGTCGGCGCTGTTCTCGATGACCAGCATGGGGACGGTGATCCGCGCGGCGCACTTCAGCCCGTCGGCGTTGGAGTCGTCATAGGACCACTGCGACAGCCACGACCGCAGGGTCGAGAAGCGCGCCAGACCGACCGGGCCGTCGTTGACCACCACCGGATCGCCCAGCATGCAGTAGTTGGGACGGCGGTCGCTGGGCTCCAAGGTCTCGTCGATGAAGCGCGGGTCGGCCATGGTCCCCTGCACCACGAAGCCGCGCTCGTGGTTGTGCAGGCCGGCGGCCTTCAGCTCGGCCAGCTGCGCCTTAACCCAGGCGGTGATGCGGCGGTTGCGGGCCACCTGGGCGGCGCGATAGCGGGCCACATATTCCGACGAATAGGGCGCCTGGTTGGGGTTGGCCGGGTCGTAGATGTTCAGCTCAGGATCGCGGTCGAACGGACGCGCTTCGTCCGTCACCGAGGGGTCGATCCACTCGGTCAGGGTCAGGTTGCGCGACAGGTGGGCCGCCAGCAGGGCGATGCCGTCCGCCGGGATCAGGTTCGCCTTGGTCAGGTCGATCGGGTCGCCCGCCGGGGTCTGGGTCACGATCGGGTTTTCGGCCTCCGCCTGATAGAAGAGCGACAGGGCGCCGCCGCCGGACCAGCCGCCGAGGATGACCTTCTTGTAGCCCAGACGCTCCTTCGCATCGCGGACGCATGCGCCCAGATCCAGGGCGCACTTTTCCATGATCAGGGCGTTGTCGATGCCCCGGTAGCGGCTGTTGCAATAGATGACGTGGACGCCCTGCTTGGCCAGGGCCGCCGGCAGGGGCAGCCAGGCGCCGCCGCCGATCGGGTGCATCATGATGACGACGGTGTCGGACTCGGTGTCCGGCTTCAGCAGGTGGGCCTCCAGCGCGACCGAGCCCTCGGCGCCGCCGTAGGTGTCCTTGAAGGTCGCCTGCTCCTGGAAGACGATCAGATAGGGAATGCGCTGATACTTCTTCTTAACGGCGCTCATCCCTTCAGCTCCGACTGGGGCTTGCCGCGACGGTCCAGCGCCTCGGCGCCGAACTTGGCTTCCTTTTCCGCGCGGGTGCGGGCAGACCAGTCCTTGATCAGCTGAGGCAGGACCGCCTTCTCCTCGGCCAGGATGCGGTCGTGGTCGGCGGTGCGGCAGGTGACTTCGACCTGGATGCCGTTGGGGTCGTACATATAGACCGAGCGGACGAAGTGATGCTCGACCGGGCCCAGGCAGCTGACGCCGTGCGAACGGATGCGCTGCTGGATTTCGAGCATGTGCGCCTCGTCCCGCGCCTGAAGCGCGATATGCATGTCGAAGCTGTCCTTGCGCTGGAACCAGTCGGCGTCAGCGGTCGAGGGCGCGTCGAAGAAGGCGACGAAATTGCCGTCCTCCATCTCGAAGAAGATGTGCATGTAGGGGACCGGATCGCCCAGGCCCGGCACCTCGTCCAGGACGATGCCCGCCGAGGCCTTCAAGCCTATGACGTCCTCATAAAACCAGCGCGTCTGCTCGGCGTCGCGGCAGCGGAACGCCGCGTGATGCAGCGACTGCAGGCCGCTGGGGGGAGACGATGTCATGGCCATGGAATCCGTCCTTCCTGACGTTTCTTATGTTGAAATCACTCCATACCTGGCTCGGATGTTTGTCAAATTGCTTTACGTTATTCGGCGACCAGCCTAGGCTCGTTCCAACGATAAGGAGGAGCCAAAATGGACTTCGAACTGCCCGCCGAACTGACCGGCTATCTAGCGGAACTGGACGCCTTCATCGCGGCCGAGATCGCTCCGCTTCAGGCGCAGGACGACAACGAACGCTTCTTCGACCACCGCCGCGAATGGGCCCGCACCGACTATGATCGCGGCGGCCTGCCCCGGCACGAATGGGAGGACCTGCTGGCCGAGGCCAAGCGCCGCGCCGACGCGGCCGGCCACCTGCGCTTCGCCCTGCCCGCCGAGTTCGGCGGCAAGGACGGGTCGAACCTGGCCATGGCCGTGATCCGCGAGCATTTCGCCGCCAAGGGCCTGGGCCTGCACAACGACCTGCAGAACGAGCACTCGATCGTCGCCAACTATCCGCAGGTGCTGATGTTCCGCGACTTCGGAACCCCGGCCCAGCGTGAGGAATTCATCGGCGGCATCCTGAACAACACCCGCTCGGTCTGCTTCGGCCTGACCGAGCCCGACCACGGCTCCGACGCCACCCACATGGAGACGGTCGCCGTCCACGAGACCCGCGACGGCGTCGCCGGCTGGCGCATCGACGGCGAGAAGATGTGGACCACGGGGATGCACGTCGCCACCCACGTCATGGTCTTCTGCCGCACCGCGGGCCAGGCCGGCGACGCCGACGGCATCAGTTGCCTGCTGGTTCCCGCCGAGGCGCCGGGCGTCAAGGTCGAAGAGTATCTGTGGACGTTCAACATGCCCACGGACCACCCGCGCGTCAGCTTCACCAACGTCTGGGTTCCCGAAGACGCCGTGTTCGGCCCGGTCGGCGGCGGGCTGACCCTGGCCCAGCATTTCGTCCATGAGAACCGCATCCGTCAGGCGGCCTCGTCGCTGGGCGCCGCTGATTTCTGCGTCCGCGAGTCGGTGAAGTACGCCCGGGCGCGCAAGCCCTTCGGCAAGCCGCTGGCGGTCAATCAGGCCATCCAGTTCCCCTTGGTCGAACTGGCCACCCAGGTCGAGATGCTGCGCCTGATGATCCGCAAGACGGCCTGGGAAATGGACCGCATGTCCAAGCCCGAGGTGGCGACCACGCTCTCGGACCGGGTCTCCATGTGCAACTACTGGGCGAACCGCCTGGTCTGTCAGGCCGCCGACACGGCCATGCAGGTGCACGGCGGCATGGGCTATTCGCGCCACACCCCGTTCGAGCACATCTATCGCCACCACCGCCGTTATCGGATCACCGAGGGCGCGGAGGAAATCCAGATGCGCAAGATCGCCGCCTGGATGTTCGGCTTCGCCGGCCCGAACAAGATCGCCCGCGAACCGAAAGCCGCCCAATCGAGCACCAGGGCGTGAGCGGCCCGCTCATCGTCGCCTTCAGCGACCTGCCGGGCATGGCGGGTCGCGACCTCGGCGTGTCCGACTGGCTCCACCTCGACCAGCCGCGCATCAACCGCTTCGCCGACGCCACCGACGATCATCAGTGGATCCACGTCGACGTCGAGCGGACGACCCGCGAACAGGGCGGGCCCATCGCCCACGGTTTCCTGACCCTGTCGCTGCTGCCCCGGTTGCAGGACGACCTGTTCCGCATCCAGGGCGCGGACAAGGTGCTGAACGTCGGCGTCAACAAGGTGCGCTTTGTCTCTCCCGCTCCGGCGGGCGTGCGCGTGCGTCTGCGTCAGACGGTGGCGGCGATCGAGGCGCGCGCTGGCGGCTGGCAGATCACCAGCGACTGCGTCATCGAGGGCGAGGGTCTGGAGAAGCCGCTGTGCGTCGCCCAGAGCGTCATGCTGGCCCTGCCCGCGTCGCAGGCCGAAGGGACGACAGCGGCCTAATTAGTAAAGTAACTTGACATATATTTCCCCAGTCGCAGTATCGGGGAAACCATGCTCGGCAACAGGGCAGGTCTACAGGGAAGGACGACGGCCATGGACGATGATCTGGCGCCCGCGCTGAAGAGCGCCCTGCGCAACCTTGTGCGCTCGGTCGTGGTCGTCACGGCCCAGGTCGATGGCCAGCCCTTCGCCATGGCGGCGACCGCCGTCAGCGAGGTCAGCATGGACCCGCCCTCCATGCTGGTCTGCATCAACCGCAACGCCGCCATCTTCCAGGCCATCGACGCCGGTTCGGACCTGATGCTGAACGTGCTGAGCGCCGACCATGAAGCGGTGTCGCGCGCCTGTGGCGGCGGCGTGCGAGGCGGCGAACGCTTCGCCATCGGTTGTTGGGAAGAGGCCGCCGAGGACCGTCCGCCCTTCCTGCGCGACGCCTGCGCCGTCATCCATCTGAAGCAAGCCAATGTGGTCGACCACGGCAGCCACCGGGTCGTCATCGGCGACGTCCTGTCCGTGACCCTGCCCTCAAGCCTGCCGCCCCTCGCCTATTTCGACGGCCGCTATGTGCAGGTGGCCGCCTGACCTGACCGACGCCCAAAGGCCGCGCAGAACGGCAGGGCTCCTAGTGGAGTAGAGACACATGCCCAGGATCGACCGCCGTTCCCTTCTGGCCGGCATGGCCGGCGCCAGCGCCGCCGCTGCGGCTCCGCCCGTTCGCGCCCGCCCGCGCACGCCCCGCGATCCGTCCAAGCCGCTGAACATCCTCTTCATCGTCACCGATCAGGAATTCGGGCTGCAGTCCTATCCCGAGGGCTTCCTCGATCACCTGCCCGGCCACCGCGCCCTGCTGGAGCGCAGCCTGCATGTGCGCAACTATCATGTGCACACCACGCCCTGCACGCCGTCGCGCGCCGTCATCTACACCGGCCAGCACACGCAAAGGACCAAGGTCTATTCCAACGCCGAGCAAGGCGCCGTCCTGACGCCCGAGATCGGCACCCTCGGGGACATGATGCGGGCGGCGGGCTACTACACGACCTACAAGGGCAAGTGGCACCTGTCGAAACTGCCCACCGCCGCACCGGGCTTCCAGCGCGAGTTCCCCGACACCACCGACGCCATGGAGCCCTTCGGCTTCTCCGACTACAACTTCTACGGCGAAGAGATCGGCCTGACCTGGGCCGGCTACCGCACCGACCGGGCCGTCACCGGCGACTCCGCCATGCTGATCGAACAACTGGCGAAGAAGCCCGAAAAGCGCGAGCACAAGCCCTGGTTCATGGCTGTGAACCTGGTCAATCCGCACGACATCATGTTCTACGACGCCACCGGCGAGCAGGCCGAGACGCGCGCCGTGTGGAACCTGGCCGGGGTCATGCGCGCCGAGCCGGGCGATCCGCTCTATCAGACCGACCTGGGTTATCCCCTGCCGCGCAGCTTCCACCTGGACGATCTGTCGACCAAGCCCGAGGCCCATCGCGGAATTTCGGCCCTGGACGTCAAGACCTATGGCGCCATGCCGCGCGAGAACGAGGCCGCCTGGCTGCGCTTCGTCAACTACTACTGCAACTGCATCCGCGACGTGGACCAGAACATCCTCACCCTGCTGTGGGCGCTGGAGACCTCGGGCCAGATGGATGACACCATCATCGTCTACACCTCGGACCACGGCGAGCGGGCCGCCGCCCACGGCATGCGCCAGAAGGGCGGCACCATCTATCGCGAGGAAACCAACGTCCCGATGTTCATCGCCCACCCCGACGGCGTGCGCGGCGTGACCACGGATGCGGTGATGAGCTCGGTCGACATCGCCCCCACCCTGCTGGGCTTCGCCGGTAAGGACGAGGCCTGGAGCAAGACGACCTTCCCGCAGTTGGTCGGCCACGACCTGTCGGGCCTGACGCGGACGCCGACCGCCCGCACCGCGCGCGACGAGGAAGGCCACCTGTTCAACTACGGCGTGCTGCTGTCGTGGGAGCGGACCAACAAGAACTACCTCGACCGCCCGGTCTTCGACCTGTCGAAACGGCGCGTGCACCGGGGCGTGTTCGACGGTCGCTACAAGTTCGCCCGCTACTTCGCCCCCGGCGAGCACCATACGCCCGTGACCTGGGAACAACTGACCGCCCACAACGATCTGGAGCTTTACGACACCCGGAACGACCCGGAAGAGATCATCAACCTGGCCGCCCGGCCCGAGGCCCACCGCGACCTGATCCTGCGCCTCAACGCCATGACCAACGCCCTGATCGCCCGCGAGGTCGGCGAGGATCGCGGCGGCGAATACCCGGGCCCGATCACGCAGTACAATACGCTGACGCTGAGCTAGCCCACCGGCACAGGTCTGCTGCGGGCTCCCAACGCCCCTTGGGCGCCCTCTTACCCTGGGACGCGTGCGCCGCCACTTGCAGGGCCCATGGCGGCATGCGTCTTCTGCGTTGACAATACCGGCCCCGCATCTATGGAAAAGATGCATTTCTACGGGGGCTTACAATGGGCAATGAACTCGACGAGGTCACAGGCCCTGTCAATCAGGCAGGACGCGACATCAACGTCATTGAGAAGCAGATTCCAGTCTCCATCGGCCTGGGCTCTGTCTTGTTTGAAATCGCCCTTTGGATCGCGGTTCCTCTGGCTGTTCTCGCCGCCGCCGCCATCGGCCTTCTGCCGGTGGGACAGGCTGTTCTGTTTGGCGCTGTCGGCGTTCTGCCGGGCCTGATTTTCCTGTTCATGAAGATCAACGCCCTGGCCTATCTGCGCAGGCTCCAGCAGAAGATCCAGGCCGACGCCTCCCAGATCGACAACTATCTGGAACAGCGGGTCGTCATCCTCAGCAACGTGGTCGGCCTGCTGAATACGGCGGTCGACCTCGACAAGGACGTGATGAAGAGCGTCGCAGCGCTGCGCAGCGGCCACGCCGACGGCGCCGATGCCCAACGCAACGCCACGTCCGCCCAGCTGGACAGCGTCCTGTCGCGCGTCAATGTGGCGTTCGAGGCCTACCCCGACGTCAAGGCCCACGCGGCCATCGCCGACGCCATGCAGCAGAACAGCTATCTGCAAAAAGAGATCACCGCCGCCCGCACGCTCTACAACGACACGGTGGCGATCTGGAACCAGGACATCTTCGCCTGGCCCACCAAACAGATCGTCGCGGCGCGTAATCGCTACACCACCCGCATCCCCTTCACGGCTACGGCCGAAGTCAAGGCGGCGGCGCGAGGAGTCTTCTTCTGACCGAGGATGTCCACGACCCGCTCGACTTTTACCAATCCAGCCTGAAAGACGCCCATACGCGCCACACGGCGGATCTCTTTGAAGAGCTGTTCAGGGCCTCGGGCGTCGATGAAGCCGCCAACGCCAAAACAATTCAGGAAATCCGCGACCTGGAGAAACGTGGGCGGGCATCAGGCGCCAGCACCAAATGGTGGAAATTTCTGCGTGTCGTGATGTTCATCGCGACCGCTGCGACGCTCTACCTGGCCTACGCCCGACACCCGGCATGGCTGGCTGGCGCCGCCGGCCTGCTGGCGCTTGTTTTCGCGAAGCTGAATCCCGCCATCAAGGCCGGCGATAATCTCACCCAGGCCCTCGCCGACGCCCGCGCCGAAGAGGAAGCCCTCGCCTGGGGGCAGATGGCGCCGCTCAACAGCCTGTTCGACTGGGACATCTTCGCCAAACTGGTCCGCAAGACCTTCCCAAAGATCGAACTGGACCCCTATTTCAGCCACGGCCGCTTGACCAACCTGCGCCAGTCCTATGGCTGGAGCGACAGCTTCAACGACTCCCGTTCGGTCATGTTCGCCCACACCGGGGTGGTGAGCGGCAACCCGTTCATCATGGCCCAGACCCTGAACCACTGGATCGGCGCGAAGACCTATCGCGGCAGCCTGACCATTCATTGGACCGAACAGGAACGCGACTCGAACGGACGCTGGACCACTGTTTCAAAATCTCAGGTGCTCAACGCCTCGGTCACCAAGCCCTTCCCCGAGTACGGCAATGAATCCGTCCTGATCTATGGCAATCACGCGGCGCCGGACCTGTCCTTCACGCGCCGGCCATCGTCGCTGTCCGGTCTTGACGACGGCATGATCAGCAAGTGGCGCAAGGGCCAGGCCATCAAGAAGCTGGAGGCCAAGGCCCGCAAGCTGAGCGACGGCGCCGGCTTCACTCCCATGGCTAACCGCGAGTTCGACGCCCTGTTCGCTGCAGGCGACCGAGACCATGAAGTGCAATTCCGCATGCTGTTCACGCCGCTGGCGCAGCAGGAAATGGTGAAGATTCTCAAGGACAAGGCTGTTGGCTTTGGCGACAATTTCACTTTCACGAAGTTCCTGAAGATCAACGCCGTCGAGCCCCAGCACCTGGTCGGTGAAGACATCAGCGCCGCGCCGGACATGTTCCGCTTCAATGACCTGGCCGCTGCCCGGACGTTTTTTAACGACTACCACAACCGCCTTTTCAAGGCCTTCTACTTCAGCTTCGCCCCCATCCTGGCCATTCCGCTGTACCAACAGCATCGCCCGGCCGAGGACATCTACGCCGGCGTGCTGCAGCAACCCTCATGCTTCTGGGAGCATGAAGCCATCGCCAACTACATGGGCGAATCCCGCTTCAGCCATCCCGACAGCGTCACGCGCAATGTTCTGAAGACGACCAGTCACGGCAGCGCCGAAGGGGCGCAGAAGGTGCAGGTCACAGCCCATGGCTTCCGCGGCGAAGACCGCGTCGACTATATCCCCGTGCGCGGCAATGACGGCCACACGCATCAGGTGCCGGTTCACTGGATCCAGTACATCGCGGTGGACCGCACCTCCGATATTCTGGTGTGCGAAGCCGCACCCTCTGCGCCCTCGTCGTCGGACGCGGCCCCGACGCCGGTATCAGACTGGCAGGAGCGCTTCGCCCAGCACGGCCTCTCGCCCGAAAGCGCGGTCGCCCGGCGTTCCATTTTCGCCGCCCTGCTGCGCTAGAAGCGGACCTCGAGATCGTCGCAGGCCTTTCAACATGCGACGTTCATCCGGCGAAGCCTAACACCGGGCGTCACTCCGGCCTGGAGCTCCGTCGCCGTCCATAGAGCACATAGGCGCCCACGCCCAACAGGTTCCAGAGCAGGAACCAGACCTGGGTCTTCTGCGGCAGGCTGGCCAGAAG
>DAIOID010000050.1:0-1163 GCA_036744355.1 Brevundimonas sp.
CGGCTTGCCGCCGAACTCCGACGCATAGGCCGGGGCCAGCAGGGTCTGGAAGGTCGAGGCGGGCAGGGTCAGGTAGTAGGCACCCTCGACGTAGGGGCCGACCGCATAGGCGTCGAGCAGGAAGGTCAGGCCCCCGGCCTTGCCCGGCGCATCGCCGGGGGCGAGGATCAAGGCCACGTCCTTCAGCTTGGGGCAGGACCAGGTGTCGCCGCCGACCTTGACCGGCTGGGCGCCGGGGCGGGCCTTCTTGGCGGTGTTGACGGCGTCGCACAGGGCGCGTTCCAGCGACGACAGGTCGGCGCCCTTGGCGAAGAGGTCCGCCGGGGCGATGCGACGCTTCTCGGTCTTGTCCCACAGCAGGGCCGTGGCCACCGTGTTCGGGTGGGCGCCGCCCGAGTAGTCGAAATCGGTGCGCATGGCGCTGAACAGGCGGCCGGTCTGGACCGGATCGCCATAGACGATGGTCTTCTCATACGGTCCCATGGCGCTTTCGCCGCCAGCCTCGGTGCGGTCGGCCTGGGCGCCCTCGGCGTATTTGGCCAAGTCGGCGACCTCCTGACGATAGAGGCTGGCGTAGAGCTCGGGCTGGGTCTTGATGGCCTCGGGCAGGGTCAGGCTGGTCTTGGCGTAGGGCGTCGCGCTCTCGTACTTCAGCGGGCCGTCGGCGGCGACGGCGGTCGCGGCCTTCGACGCCTCGGGCGCCTTCTGCTCATTGCGCTGGCAGGCGGCGAGCGAGGCTGCGACGGCGACGGTGACGAGAAGAATGCGAGCGGAACGCGAGGGGATCATGCCGGGGACTCCTGGGGCGAGATCAGAAAGCTAGGCCGTTGAACGCGATGGCGGCCAGAAGGATCAATCCGGCCTCGCGATTTGATTTGAACAGGCGCAGGGCCAGGACGCCGTCCTCGGGTTTCAGCGCCTTCACCTGCCAGGCCAGATGCAGGGCGTAGGCGGCCAGACCGACATAGAAGACGGGGCCGAGGCCGGCGGCGAAACCGGCGGCACCCGCCAGCAGGACGGCCAGGACGTAGAAGACCGCCACGCCCGGCTTGACCTGGGACCCCAGACGCCGGGCCGAGGACTTGATCCCGGCCATGACGTCGTCCTCGATGTCCTGAAGCGCGTAGATGGTGTCGTAGCCGAGGGTCCAGAAGACGCCGCCG
>DAIOID010000050.1:1263-3382 GCA_036744355.1 Brevundimonas sp.
GCGCCCCAGTTGAAGGTCAGGCCCAGCCAGGCCTGGGGCCACCAGGTGATGCGCTTCATGAAGGGATAGGCGGCGACGAGACCCAGCGACAGGGCGCCCAGCAATACCGACATCGCGTTCATGGTCAGCAGGATGGACAGGCTGATCAGGCACAGGCCCGCGACGAAGGCCCAGGCCTGTTTGACGCTGATCTGACCCGCCGGGATGGGGCGCAGGGCGGTGCGGGCCACCTGGGCGTCGAAGTCGCGGTCGACGATGTCGTTCACGGCGCAGCCGGCGCCGCGCATGAGGCAGGCCCCGATGGCGAAGCCGACGATCAGCCACAGCTCATAGCCGCCGAAGGGCCGGTCATACTGGTTCAGGGCCAGCATGATGCCCTGCCAGCCGGGCAGCAGCAGCAGCCAGGTGCCGATGGGGCGGTCGAACCGGCCCAGCTTCAGCCACGGCTTCAGCCCCTCGGGGGCGTAGCGGTCCACCCAGTTCTGGCGGGCGGCGTCGGGAAGCGGGGCTGTGCTCATGACAGGGTCTTAGACCCTGAGGCGGGCGCGGGTGAAGGGGGCGCGTCCGATCCGCGTCATGCGAGGGCATTGCGCAGCCGTGCCGCGACGCGTCTAGTGGCGCGCCAACCGGAGGGAACCGCCAATGACCGAAGCGCCGATCAAGGGCCCTGCGTCCTATTTCCCTTCCATCGAGAAGAAGTACGGGCGGCCCATCGCCGAGTGGAAGGCCGAGGTCCGCGCCCGCTATCCCGCCAAGCACATGGAACTGGTGACCCTGCTCAAGGACGAGCACGACATGGGCCACGGCCACGCCAACGCCATCGTGGCCCATACGCTGGCGGAGGATGGGTTGAAGTAGGTTTAGGCGACCGGGCCGGGCCGCTCGGCCTTCAGCCGGTCCAGGGCCGGGGCGTAACGGCGCGACAGGGGCGCCTCCAGCGATCCCAGCTCGACGGTCCAGTCGCCGGAGCCTTCGGGACGCAGACCGCTCATTCGGCCGGCGTTGACCAGCCAGGAGCGGTGAGTGCGCACGAAGCCGCAGCGTTCCAGCTCGACCTCGACGGCGGCCAGGGTGGCGCGCATCAGCGGGCGGCGGCCGTCGGCCAGGATGAACTCGACGTAGTTGCCGGCCGAGGTCACGGCCAGAATGTCGTTCAGCGGCGCGCGGATCAGGCGGGCGCCGTCGCGGATGTCGAAGCTGACGGGGCGCACGGGGGTCTCGCGCGCCTCGCGCAGACTGCGCACGGCCCAGAAGACGCCGACGAACAGGGCGTAGCTGAGCAGATCCTTGCGGAACTCATAGACGAAACGCTCGACCGGCGGGCCGTAGTCATAGGTCTGGCCGAGGGCCGCATAGACGCCGTGGCGCATGGCCACCATCAGGCCGACGTGGAGCAGACTGTAGAGGAGGGAGGCGCTCAGATGCAGCGCGACGAACCGGCCGCGCGCGGTCCAGCCGTCGTCCAGAAGGGCGGCGGGGGCGGCGAGGCTGGCCAGCCAGGGCAGCCAGATCAGCAGGGCCAGCGACAGGGCGCTGGTCCCCTCCCAGACCCAGGGCGCCCACAGGCGCAAGGACGGGGAGTCGGTCAGAACGGTCAGGGCGTTGACCACCATGAAGGCGGCGGTGATGGCGAGAATGAGGGTCCAGCCGACGCTCAGGTCGCGCCGGTCCGCGCCCGTCAGTCGCACGCGCCAGCCGTTCGTCCCCGAGGCTGCGCCGCTCGTCCCTGAGGACGGCGGATCGACCCGTGGACGGCGCCGCACGGCCCGCGCCGATTGCGGCGTCACGGGACGAGGTGAGACCTGAGGGTCTGCATCATCACTCATCAAGGCCGCCCATGTCCGCCGAACCCCTCGCTGTTGCGACCCGCCGCCATGACCTCGACTGGATCCGCGTCGGGGCCTTTCTGCTGCTGATTCTGTATCACGTCGGCATGTTCTACGTGCCGTGGGACTGGCATGTGAACAGCCCGCATCCGGTCGAGGCGCTGGAGCCGGTGATGCAGCTGACCAACCCCTGGCGGCTGACCCTGCTGTTTCTGGTGTCCGGGGCCGCGACGCGGTTCCTGTTTGAGCGCTTCGAGGCGGACGGCAAGGGCGGGGCGCGCCGCTTCGCCGGG
>DAIOID010000050.1:3482-5760 GCA_036744355.1 Brevundimonas sp.
TGCTGCTCTGGCCGGTGGTCTGGCTGGCGCTGATCCGCTGGAGCCTGGCGCCGATCTTCCCCATCACCCACGGCCTGACCGATGACTGGTACAACCATGCCCTGTCGTTCAGCGCCTTCCTGTTCGGCTTCGTCAGCGTGCGCTCCGAGGTTCTGAAGGCGGGGTATGAGCGGCTGCGTCGCCCGGCCCTGGCGCTGGCCCTGGTGGCCTGGGCCGGGTGGGCGACCTACGCCTGGGCCTATCGCGCCGACGACGCCGTGCCGCCCGAGGCGCTGAGGGCCGGGATGCGTCTGGTCTACGCCCTCGACCAGTGGGCCTTCATCGTCGCCATCCTGGGCTATGGCGCGCGTTATCTGAACCGGGGCGGGCCGGTGCTGCGCTATCTGACGGTCGGGGTCTTTCCCTTCTACATCGTGCATCAGACGATCATCGTGGTCGTCGCGCACAACCTGTCGTCCCTGGGCCTGCCGCAGCCGCTGGAGGCGGGGGTGGTGATCGGGGCGACCTTTGCGGGCTGTTTCGCCGCCTATGAGGCGGCGCGGCGAGCGGGCTGGCTGGGCCTGTGGCTGGGCGTGCAGCCCACGTCGCGGCGGACCCCCGAGAAACCTCGCCTTGAAGAAGAGGCCCGAGAGGCCATAGGCTGCGCCGAAACCTGACGGCAGGAGCCAGCAGAATGACCGCCCCCCGGCCCGCGATTCCGCCTGCGAACCGACCGCCCATCATCCTGTACCTGACCTGGATCATCCTGATCGGGGCGGCGGTGGGCGGGTTCCTGACCGGGGCGTTCAGCATCACCTTCGTCGCGGCGGGGACGCTGTTGCTGTCGCTGGTTCCGATCTGGGTGGGGGAGAGGATCGGCGTGACCCTGCCGACGGCCTTTGTCAGCGCCATCGCCGCCTTCCTGTGCGCCACCCTGGTGCTGGGCGAGGTCGGGGACTTCTATGAGCGCTACTGGTGGTGGGACGTGGTGCTGCACGGCGGCTCGGCGGTGGCCTTCGGTCTGGTCGGGTCCTTGCTGATGCTGATGCTGGTCAAGGGGAACCGGCTGACGGCGGCGCCCTTCACCGTGGCCTTCTTCGCCTTCTGCTTCGCCGTCATGATCGGCGCGGTGTGGGAGATCTGGGAGTTCACCCTGGACCAGCTGTTCGGCCTGAACACGCAGAAGTCCGGTCTGGTCGACACCATGTGGGACCTGATCGTCGATACGGGCGGGGCCCTGATCGGCGCGGGCGCGGGCTGGGCCTATCTGAAGGGCCGTCAGAACGGGCCGCTGACCCGGGCCATCCACGCCTTCGTCGACAAGAACCGCCGCCTGTTCGGCGACGACTGAGGCGGCTACTTGGCCAGCCGCCCCTTGGCCTGATCCGCGCTGAAGACGATGTCGGGGTCTGGCTGCTTGGCCTCCAGACCCGGGCAGTTCAACTGATGCAGGACATGGCGGATGATGTTGAGCCGCGCCTTCTTCTTGTTGTCGGTGGCGACGATGGTCCAGGGCGCATAGTCGAAATGGGTGCGCTCCAGCATCTGGTCGCGGGCGGCGGAATAGTCGCTCCAGCGTTTCTGGGCCTCGGCGTCCAGGGGCGAGACCTTGAAGCGTTTCAGCGGGTGGGTGGTGCGTTCGTCCAGCCGCCGCGACTGCTCCTCCTGGCTGATGTCGAGCCACAGCTTGATCAGGGTCGTGCCCGACTGGGTCAGCATCCGCTCGAAATGCGGGGCGTCGTGCAAGAAGCGCTCGTGCTGGGCCGGGGTGCAGAAGCCCATGACGGCCTCGACCCCGGCGCGATTGTACCAGGAGCGGTTGAAGAAGACCGTCTCGCCCGCCGCCGGCAGGTGCGAGGCGTAGCGCTGGAAATACCACTGGGTCAGCTCGCGGTCGTTCGGCTTTGGCAGGGCGACGACGCGGGTCTGGCGAGGGGCCATGAACTCGGTCATGCGCTTGATCGCCCCGTCCTTGCCGGCGGCGTCCCGGCCCTCGAGGACGATGACGATCTTGAGGCCCTGCTCGATGGCCCAGGCCTGGGTCTCGACCAGCTGGATCTGCAGGGCTTCCAGGGTGTCTTCGTAGTCGTCCTTGGCCATGGGGCGGCGTCCTGTTGTCGCGAGGGGCGAAGCTTGCGGCGAATTCACTGGCGCCGCCAGCCTGGCTGTTGTGGGTGTGGAACGCAAAGGAGCCCGAAATGATCAATCGTCGTCATGTCATGATCGCCGGGGCCGCCACAGGCGTCCTGCCCGCCGTCGCCGCCGCCGAGCCCGTCACCGCTTTTGACGCGGCGCTGGG
>DAIOID010000050.1:5860-20060 GCA_036744355.1 Brevundimonas sp.
TGGATCGCCCTGCCGCCGCAGCCCTGGGCCAAGGGGCCGGCCGTCGCCCACGAGGGCTCGAACACCATGTGGCACGCCATCGCCATCCTCGATCCGGCGGGCGGACGGGCTTTGTTCGGCCTGTCGAACGACGGCGAGCGGGGCGGCCCGGCCTGTCAGGCCCTGGCCATGGGGCTGTTGCGGGCGCTGTGAGGCGCGCTGATCGGGCGCGGGGTTAACCCAAACGCTGTGCGGCGGGATTCGCTTTACAGTTGACGTGCTGTGGATAGTCGGGTGACAACATCGCTGCAGTCCGGATTTCACGTGGGGTCCAAACCCGCGTCTCGCTCCTTCGCCTGAACGAGCTTGTCCAGATGGGCTGACGGGTGCTCCCGCGTGGACGCCCGCCTGGCAAAGCGCGTTTACGGAGACGCAGATATGGCGACCGGCACGGTCAAGTGGTTCAACCCCACCAAGGGCTACGGCTTCATCCAGCCCGACAACGGCGGTTCGGACGTTTTCGTCCACATCACCGCTGTTCAGAAGGCTGGCCTGCAAGGCCTCGATGAAAACGCCAAGGTCGAATACGAGCTGGAAAACCAGCGCGGCAAGACCTCGGCTGTGGACCTCAAGGTTCTCTAAGGCCGACGAACCCGAAACGGGTTCTGATGATTGAAAGGCGCGGGACCTGCGGGTTCCGCGCCTTTTTTTTTTGGGGCGAAGAGGAGGGCGCTAACGCGCGGCTCGCGGAGCCGCGCTGCTTGAGCGACATACCTGGTGCGCTATCGGGCGGTCGCCCTGCTTGAGCGCATTTGAGGGGTCAGAACCCCAGTTCCGCCCGCAGCGTCTCGGGCGTCAGGCCGCCGGCGCGCAGCTCGGCCAGGGTGACCGACTGGTCGCGCTTGGCGTAGCGACGGCCGTCGGGGCCGGTGAGCAGGCGGTGGTGGCGATAGGTCGGGGCGGGCCAGCCCATCAGGGTCTGGATCAGGCGTTGGATGTGGGTGGCCTCGAACAGGTCCAGACCGCGAATGACGTGGGTGACGCCCTGCAGGGCGTCGTCGTGGGTGACGGCCAGATGGTAGGCGGTTCCGGCGTCCTTGCGCGCCAGAACCACGTCGCCGGCCGTTTCGGGGCGGGCGCGGACCAGTCCGGTTTCGCCGTTGGGGCCGACGCCTTCCTCGACAAACGACAGCGCGTTCCAGGCGTCTTCGCCCAAGACTTCGCGGACGCGGTCCAGCGACAGGCGCCAGGCGTAGGGACGGCCCTCGGACAGCAGGCGGGCTTCGTCCTCGGGCGCGTGCGGGCCGGGCCGCACGGCCTCGGCGGGGCCGTGCGGGGCGTCGCCGATGGCGTCCAGGATCTCCTTGCGGGTGCGGAAGCAGCGGTAGAGCAGGCCGCGCGCCTTCAGTGTCTCGATGACCGCGTCGTAGTCGGCTGGATGATCGGACTGGCGCCGCACCGGCGTCTCCCAGTCGAGGCCCAGCCAGGCCAGATCCTCATAGATGGCGGCTTCGTACTCCGGCTTGCAGCGGGTCGGATCGATGTCCTCGATGCGCAGGACGAAACGCCCGCCGGTCTCGCGCGCTGCCGTCCACGCGGTCAGGGCCGAGAAGGCGTGCCCCTTGTGCAGGCGGCCGGTGGGCGAGGGGGCGAAGCGGGTGGCGAACATGGGCGCAGCCTAGCGGTTTCCGGCGGTGGTCAGAATGGGGGTCTGGCCGGCTCTTTCCCAACAGCGATCGCTCGGCCTAGCATGAAGCATGGCCAGCGCACCCTCCGCCTCCTCCATCGCCGCCGCCCGCGAGGCCCTGGCCGCCGCCGATCCGGCATTGGCGCGGGCGCACGCCTCGACGCCGGTGTTCGAGTGGCGGCTGCGCCCCGGCGGCTACGAGGGCCTGTTCCGCATGATCGTGGAGCAGCAGGTTTCGGTCGCCGCCGCCGCCTCGATCTGGAAGCGGACGGTGGAGGGGCTGGGCGGCGTGGTGACGCCGGAGGCCGTGCTGGCGCTGGACGTCGAGACCCTGCGCACCTTCGGCCTGTCGGGTCAGAAGGCAAGGTACGGCCACGAGATCGCCCGCGCCCAGACCGAGGGGCGCATCGATTTCGACCATCTGGAACGACTGGACGACGCCGAGGCCGTCGCGGCCCTGGTCGCCATCAAGGGCGTGGGCCGGTGGACGGCGGAAACCTTCCTGATGTTCTGCGAGGGACGCCTCGACGTCTTTCCGGGCGGCGACGTGGCCCTGCAGGAGGCGATGCGCTGGGCCGACGCAGGCGAGGCGCGGCCGAATGAGAAACAGGCCTATGCCCGCGCCGAAATCTGGCGGCCGCATCGCGGGGTGGCGGCGCATCTGCTCTGGGGATGGTATGGAGGGGTCAAGCGTGGCGATATCGCGCTGGAGGACCTGAAGACTTGAATCCCCTGACCAACGCCGATCTGACCCGGCCCGAGACCGTCCTGCCGTTGCTGGACTTTGCGGGCGTGGCCGTCTTCGCCGCGACGGGGGCACTGGCCGCCGCGCGCGAGAAGCATGATCTGGTGACTTTCGCCTTCTTCGGGGCCATCACCGGGGTCGGGGGCGGGACGCTGCGCGACCTGCTGATCGGGGCGCCGGTCTTCTGGGTGCAGGACTGGCGCTATATCGGCGTCTGCCTGCTGACGGCGGCGGCCTTCTGGGTGCTGGGGGCGCGGACTTGGCGTTTCCGGGCCCTGCTGTGGCTGGATGCGGTGGGTCTGGCGGCCTATGGCGTCATGGGCGCGGCCAAGGCGGGCTCCTATGGCGTGGCGCCGCTGATCTGCATCGTCATGGGCGTGCTGACGGCCTGCTTCGGCGGGGTGGTGCGCGACGTGCTTGCGGGGCAGCCGTCGATCCTGCTGCGACGCGAGCTGAACATCACCGCGGCCCTCTTGTCGGCTGGCCTGTTCGTGGTGCTGAAGGCCCTGTCGGCGCCGACCTGGCCGGCGGTGGCCGTGGCGGTGGCGGCGGGCTTCGCCCTGCGCGCCGGGGCCCTGTTGTGGGGATGGAGCCTGCCGGCCTTCCCCAGCGCGCCGACCCGACATTGAGGACTGATCCATGACCGACGTTCCCGCCGCCTATCGCGACGCGCCGCGCTGGCCCTTTGGCGACAGCCCTGAACTCGCCGACGAACTGCTGGCCCTGGTGCTGGCGGGCGGCAAGCGGGCGACCTGCTCGTCGCTGGCCTCGTGCGAGGCCCACATCATGCCGACGGTGGGGGAGATCAGCGTCATCCTGGACGGCGCGGGCGTCCCGCGGTGCGCCATCCGCACCACCGAGGTCGAGATCATGCCTTTCGAGGCGGTCGGCGAGGACTTCGCTCGCGCCGAGGGGGAGGGCGACCTGACCTATCAATGGTGGCGCGACGCGCACGAGGCCTATTACCGCCGCGAAGGCACCTGGGCGCCGGGCATGAAGGTGGTCTGCGAGCGCTTCGAACTGGTCGAGGTCTTCTGACGCGGCGTCACGAAAACGCTGCATGTCGGTCATGGCGATGAGGGAGAATCGGGCGTAGGCTGAAGCCGTCAGACTAGGCCAAGACTAGGGAAGGAGACGTGTCCTCACTCCTGTCGCCTCGGTATCCCCCCGTATGAGCGGGAGGGCCTGATGCAGGTCCTGACCCGCCCACCGTCCGGCTTTCCGGCCCTGGTGCTGAACGCCGACTTCCGTCCTCTGTCCTATTACCCCCTGTCGATCTGGCCCTGGGAAGAAGTGGTCAAGGCCGTTTGGCAGGAGCGCGTCGACGTGGTCGCCACCTATGACAAGGTGGTGCGCAGCCCGTCGATGGAGATGCAGCTGCCCAGCGTCATCTCGCTGAAGTCCTATGTCGATCAGGACCGCAAGCCCGCCTTCACCCGCTTCAACGTCTTCCTGCGCGACGGTTTCGCCTGCCAGTACTGCGGCGAGAGCGGCCTGGCTCAGGACCTGACTTTCGATCACGTCATCCCGCGTTCGCGCGGCGGGCGCACCACCTGGCAGAACATCGTCGCCGCCTGCGGTCCCTGCAATCTGAGGAAGGGCGGGCGCACGCCCCAACAGGCCGGCATGCCCCTGCTGCGCCGGACCGCGCATCAGCCGAACTCCTGGGAGCTGCAGGAAGCCGGTCGTCGCTTCCCGCCCCACTACCTGCACCAGAGCTGGCTGGACTACCTCTACTGGGACATCGAGCTCGAACCCTAGTCTTGGCGAGAGTGCAAAATTTCGTCAAATTCGCTAACGGCGTATCTACTGTAAAATGATGTAAAATCATACACTTGGTTACGTTTTGAGCGTGGCCATGTCCGGTCGTGCGGGCTAGTGGCCCGGTCTTCGACCCATCGGGGGGCGATAGCGGCTTAGGTTGACGTCCGCGCTTTCATGAAGCGCCGGGGCCGACCTGCGTCGTCATCTTCGCCGTCTCCCGAGTCTTCGGTCGAACCGGAGGCTCGAGACGTGTTGAAACTGCTGAAAACCCTGAAGCGCGTGGCGCTGCGTGCGGTCCGCATGGCTGCGCCTCTGGCGATCGTCGGCGTGGCTGGCGCAGCCGCGGCCTCTGACCTGCAGGTTTCCGCCTACACCTGGTCGCCCAACCCAGTGGCTAACGGCGCGCGGGCGACCTTCACCGTGCGGACCACCAACAACGGGCCGGATCCGGTCGAAGACGCCGTCGTGACCATCGCCGTGCCGTCGCACTTCTCGGTGGCGGCGGGAACCTTCCCCGCCTACTGCAGCCTGAGCGGGGCGGTCGGCGCCCAGACCCTGACCTGCGCCATGCCGGCGATGGCGGGGGGCGACGCGTCCATTGTCTTTTCGGCCGATGCCATCTCCGCCGGGTCGCAGACGACGACGGCCGGCATCTCGAGCCCGACCAACGTCGACGCCAACCCCGCGAACAACAGCCTGCCGGTGTCTCCGGCCGTTCGCGAGGGCGCGGACCTGTCAGTGGTCAAGGATGACGGCGAACCGGATGACTCCATCCCCGCCGGCGGCATTCTGACCTACACCTTGAACGCCCGGAACGCCGGGCCCGACGCGACGGCGGCGATCCGCGTGACGGACAACCTGCCGGCCCTCAGCAATTTCGAGTTCATCTCGGCCGCGGGCGGCGACTGGACCTGCAGCCGCAGCGGCGTCACCGTCACATGCAATTATAATGGAGCGGCTCTGATCGGCGATCTGCCGCCGATCACGATCAAAGGCAAGGTGCTGGCCACCGGCGGCACCATCACCAACAACGCCTTTATCGGACTGACCAGCCCGCTGGTGCTGGACCCGAACACGACCAATGACGTCGCCACGCCGGTGGTCACCACGATCGAGCCGGGCGCCGACCTGTCGGCGCAAAAGGCCATGCCGGCGACCGTCATCCTGGGCGACAGCGCGGACATCACCCTGACGATCCGCAACGCCGGGCCGTTGACGGTCGACGGCGCGGTCATCGTCGATGAGATCGCGCCCGAGTTTGAAATCCTGACTCCCTTGCCCTCAGGCTGCGGCGTCGCGGGGCAGACGGTCAGCTGTACGGCTGGCGCCCTGACGACCGGCCAGAGCCAGAATTTCGTCGTTCCCGTGCGCTCGCTTGCGGTTACCAGCGGCGGCGCGGTCAATTCGGCGACGGTGACGTCTCCGGCCGGGATCACCGATCCGATCGCGGACAACAACACCGCCAACGCCGGCTACAGCATCGTCGCGCCCAACGCCGACCTGCGCACACGCAAGTCCAAGGGGCCCAATCCGGTCGAGGCCGGGGAGGTGATGACCAGCACGATCACGGTCCGCAACCTGGGACCGTCGGTGCTGAATTTTGACGCGGCCAATCCGCTGCGCATCGTCGACACCGTCACGGCGGACGAGACCTATGTCTCGGCCGATGCGCCGTGGGCCTGTTCCCCGGTCGGGCTGGAGATCACCTGCGAACTGGCTGGCCCGGGCAGTCTGGCGGTCGGGGCCGACGTGGTGCTGTCGCTGAAGACCCTGGCGGGTACGGGCGCGGACCTGAACCTGAGCAACACGGCCTGTACGGCTACGGGCGCCTTGCCGGGCGATCTCGACGCGGCCAACAACTGCGCCTCGGCCACCTCGCGCTCTACGCCGAACGAAGCCGATCTGGCCATCGTCAAGGAAGTCAGCCTGAATGCGGCGGGCCCGTGGACCCAGACCCCGGCCCTGTCGGTGCCCTACGACACCCAGGATTTCTACGTCCGCTTCACGGTCAGCAACCTGGGCGGCGACGTCGCGCGCACCGTGGTCGTCACCGACGAGCTCCCCAACTTCATCAGTGACGCTGGCAACGGCTTTGTCACCGGCTTCAACCTGGAAAGCGCCAGCAAGGGCGCCGCCGCCTACACCACCAGCAACGGCAGGATCAGCTGGACGCTCAGCGACCTGAACGTCGGCGACAGCGAGACGGCCATCGTGCGTATTTCGCGTCCGGTCGAGAGCGGCCTGTTCAATAACGTCGCCGAGGTCAGCTCGCCGGATACGACCGAGTTCAATCTCACGAACAACACGTCGATCGCCAGCTACGATATCGCGCCGATCACCGACATCACTCTGAACGCCAAGACGATTTCGCCGGATCCGGCCAAGGTCGGCGTGCTGGCCACCTACAACATCAGCGTGCGGGGCCTGGGGCCGAACCCGGCCGCAGGCGTCGTGGTCGCGGATACGATCGATCCCGCGCGCTTTGAACTGGTCGGCGAGCCGACGACGACCAAGAGCGGCGTGACCTGCGTCAAGAACGACGCGACCGGCCAGATCAGCTGCCCCATGGGCGTGATCAACCGCGGCCAGACCTATCAGATCAGCCAGCCGGTTCGCGCCCGCTTCCCGTTCGGCGGGGCGACCTCGGGCTTCCCGATCAACCACGTCAATACGGCCACCGTGACCACGACGACCCCCGAGACGAACGCGGGCAACAACAGCGTCGATCTGACTCACGCCGTGCTGGCGCCGACCATGGACCTGGCGATCACCAAGGAGGAGCCGAGCGCCGAGTTCGACCCGATTCCGTTCGGATCCGAGCTGGTCTATGACCTGCGGGCCTCCAACTTCGGTCCGTCGCGCGCCGGCAATGTGGTCGTCACAGACATTCCGGCGCCGCCGGCCGGCTATACCATGGCCCTGTCGCGGTTCGAGGTGAACCCGGTCGGCGCCGACGGCGGCCTGACGCTCTACGCGCCGCCCGCGCCGAATTGCGCGACGGTGGCCGGCGGCAAGATCGAATGCCGTCTGCACGCCAGCGACACGACACGAAACTACCTGGATGAAGAGCGCCAGGTGATCTTCCGCCTGTTCATGACCGTTGCGGGCGCTCCTCCCACCGGTCCGATGACCTTCTCCAACGGCGCCGAGATCGTGTCGCTGGAACAGGACAACACGACCGTTACTCAGGCGGACAACCAGCTGGCCAACAATACGGCGGTGCAGACCACGACGGTCATTCCCGCGACCGATCTGGAGGTCGTCAGCAAGACCCGCGTCACGCCGTCGCCGGTGCAGATCAACCAGCCGGTCGAGTACCGCATCGTCGTGCGCAACAACGGCGTCTCGCCGACCACCCAGGTGCGCGTGTCGGATCAGCTTCCGTTGGGCTGGACGCGGGTCAACGTGGCCGGACAGTACGAAGAGAGCTTCTCCGTGGCCGGCGCCGCCTCGGTCTCGAACATGACCTGTTCGGGCGCGAACAAGATCACCTGCGTTCTGGACGGCGACTTCCCCGCCGGGGCGAGCGACACCGTGACCCTGATCCTGTTCGCCAAGGCGGCGCATCCCTTTGCGGGCGCGCTGAACACGAACCTGACCAATATGGCCGAGATCAAGCCGGGTCTGGACGGCACGAACAAGGAAATCAGCCGAGACACGAACCCGACCAACAACACCAAGACCGAAACCACCCAGGTCACGCAGTCCTCGATCGCGGGCACGGTCTATCGCGACGATAACCGCAATGATGCGATCGACGCGGGTGAAGGCATGGTCGGCGTCACGCTGACCCTGTCGGGCACGGATGTGTTCGGCAACGCCATCTCCGGCCGCACGACGACCACGATCGCGGGCGGCGTCTTCACCTTCGACCGTCTGCCGGCCGGGACCTATCAGATCGTCGAGACCCAACCCTCGGGCACGTTCGACCGCAATGAAACCGCAGGCTCGGCGGGCGGCGACGTCAACAACGCGGCCTATGGCAGCGGCGCGGCGACCAATACGATTTCCAACATCGTCCTGCCGGCGGCGACGGCGGCGACGGGCTATGTTTTCCAGGAAGTCAGCGCGGCCAAGGTGTCGGGCTATGTCTATCGGGACCTGAACAACAATGGCCTGCGCGCCGGCGGCGGCGAGACGGGCTTTGCGCCCAGCGCCTTCGCCTCGACGCCGCACATCCGGCTGACGGGCACGGACTACGCCGGCGGCGCGGTCAACCTGACGGCCGACGTCAACGGGTCGGGCTTCTATGAGTTCGCCTCGGTTCCGCCGTCCAACGGCGTGGACGTCTATACGGTGACGCAGCTGGTCCAGCCGAACGGCGCCTCGGACGGCAAGGACGCCAACGGCGCGGCGGTCATTCCCAACTCCAGCGGCCGCGCGGCGCCGGAAGGCTTCGACATCGGCGCCCTGGCGCCGGGCGCCGACCTGACCGAGCGCAACTTCGGCGAGCTGCCGACTTCGACCCTGGGCGGCATGGTCTTCCTGGACCCGAACGCCGACGCCACCCGCAGTGCGGGCGAGACCACGGGCCTGGCCGGCGCCATTGTGCGCCTGACCGGCACGGACGATCTGGGGCAGGCGATCGACTGCTCGATCACCACGACCGCGACGGGTCTCTACCAGTTCCCGGTTGCGGGCCATGCCTCGCCGCTCTGCCAGGTGCTGCGTCCGGGCGACTATGCTCTGGCCATCACTCCGGCGGCCGGTCTGACCCATACGGGCGCCTTCATCGGCGGCGCGGGCGGCGTATCCGGCGGCCAGAGCGGCGCCGATACGGCGGCGCCGGGTGCGGCCAACACGACCGTGACCGCCATCGCTGTCGTCGCGGGTTCGTCGTCGTCCAACTATGACTTCGGCGCCAGCGGTCAGGGGCTGAGCGGCTATGTCTATGTCGACAACAACGACACGGGCGTCCGCGATGCGGGCGAGGCCGGCATTCCGGGCGTGAGCGTCACCCTGTCGGGCACGACCGCCAACGGCCAGGACGTCTGCACCCTGATCAACTGCACGGCTGTGACCGATGCAGCGGGCGCCTTCATCTTCCTGTCGGTGCCGGGATCGGACGCGACGGGCTACACTCTGACCCAACAGGCGCAGACCGCTGCGCCCCTGTCGAACTACACCGACGGCAAGGATGCCGCCGGCGTGGTCGGCGGCGTCGTGCGCGGCACGGCGACCAACGACGCCATCAGCGGCATCGTGCTGAACACGGGCGAGCTGGGCTCCAACTACGCCTTTGGCGAGCTGGCCGGTTCGCTGGCCGGTCTGGTCTATGTCGACGGCAATGACGACGGCGTGCGCCAGTCCACGGAACCGGGTCTGGGCGGCATTGTGATCACCCTGTCAGGCACGACCGCCGACGGTCAGGACATCTGCGCGTGGCGCGCGGCCCTGGACCCGAGCCAGACCTGCACGGTCACGACCAAGGCGGACGGATCCTATATCTTCGACAACCTGCCGAAGGGGACCTATGCCCTGACGGAGACCCAGCCCAGCGCCTATGCCGACGGTCGTGAAGCCGCCGGTTCGGCGGGCGGTTCGGTCAACAGCGGCGTCTTCGACGGCACGCCCGCGGCCAACACCATCAGCAACATCGCCCTTGGCGCCGGCGTGGACGGGACCGACTATGTCTTCGGCGAGCGCGCCGTGGTCATCAGCGGCACGGTCTTCAAGGACCCGCAGCGCGACGGCGTGAACGGGGGCGGCGAGCCGCCTCTGGCCGGCGTGACCATCGAACTGGTTCAGAACGGCGTGGTCATTGCGACCACGACGACGGGCCCGGACGGAAGCTACAGCTTCATCGACCTGCCCGCCGGCGACTATACGGTGCGCGAGGTCCAGCCTGACGGCTATGGTTCGTCGTCGCCGAACGAGGTGTCGGTCAATCTGACGCCGGGTCAGACCCAGACGGTCGACTTCGCCGACACGGTCAGCAGCATCGCCGGCCATGTCTTCGTCGACAGCAACAACGACGGCGTGCGTCAGCCGGGCGAGGCGCCCATCGCGGGTGTTCTCGTGACCCTGACGGGCACTGACGCGGCGGGTGATGCGGTCACGCGCACGGCCACGACCAATGCCTCGGGCGAGTGGGTCATCGACGACCTGCTGGCCGGGACCTATGTGGTCGTCGAGACCCAGCCGGCCAACTATTCGGACGGCCTGGACAGCGCCGGTTCGGTCGGCGGCGTCGTGACGACGCCCGGCGACCAGATCAGCGGCATCGTCCTGCCCGAAGCCACCGACGCGATCGACTATGCCTTCGGCGAGCGCGGTCAGGGCGTCAGCGGGAACGTCTATGTCGATATCGACCTGAACGGCGTGAATGACGGCGGCGATCGTCCGCTGGCGAACGTGACGGTGGAACTGCGCACCGCCTCGGGCGACCTGGTGGCCACGACGACGACGGGACCTGACGGGTCGTACAGCTTCGGCGACGTGCCGGCGGGCGACTATGTGGTCATCGAGGCCCAGCCTGCGGGCTATGGCGAGGGGCCGGAGCATCCGACCAACCGCGTGCCCGTCACCGTCGTCACCGATCAGAAGCCCGAGCCGATCAACTTCGGCGAGCGCACCGGCTCGCTGTCGGGCCTGGTCTATAACGACACCAACAACAACGGCGTCCGCGACGCCAACGAACCGGTCATCGGCGGCGTCACCGTCGTCCTGACCGGAACGGACGCGCGCGGCGAGGCGGTCACCCGCACCACGGTCACCGGGCCGGACGGCAGCTATCGCTTCACCGACCTGCCGGGCGGGACCTATACGATCACGGAGACCCAGCCGGACGGCTATGACGACGGCCTGGACACGCCGGGAACCTCGGGCGGCGTCTCGGACGACGGCGACGCCATCACCGGTATAGTCCTGGCCCCGGCCGCCGAGGCGACCGGCTACCTGTTCGGCGAGCGCGGCGACGAGGCCCAGATCTCGGGCTCGGTGTGGATGGACTCTGACCACGACCGCGCACGCGGCGGCGGCGAGGCTCCGCAAGCGGGCTGGACCGTCGAGCTGTTGCTCGGCGACGTCCTGATCTCGACGACCCAGACCGGCCCCGACGGCGGCTACGCCTTCACCGGCGTGGCGCCCGGCTCGGGCTATGGCGTGCGCTTCCGTCACCCGGACAACAACGCCGTCTATGGCGGGGCGCGTCCGAACGAGACCGGCGCGAGCTTCGTCGACGGCGTGATTTCGGGCTCCAACGCGGGCGGCGCGACCCTGAAGGATCGCGAACTGACGGGGATCACCCTGACGCCGGGCGCCGGCGTGACCCAGCAATCCCTGCCGCTGGATCCGTGGGGCGTGGTCTATGACTCGGTCCGCCGCACGGCCATTCCGGGCGCGACGGTCCAGATCACCGGACCGGCCGGCTTCGATCCCGCCCTGCATCTGCTGGGCGGAACCGGAAACGTGCGTCAGATCACCGACGCCCTGGGTCTGTACCAGTTTCAGCTGACGGCCTCGGCCCCGGCCGGCGCCTACAGCCTGTCGGTGACGCCGCCGAACGGGACCTACAACCCGAACCAGCCGTCGACGATCATTCCGCCCTGCGCGGGACCGCTGACGGTCAATGCGACGCCGGATCCCCTGCTGGTCTCGACCAGCAACGGCCCGCCGCCGCTGGGCACGGCCGAGGGCTGCCTGACCGGCGTGATGACGACCGGCTATGTCCTGAGCTTCAACCTGACGCCGGGGGTCTCGGCCAACGTCGTCAACAACAACATCCCCCTGGATCCGATCCTGGAGGGCGCGATCGAGGTCACCAAGACGACCCCGATGGTCAACGTCGTGCGCGGCGGTCTGGTCCCCTATGTCATCACGGCCCGCAACACCCTGGCCGGGACGCTGACGGGCCTGACCCTGACGGACCGCGTGCCGGCCGGCTTCCGCTATCGCGAGAGCAGCGCCCGCATCGACGGCGTGGCGGTCGAGCCGATCCAGAACGGTCGTCTGCTGACCTGGAACGACCTGACCTTCGCGGCGGGCGAGACCAAGCGTCTGGGGCTGATCCTGGTGGTCGGTTCGGGCGTGGTCGAGGGCGAGCACACCAATGTCGCCTTCGCGGTGAACCCGATCGTCGATCAGGTCATCTCCAACCTGGCCGAGGCCACGGTGCGGATGATCCCCGACCCGGACTTCGACTGCACGGACATCCTGGGCAAGGTGTTCGACGACCGGAACGGCAATGGTGTTCAGGACGACGGCGAACCGGGTCTGCCGGGGGTGCGTCTGGCGACCGCGCGCGGTCTGCTGATCACCACGGATGCTGAAGGCCGGTATCACATCACCTGCCCGATGATCCCGAACGAGGACCGCGGCTCCAACTTCATCGTGAAGCTGGACGACCGGACCCTGCCGACGGGCTACCGCGTCACCTCGGGCAACCCGGAAACGGTGCGCCTGACGCGGGGCAAGTTCGCCCGCCTGAACTTCGGCGCCGGCCTGCACCGCGTGGTCCGTCTGGACCTGAACGGTGAGGCCTTCGACGGCGAGGCTCTGCGTCCGGAGTTCGAACAGCAGTTCGAAGGCCTGATCGCGACCCTGGCCGAGCGTCCCTCGGTCCTGCGTCTGGCCTATGCCTCGCAAGGCGAAAGCGCGGACCTGATCAGGGACCGCGTCGGCCAGGTCCGTCGTCGCCTCCAGGACCGCTGGAACGACGAGCGCGGCCGCTACCGACTGGTCGTCGAAGAGGAGACCGTCGTCCTGTCCACCCCTCATGAGGGAGGCGTGCAATGATCCGCGCGTCGAACAAGCTGCTGACCGCCCTGCTGATGGGCGGATCAGCCATCGCCCTCGCGACCGGGGTTCAGGCCCAGGACGCCGCCGCGAATGACCATCAGGTCTATTGCGGTCGCGACACCGACCGTCCTTGCGGCCCGGTGGCGGATGATGCGGCGGTCGAACGCCGCGGCGTCGGAAACAACCTGGAAGCCGCTGATCGCGGGGCGGCCCGTCCGTTCCGCGTCAGCGTGGACGGGGCAGGGGAGGATGCTGACGACCTGCGCGCCGATCGCCAGCGTCGTCAGGACCTGGCCCTGGCCGGCGCCGACGTGCGGGTTCAGGCCACGGCCTTCGACGTGCGCCCGGTGCTCAGCATCGTCGCCGACCAGCCGGTGATCCGCGCCGGCGACGCCGTGCGTTTCTTCACGCTCAGCAACTACGCCGCCTATATCGACCGCGCCGAGGTCCGCATCTTCCGCGCCGATCAAAGCACCGAGGAAGCGCCCCTGACCGTCATCCCGGCACGCTTTGGCCAACCCGTCTTGTGGACGACGGACCGCGATGCGCCGGGCGAGCATCGCTATCGCTATGTGCTGCGCGTCTATGACGCCGAGGGCCGCTACGACCAGACCTCGGCTCTGACGCTGGACGTGACCCATGCGGTCAACGTCACCAAGCCCGACATCCACGCAGGCCCCCTGTTCGAGAACATGCGCGTCGTCGACGCCATCTCGGTCAAGGGCGCCGCCGTCACCATCAGCGGCGAGGTCGAGGACCCCGCCACCCGCGTCACCGCCTTCGGAACCACGGTTCCGGTGGATCGCACGGGCCGCTTCATGGTCCAGCAGATCGTCCCCGCCGACACCGCCGCCGTCGCCGTTCAGGTGGCGCGTCCCGGTCAGGCCCCGGTTGATCTGGTGCGCGAGATCGTCCTGCCGCGCACCGACCGCTTCTTTGTCGGCATAGCCGACGTCACGGCGGGCAAGCGCAGCTTCGACGCCGCCAAGCACGAGTTGCTGGGCGACGCGGGCGATCACCGCGACGACTTTGTGGACGGCCGTCTGGCCTTCTACTTCAAGGGCGTGGTGAAGGACGACTGGCGCCTGACGGCCTCGGCCGACACCGGCGAGCAGCCGCTGAAGAGCCTGTTCGACGGCTTCCTGGAAAAGGACCCGCGCTCGCTGCTGCGCCGCATCGACCCGGAAATGCACTATCCGGTCTATGGCGACGACTCGGTCACGGTCGAGGACGCCCCGACCTATGGCCGCTTCTATCTGCGCGCCGAGAACGAGAACACCGACGCC
>DAIOID010000051.1:0-2064 GCA_036744355.1 Brevundimonas sp.
TCCTGTTTCACGCGCTCGGCCAGGGTCTTGATGTCCAGGGGCTTGGGCAGGAAGGAGACGCCGGTCTCGTCCTGCAACAGGTCCGAGAAGTCGCTCTCGGCATAGCCCGAGATGAACATGACCGGGGCGTCCCCGAGGAAGGGCCGCGCCTTGCGCAGCAGCGACGGACCGTCCAGTCCCGGCATGATGACGTCGGAGATCATCATGTCGATCTGACCGGCCCATTCCTCAGCCAGGATCAGGGCCTCCTCGCCGTCGCAGGCCTCGATCACCTCATAGCCGCGCTGGCGCAGCAGGCGGGCGGCGATGCCGCGCACGGCGGCCTCGTCCTCGACGAACAGGATGCGGCCCGCGCCCGACAGGTCACGCGGCGCGGCCTTGACCGCCTTTTCGACCACCGGGGCCGCGATCAGTTCCTCGGCCGAGGCGGCGGGCAGGAAGATGCGGAAGGCGGCACCCGCCCCGTCCAGATTGGTCACGCTGATGTGGCCGCCCGCCTGCTGGACGATGCCATAGACGGTGGCCAGGCCCATGCCGGTGCCTTCGTTGACCGCCTTGGTGGTGAAGAAGGGCTCGAAGATCTTGTCCAGCAGTTCGGGCGGCACGCCGGGGCCGGTGTCGGAGACCTCGATCAGGGCGATCTCGCCGGAGGCCTCGCGCCAGCCCATGTCGCGGGCCTGGGCTTCGGTCAGGCGGCGGGTCCGAATCGTGACCACGCCCGCCCCCGGCTCGACCACCCCGCGCATGGCGTCGCGGGCGTTGACCGCCAGGTTCATGACGGCGGTTTCCAGCTGGCTCTTGTCGGCCAGGACCAGCGGCATATCGCGGCCATAGTCGGTCTCCAGGCGGACGTCCTCGCGCAGCAGGCGGCGCAGCAGGACGGCGAACTCGCCGACCAGTTCGCCCAGGTCCAGCCGCTCGCGCCGCACCGTGGACTTGCGCGAGAAGGCCAGCAGCTTGCGCACCAGATCGGCGGCGCGGATGCCGGTCTGGCGGATCTGGTTCAGGCCGTCATAGGAGGGGTCGCCGACCGGGTGGCGTTCCAGCAGCTCGGACAGCTGCATCTGGATGGCGGTCAGCAGGTTGTTGAAGTCGTGGGCCACGCCGCCGGCCAGCTGGCCCACGGCCTGCATCTTCTGGGCCTGCGACAGCTGCAGCTCCATCGACTTCTGCGCCGAGACGTCGAACAGCCAGACCCGGCGCTTGTCGCCCTCGGGCGCGACATAGAGGTGCAGATGGCGGTCGGGATAGGCGCGGGCCACCAGCTCGATCGGGCCGGAAGACCCGGCCGCCAGCTTGGCTTTCGCCTCGGTCACGCCCGCCAGATCGAACAGGTGACCGAAGGCGGCGTCGCCCGACGCAGCCGGGCCGGTCAGGACGGCGAGCGCGGCGTTGGAATCCTCGGCCTTGCCCGCGAACAGGTCGTCGCCGGCGATCACCGTCGAACCGAAGGGCGCGCCGGCGGCCATGGCGCGGGCCTCGCCGCTGACCTTGGCGGGGGCGGCGACGGGGGCAGTCTGCGGCACGGGCAGGACGGCGTCGGGCGCGGCGCGGACCAGGAAACGCCCCTGCCCCGCCTGACCGATCAGGACCTCGATCTCACGCGCGCCGATCTGGACGATGGCGCGGCCCTGATGGCCCTCGCGGGCCTGGGCGAAAGCCATGTAGAGGGCCTGGGCCGACTTGCCGCGCGGAAGCGCGGTGACGGCGCCGTTCTCCTCGGCCCAGGCGGCGTTGTAGGCCAGCACCTGACCCGACGGCCAGACAAGCGCCGCCGGCTCGGCCATGGCGTCCAGCATCTCGACCGCCGTGTCGCCGTGGGCGCGGCGCACCTCGGCCCGGCCGAAGGCGAACAGCCAGATCAGGGCCGTGCCGCCCGCCGCGACAATCAGGATCAGGCCCGGCGCCGTGAAGGCGTTGGCGCGGAACGCCGGATAGACCATGGCCGCGACCGCCAGGGCGAAGCCCAGGGCCATCACCACCAGCAGGGGATCAAAGGTCGGACGGCGCGTCGTCGCCGCCTTCGGCCGGGAAATCGTCATGGCGTCCTGCCCGCGCGAATCA
>DAIOID010000051.1:2164-6919 GCA_036744355.1 Brevundimonas sp.
CGGCTGCGCTGCATGCGGATCTGGCGCAGCTTGCCTTTGACGTGAGGGTCGCCTTCGGTCTGCTTGAAGTCCTCCTTCATCTCCTCCTTGGTCATCCGCATACGCTTGGCGAAGCGGAACTTCTGCCAGATGAAGTCGGCCCCGGCGGTGAAGCCCAGGAAGATCAGGGCGGCGATCATCAGCGAGCCCGCCAGGTCGCGCGCGAAGGGCAGGATCATGGCCGGGCTCATGGCGGCCAGGTTCTCGAACTCGCGGGCGTGGGGCTTCAGCACCCACCAGCAGACCGCGCCGATGGCCACCAGCTTGAGGAAGGTCTTGATGAACTGGACGATCCCGTCCGGGCCGTAGATGCGCTTGAAGCCCGACATCGGGCTGAGCGTCGACCACTTGGGCTTCAGCTTCTCGGCGGTGAACAGGAAGCCCGACTGGGCCAGATTGCCCCCCACCCCGCCGATGATGACAGCCAGCATCAGGGCGGCCAGAAAGGGCGTCACGGCCCAGACGGCGCGCATGCCGATCTCGACCCCGGCCCCGGCCTGCAGCCCGCCGATCATGGCGTGAGGCTCGGCCAGGAAGGGCAGCATGTCCTCGGCCATCTGCTGCGAGAAATAGCCGCCGCCGATCAGCAGAACGGCCACCGCGCCCGCCAGGGACATGGCCGCCGCCACGTCCGGCGACTTGGCGACGTCGCCCTTCTTCCGCGCTTCCTCAAGTTTTCGCGGGGTGGCCTCTTCGGTTTTCGACTCGGGATCGGAACCTTCAGCCAAGGCTCCCTCCCGTGAACACCCGCGCCAGGGCGCGATAGCGGTCGATGAAGATGGTCCCCATCACGCCGAGGCTCAGCGCGAAGATCGAAAGGCCCAGCAGGACGCTGAGCGGGGCGGCGGCGAAATAGACCTGAAAGGCCGGCATGACCCGCGCGATCAGGCCCGAGGCCAGGTTGAAGATCAAGGCGAAGACCAGAACCGGCGCCGACAGCTGGACCCCCAGCATGAAGCTCTGCCCCAGGGTCCGCACGGCCATGGCGGCGAAGTCCGACGCGATCATCGGCTTGGCCGGAGAGATGGCCTCGTAGGAGCCCAGGATGCCGGCGATGAACAGGTGATGGGTGTTGGTGGCGAAGATCAGCGTCACCCCCAGCAGCATCAGGAAGGCCGACAGGGTCGAGCCGGGCGAGGCCTGCAGGGGGTTGGCCGTCTGGGCGAACCCCAGGGTCGTCTGCTGCGAGATGATCTCGCCCGCCGTGACCAGGGCCGTCATGAAGCTGCGCAGGATGACGCCGATGGCCAGGCCGGTCAGGACCTCGCGGATGATCCAGCCGACCATGCCGCCGAGCGTCGGCGGCAGGGCCGGCAGGGTCCCGGCCACCAGCGGCCACATCACCAGCGACAGCAGCAGGGCCAGCGACAGGCGCACGCGCGGCGGCACATAGCTCTCGCCGATGCCGGGGATGGTCATCAGGATCGCGCCGATCCGCGCGAAGATCAGGCCGCCGGCCCAGATCTGATCGGCGGTGGCGTACGGCTCCATGCGGCGACCTACATACCGGCGATGCGGGCGGCGATCTCGCGCATGAAGCCGCCCAGCAGCGCCCCCATCAGCGGCAGGAACAGCAGCAGCGAGACGAAGATGGCGATGATCTTGGGCGCATAGATCAGGGTCTGTTCCTGAATCTGGGTCAGGGCCTGAAACAGGCCGATGACCACGCCGACCACCAGGCCGACGACGAGCACGGGGGCGCACAGCTGGATCGTCAGCCAGATGGCGTCACGGCCAATATCCAGAACTTCCGCGCCGCTCATCACCACTCCCGGGAACTGGGCAGAAAATGCCGACAGGATGGTTAACAGGCCGTTTAGGAAACCCAATCCGCCCGCCCAAGCGTACAGTCCATTTTCGGGCGACCGCCATCTGACGGCTGGATTGATCACCGCGCCCGGCTATATGGACACGCTATGACCGACCACGCGCACAAACCCTCCGTCTCGCAGGCCGAAGCCGAAGCCGCCGTCCGCACCCTGATCCAGTGGGCGGGCGACAATCCCGACCGCGAGGGCCTGCTGGAAACGCCCAAGCGCGTGGCCAAGTCCTATCGCGAGCTGTTCCAGGGCTATGAGGTCGAGCCGCGCGAATATCTGGAGAAGACCTTCGAGGAGGTCGGCGGCTACGACGAACTGGTGGTCCTGAAGGACATCCGCTTCGTCAGCTTCTGCGAGCACCACATGCTGCCGGTGGTGGGCAAGGCCCACGTCGGCTACCTGCCGACCGACCGCGTCGTCGGCATTTCCAAGCTGGCCCGCGTGGTGCGCGGCTTCGCGCGCCGCCTGCAGATCCAGGAAAAGATGACGTCGGAAATCGCCCACGCCATCCAGGACGTGCTGCGCCCCCACGGCGTCGGCGTGGTCATCGAGGCCGAGCACAGCTGCATGACCATGCGCGGCGTCGACGTCCCCGGCGCCAGCCTGTCGACCAGTTGCCTGCTGGGCACCGTCCGCGAAGACCCCCGGACGCGCGAGGAGTTCCTGCGCCTCGTCCGGGGCTGATCCTCACGCCCTAGCTTCTGATGAAGGCCAGCAGGTCGGCGTTGATGACGTCGGCGTGGGTGGTGCACATGCCGTGCGGCAAGCCGGGATGGATCTTGAGCGTCCCGTTCTTCAGCAGGGGCGCCGACAGTCGGGCCGAATCGTCGATGGGCACGATCTGGTCGTCGTCGCCGTGCAGGACCAGGGTCGGCACGGTGATGGCCTTCAGGTCCTCGGTGAAGTCGGTCTCCGAGAAGGCCTTGATGCAGTCATAGTGGGCCTTGGCCCCGCCCTGCATGCCCTGACGCCACCAGTTGTCGATGACGCCTTGCGACACCTGGGCGCCGTCGCGGTTGAAGCCGTAGAAGGGACCAGCCGGCACGTCGCGATAGAACTGGGCCCGGTTGGCCGCCAGGGCGGCGCGAAAGCCGTCGAAGACCTCCAGCGGCAGGCCGCCGGGATTGGCCTCGGTCTTCAGCATCAGGGGCGGCACGGCGCCGATCAGCACCGCCTTGGCCACGCGGCCGTCCGGCTCGCCATGGCGGGCGACGTAGCGCGCGACCTCGCCTCCGCCGGTCGAGTGGCCGATGTGGACGGCGTCGCGCAGGTCCAGATGTTTCGCCAGCGCCGCCACGTCGGCGGCGTAGGTGTCCATTTCATTGCCGTTGTCGGTCTGGGTCGAGCGTCCGTGCCCGCGCCGGTCGTGGGCGATGACGCGATAGCCTTGGCCCAGGAAGAACAGCATCTGGGCGTCCCAGTCGTCGGCGCTCAGCGGCCAGCCGTGATGGAAGACGAGCGGCTGCCCGGTCCCCCAGTCCTTGTAGAAGATCTCGGTCCCGTCGTCGGTGGTGATGAAAGGCATGGTTCAGCATCCTGTGGCCATGGGCCCGCAGGCCCGTCGGGAGGGGAACACGCACGCGCCTGCGCCACGGATAACCGTGCGTCAGGTAGGAAACTGGAACTGAGGGGGCCGGGAAGGTCGCCCCGCGCGAGCCTAACATGGCCGGAGCCGCGTCGCGCCCGGCCCGCTGATCACGAATCCGCGCGGCCCCCTTCTTGCGAGTCCCACCATCGAAGGAGGCCTCTTCATGGGCTGGAGCGTGTTTTCGTCTCATAATGAGCCGCCGCCGATCATGCGCGGCGGTTGGCTGGACGCGCTGCGCTTCATCGTGGCCGCGCTGATCATCCTGCATCATTTCCAGGCCTCGGCACCCGTGCCTCTGGCCGAGGCGGTGCATCCGGTGTTCGAGCGGGGCGGCTTCCTGCTGACCAACTTCTTCCTGATCGACAGCGGCTATGTGCTGATGCGCGTCTACGGCGCCTCGGTCGCGGGCGGGCGGATGTCGAAGACGGACTTCTTCCTCAAGCGCTCGCTGCGGGTCTATCCGGCCCATCTGATCATGGGCGGACTGCTGGTCGCCATGGTGCTGCTGGGCACGGCCATCGGCCTGCCGCCCAGCCATCCCGAATGGTTCGCCTGGGACCAGCTGCCGGCCCAGCTGGCCCTGGTCCAGTCGTTCGGCGTGCACGGGGGTCTGGGCTGGAACGCGCCCAGCTGGTCGATCTCGGCCCTGCTGGGCTGCTATCTGGCCTTCCCCTGGGTGCTGCGCGGCCTGACGCGGGTCGGCCCGTGGATGGCCCTGGGCCTGGTGGTGGTCGGCTATCTGGCGGCCAATGAGCTGAGCTGGGCCATCCTGAAGTACCCCGTCTATCAGATGCCGCTGAACCTCGGCATCTGGCGCGCCCTGCCCCTGTTCATCCTCGGCATGGGGCTGGCCTGGTTCGCCCAGGGCGTCTGGATCCATCCGCGCGCCGCCGGCTGGGCCTTGCTGCTGGCGACGATCGGTCTGGCGACAGCGCAGTATTTCGACAAGAACGCCCTGATCTCCCTGGCCTTCATCTCCGTCATCATCCTGGCGGCGGGCGCCGTGCCGGTGACGAAGCCGTCCAAGTTGATCGAGCAGGCGGCGGTCGTCTCCTTCTCCATGTTCATCTCCAACGAGGTGGTCCGCATCGGCTGGTTCGGCTTGGCCGAGGCCACGGCGAACAAGCTGAACCTGGGCGAGGCCTGGCGCTGGCTGCTGTGGGTCATGGGCGTGGGCGCGGCCTTCGTCTTCGCCTTCCTGTTCCACTACGGCGTCGACAATCCGATCCAGAAACGCATCCGCGCCTGGCTGAAGGCGCGCGGCCGCGCCAAGGCGGAAATCAAGGAGCCGGTGGTCTCGCTGGAGGG
>DAIOID010000051.1:7019-10376 GCA_036744355.1 Brevundimonas sp.
CACGCCCTTGGCCTTCAGCCCCTCGACGATGTCGTCCAGTTCGACGCCGACGTCCCAGCTGACGGCATTGGCCTGATTGGTGCCGGCGAAGTCGGATTTATAAACCGTCAGCCAGGTGTTCCCTGTGCGATAGCCCAGCATCCCCTCGTTCGAGGTGTCGGCCAGGTTCAGCTCCAGCACGTCGGAATAGAAGGCCCTGGCGCGATCCAGATCCTTCACCGCCACAATGGCCGAGGAATTCTTGTTCTTGAGCATGGGGTCTCTCCGTGATGCGGAGAGAACCGCTGAGGGCCGCGTTCGATCCGCCCCCCATCTGTCGTCATCCCGGACGGCGCGTAGCGGCGATCCGGGACCCAGAGGTTTCAGCAAGAACCGGCAAGGATTGCAGATACCAACCGTCTGGACGCGGCCCCGGGATGACGGAAGAAGGAACCGTCAGATCGGCATTCGCATGATTTCCTGATAGGCCGAGATGACCTGGTCGCGGACGGCCATGACGGTTTCCAGCGAGGCTTCGGCGGACGAGACAGCGGTGACGACGTCGATCAGGCTGCCCTGGCCCTGAACCATCTGGCTCATCTGGGTTTCGGCGCTGCGGGTCTGCTGCGCCGTCTGGGTCATGACGTTCTGCAGCAGTTCCGAAAAGCCCGGTCCCTGGGCCGCCGAGGCCGCGCCGGGCGGCGTCGCGGTGGGCATGGCCCCGCCCTGAACGGCTGCATAGGCCTTGGCCGCCATCATGGGATTCATGGCCTAGCCCTTATTTCTTGATGATGTCGAGGGTGCGGGACTCCATGTTCCGCGCCGTCTCGATGACGTTCAGGTTGGCCTCGTAGGCGCGCTGCGCCTCGCGCATGTCCATGGCTTCGATCAGGGTGTCGACGTTGGGGCGTTGGACATAGCCCTCGGCGTTGGCCGCCGGGTGCGAGGGGTCGTATTCGACGCGGAACGGGCTCTGGTCCGGGCGAACCTCGGCCAGGACCACGCCGGTGGCTCCGTCGACCTTGCGGGCCTGGAAGACCGGGGTCTGGCGGCGATAGGGCTCGCCCCCCGCGACCGTGGCCGTCGACTGGGCGTTGGCGATGTTCTCGGCGATGATGCGCATGCGCGACTGCTGCGCCTTCAGGGCGCCGGCGGCGACGCCCATGGCGGTGCTGCGCGGGCTGACGGGACGGCCGTTGACGGGATCAGGCATGGTTCAGTCTCCCTCAGACGCCGGGCTTCTTGGCGGCCATGCGGATCATCTGCATGGACTTCTGGTAGAAGCCGATGGCCGCGTCATAGGCCATGCGGCTCTCGGCCATCTTGAGCATCTGCTCCTCGACCACGACCGAGTTGCCGTCCAGCGTGGTCTCCGAATCCGGCGCGTTCAGCGACTCGAAGCGGGCGGTCTGCCCCGCGGGCGTGATGTGCCGGGCGTTGGTGGCGACCATCCGCAAGCCGCCGCCGGTGCGCATCGCCTCGGCGAAGTCGGTCGGCGCCTTCAGGTCGCGGGCCATGAAGCCGGGGGTGTCGGAGTTGGCGACGTTCTGGGCGATCACGCGCTGACGATCGTCGAGCCATCCGAGACGGCCCTTGATCTGGTTCAGCAGCGGAATGTCGGTGACGGACACGAGGGACCCTCGAACGATGGACCGGCAGAATTTGCCGCCTCCATGGTTAATATTCCGTGTTTCTAAACGCGGCGTTAACCACGAGCCGCGAAACGTGCAGGCGACGCGGCGCACCTGTGCGCGCCGTTGGGGCTCAGATCTCGCATGAATTTCCTCGACCTGTTCCGGGCGGTGTTCGGCCTGGCCATCACCCTGGGCCTGATCGGCCTGGCCGCCTGGACCGCGCGCCGCTATGCGCCCCAGTTGCTGGCCAGGCTGCAGGCCGAGCGCGGGGCGCGAAGGCTGCAGGTGATCGAGACCCTGGTGCTGGATCCGGCGCGGCGTCTGGTGCTGGTGCGGGTCGACGCCGAGGAGCGGCTGATCCTGCTGGGCGAAGGGCGCGAGCTGGTCGAGCCGCGCGGCCCGGTGGTCGAAACGGGAGATGCGAAATGAACCGCCACGACGCTTCTCCCTCCCCTTCATGGGGAGGGTGGCTGGCGCGCAGCGTCAGACGGGTGGGGGCGCTTTCGCCGCTCAAGCGCCGCGCTCGTGTCGCCAAGCCCTCCCCACCCGGTCGCTGCGCGACCACCCTCCCCATGAAGAGCATTTTCGCCCTGCCCTCGCGCGCCGAGTTGAAGCGCGCCGCCCTGCTGTCGCTGATCACCACGGCCCTGTGTCTGGTCTGGCCGCTGGGCGCTCTGGCCCAGGAAGTCGCCCAAGGCGGGTCCGCCATCAACATCGACCTGGGCAGCGGCGCGGGCCTGACCCAGCGCGTGGTGCAGCTGGTCGGGCTGATGACCGTTCTGTCGCTGGCCCCGTCCATCGTCATCATGACCACCAGCTTCGTACGCATCATCGTGGTGCTGAGCCTGTTGCGCACCGCGCTGGGCATGCAGCAATCGCCGCCAAACGCCGTCCTGGTGTCCCTGGCCCTGTTTCTGAGCGCCATCGTCATGGCTCCGACCTGGCAGGACGCCTATGATTCGGGCATCCGGCCGCTGATGGATCAGCAGATGGAGCTGCCCCAGGCCTTCGATGCGGCCTCCGAACCGGTGAAAACCTTCATGCTGGCCCAGGTGGACCGCGGCGACCTGGCCCTGTTCACCCGACTGTCGAAAATCCAGCCTCCGCAGGACGTGCAGGAACTGCCCCTGCGAGTGGTCACCCCGGCCTTCATGATCAGCGAGTTGAAGAAGGCCTTCACGATCGGATTTCTTCTTTTCGTTCCGTTCCTTGTGATCGATCTGGTGGTCGCCAGCGTGCTCATGTCCATGGGCATGATGATGCTGCCGCCGGTGGTCATTTCGCTGCCGTTCAAGCTGATCTTCTTCGTGCTGGTGGACGGCTGGCGACTGGTGGCCGGAAGCCTCGTCGAGAGCTTCCAGCGAGCGGCCGGCGGGGGATAAGTCCCCGCCCTCAGGGGCTTTGCGCGTCATGCGGGCTTGCCAAGCTGCGCCAAACGCGTGTTGATCCTCCGGTCTTCGTCCGGGAATCGGACGACCACCTTTGGGAAAACCCTCATGACCACTCAAGCCGAACTGATCGCCGCCGTCGCCAAGGACGCTGGTGTCTCGCAGGCCGACGCCGGCCGCGTCCTCGACGCGATCGTCAAGAACATCCACAAGAGCCTGGTTTCGGGTTCGGACGTCCGCATCTCGAACCTGGGCGTGTTCGACACCGCCGAGCGCGCCGAGCGCGAAGGCCGCAACCCGGCCACCGGCGCGACCATCAAGATCGCCGCCTCGAAGGCCGTGCGCTTCCGCGTGTC
>DAIOID010000051.1:10476-13863 GCA_036744355.1 Brevundimonas sp.
CTCTCCGAAGCTCAAGCCCTCTCCCGCCGGGAGAGGGTTCTTCAATTCAGGCCCCCGTCCGAGTCCGAAACTCCGCCTTCGTCGCCGCAATCCAGCCGGCATAGGTGTCGGCCCCGGCGCTGAGGGTGGCGAAGTCCTGCGGACGGCCCGAGCCGTCGGCCCCGTCCAGACCGGCCAGGGCGATACGGATGCCGCCCGGCGAGCGGGCCTTGTCGGCGAAGCCCGAATAGTTGCGCGACAGGCGGTTCAGCGCCCCCGCGTCGCGGGCCAGCGAATAGCCGACCCCGGCGCGGATCAGCCGGTTCTCCTCGTCCGCCGTCAGCGGGATCAGGGCGTCGCGATAGCGGTTCCCCAGCTGCTGCTCGTAAATCGCGGCGGCCGGACCCCACTGCTGCTGCTTCCAGAAGATCTCGGCGCGCACGTCGCGGGCGGCGGGCGAGGCGTCCTTGCCCAGGACCTCCAGCGCGTGGTCGTAGCGGCCCAGCTCCATCAGGGCGCGGGCCTCCAGCGCCCGGCGCTCGATGTTCATCGATGTCGGCAGCAGGGTCGTGCGCGACGACCAGAGGGCCTGCAGCGCCTCTTCCGGCTGACGGTTCATCAGATAGACCATGGCCAGGTTGGTCGAGACCTGAGCCTTGGCCACGCCGTCCAGACGATTGTCGGCCTGATATTTCAGCAGTTCCGCCGCCTGATCCAGCAGGTCGACGTCGATCAGGCGCCGCGCCAGACGGCGCACCATCTCGTCGCCGTCGGCGCCGACCGGGGTCAGCTCGCGGAAGTCGAAGAAGAGGGCCAGGGCCTGCACCGGCTGCAGGCCGTCGGCGGCGCCGTCGAGGAAGAGGGCGCGGAAGGCGTTGTCGAGGTCGGCCTGCAGCTTGTCGCCGCCGGGCAGGACCACGATCTTGCGGCCCGCCGCCTTCAGCGTGGTCAGGGCCTCGCGATAGCGGCCCTGCGACAGGTAGAGCTCGCCCAGGCTGCGGATCACGGCCAGCTCGGTGCCGTCGCCGCGCCAGCGCCATTTCAGGGCCTCCAGCTGGGCGGCGGCCGCGTCGGGCTTCAACGTCCCCCTGGCCATTTCCAGACGGACCACGCCGAGGCGGGCGGGCGTCGAGATGCCGTCCAGCGGGGCGCGGGCCACGGCCTTGTAGAGGGCCAGGGCCTGGGCCGGCTTCTGCTCCAGCTCGAACAGCTTGGCCTGGACCAGACGGGCGGTCAGCTGGTCCGCCGCTGAAATCCCCGGCTGGCTGAAGACATAGGCCAGCAGCTCGCGCGCGGCGTCCAGATCGCCGGTCTCGACAGCGGCCAGGGCGTGGGCCGTGCCGAAGCGGGCGCGCCATTCAGGGGTGAAGTTGTCGACCACCCCGGCTCCGGCGGCGAAGGCCTGACGCGCCGTGGTCCAGTCGCTGCGCTGGGCGGCGATATAGCCCTGCCAGACGCGGGTCGAGGGATCGCCTGCCAGGGCCCCGGCGGAGAAGTCGGCCTCGGCCTCGGCCAGGCGGCCGATAGAGGCGCGGGCGGCGCCGCGCAGGCCGCGCACCTGGGCCACGCCCTGCATGGCCGGGGTTTGCTTGACCAGGGCGTTCAGCACCCCGATCGCCTCATAGCCCAGCCCCTGCCCCACCAGGAAACGGGCGTAGGCCAGTCGGGCCTCGATGGGCGCGCGCGGATCCTCGGCGGCGCGGCCGCTTTCCAGCTCGGCGGCGGTTTGCAGGGCGCGCTGGCGTGCGCCGAAGGTCTCGGTCCCCAGATCGGCCCAGTCGGAGATGATCAGGGCCGGACGCACGGCGGCGCGGGGGGCCTGGGTCTGCGGCGCGGCGGCTTCCAGCCCCACGGTCGGCGGCGACAGGCGCAGGCCCTTGGGCCGCGACAGGGTGACGATGTCGCCCTCGGCCTTGACCGTCAGGTCGTCGGTCGGGGTCTCGACCGCCAGACCATGGGCGGTGGGCAGCAGGGCCAGGTCGACGGTGCGCCGGCCGGTCCTCAGCCCCTTGCCGGGGGCCAGGGCGGTGACGGCGGCGAAGCGATCGCCGACCATGGGATCGGTCAGCCAGACGGTCTTGGTGGCCCCGGCCATGCGCGCGGTCAGGGCGGTCTGGACGCTGTCGTCGCGGCCGATGTCGATCCCGCTGGCGGCGGTGGTCGGCCCGCCCAAGATGATGGTCCAGGCGGCGCCGTCGGCGCGGGCGGACACCCCCTGCCCCTCGGCGACCGGAATGCGGATGGCGGTGAAGTCGGGCCCTGCGGCCCAGCGCGCCTTGCCCGCCATGCCGGCCTTGGCGGCGGCGGGCATGTTCATGCGGGCGGCGGCGTCGAACACCACCCAGACCGCGTCGCCGCGCCGGAAGACGGCGGCCCCGACCGGGGCGGCCCAGCTGAAGGTCAAACGGGTCGTCTCGTCCTTGACCTCGGCGGTCACGGGCACAGCGCCGCCGACAGGCACGACCGAGGGCCTGGCGCCTTCCGGTACGGCGCCGGGGGCGTAGAGGTTGAGCCAGACCGCACCGTCAGCCGCGCCCGACCGGACGCCCGCCCCCTCGGCCAGGGTCAGGACCAGTTCGGTCGCGCCCTGGACGGCGCGAGTCTCGACCTTCTCGACCCCCTTGGGCGGATCGACCTTGAGGCGACTGACGTCGGGGGCGGCGGTCGTGCCGATGCGGATGATGACGGCGCGGCCGTCCTGACGCACCCGGGCGCGCGAGCCCACGGCCCCGGCGAATTCGATCTTGGTGAAGCCCGAGTTGGCGCCGACGCGGATCTCGACCGGACCGCTGGCGACGTTGGCGCCCTCGGCGTGCGGGGCCAGGGGCGCGAAGACGACGACGCCCGCCGCGGCGGCGGCCACGGTCGATTTCAGAACGCGTTTGCTGACGGTTGCCCCGGACATACGCGCGCACCCTCGCGCGAAGGACTTTAATCGCGGTTAACGTCGGTTAAAGCGCCGCTGAAAAAACCTTACCACGTGGGTAGGACAAAACACCCGCTTGCGACGCGCGCGCGAAAGGCCGACATCGGCGGTATCGACGTTACCGTCACCCCGTTCTGTCAGGCGCCTGTCATGTCCGACCCTGTATATCCGCCCCTCAGCCCGCTCAAGACCGGCATCCGTTGCCGCTGCCCGCGCTGCGGCGTGGGGCCGCTGTTTCAGGGCTATCTGACCATCCGCAAGGAATGCTCGAACTGCGGCCTGGACTATGGTTTCGCCGACCCGGCGGACGGCCCGGCCTTCTTCGTCATGTCGGCGGTCGGCGTCGTCGGCATGATCGGCTTCATGATCTTCGAGTTCAACGTCCACCCGCCGGTCTGGGTGCACTTCGTCGTCACCCTGCCGATCCTGGCCCTGATGTGCCTGGGCGTGCTGCGCCCCTTCAAGGGCTGGCTGGTGGCCGA
>DAIOID010000051.1:13963-16905 GCA_036744355.1 Brevundimonas sp.
TGGCCCTGATGTGCCTGGGCGTGCTGCGCCCCTTCAAGGGCTGGCTGGTGGCCGAACAGTTCTTCCACAAGGCCGCCCCGCCCGAATTCGAGAGCGTGGGCAAGCATGGCGAGGGCTACGGCTGGCGCGGCCAGGCCGAGCGCGCGGCGAAGGACGAGGCCCGCAACAAGGGGTGAGCTTCGGGCTCTTGTCTTCGAGATGGAGAGGACGCCGGGCCCGCCCCAGCGTCCTTTTTTCATGCGTTAGCGCACCAGCCGCAGGGTCACGCCCACCGTGCGCGGCGCACCGAGGAAGGCGCCGAGCGTGCCGGTCTGGAAGGGGGCGCCGAAGGCCACCTGGCGGTAGTCCTGATCGAACAGGTTGCGGCCCCACAGCTCAACGCTCCAGGCCTCGTCTTTCGCCAGAGTCACGCGCCCGTCCACCAGCCAGAAGCCGGGCTGGGTCTTGGCCGGATCCAGGTCGGAGCCGGTGTTGTAGTCCGACGAATACTTGGCCGCGAGCGTGACGCGTCCGGTCAGACCGCCTCCCACCGACCGCTCATAGGTCCCGGCCAGCGAGCCGCTCCACAGCGGGGCGAAGGCCAGTCGGCGACCGGCCAGCAGCGGCAGACCGGCGATGGGGTCGTGGCTGTATTCGGTCTGGGCGTAGGTCACGCCGCCCTGTAGCGACAGACCCTCGACCGGCATCAGAACGAAGTCCGCCTCGACGCCCTTGGCGCGCACCTCCGGGATCGAGCGCACGAGGAAGGTCGTGCCGAGGAAGGTGTTCAGCTGGAAGTCGTCATAGGTCTGGCGGAAGGCGGCGGCGCCGACCAGCAGGCGCCGGTCCAGCAGCACGCTCTTGGCCCCCGCCTCCCAGGCGTCCGCCGTTTCAGCCCCGAAAGCGCGCGAGGCGTCCGGGACGAGGCTGGTCTGCCCGCGGTCCAGATTGAAGCCGCCGTTCTTGCGCCCGCGCGACCAGCCGGCGTAGAGGCGCGTGCTCTCGCTGGCCTGATGTTCAACGCGGGCCAGTCCGGTCCAGGCCTCGTCCCTGACCGTCTCGGACGTCTTCAGGCCGTTGAAGGCCGGGTTGGACCAGGGCAGGCACAGCGTGCCGTTGACCACGCCATTGGCCAGGGCGGCGGCGCAGGCGCGGCCGCCGTCGGTGTTGGTGTAGGCCGCGCTCATGTCCTTGGTCTCATGCGTGCGGCGCAGGCCCCCGGTCAGGGTCAGGCGGTCGGTCACGGCGTAAGAGACCTGACCGAACAGGGCCGCGCTCTGCGTCGTCTGCCAGTAGCGGTCCTTCTGGCCCTCGCCCTCGACGAAGCTCTGGCCCACGTTCAGCCCGGTCAGGGTCGAGACATAGGTCGGATCGCCCAGCGGATTGGCGCCGGTGCGCGACAGCAGGCGGCTGACATAGGCCTCGTAGTCCGCGCCATAGAGCAGGCTGTCGCGACGGGTCAGCTTCTCGTCCGACAAGAACAGCCCCGCTGACCAGTCCAGACGCCCGCGCTGGCCCGACAGGCGGACCTCCTGCGTCAGGGTGCGGAAACGGTTGGACCAGCTGCCGTCGTCGGGGCGATAGGCCAGGTCGGCCGAGGTGAAGTCCCAGTCCTGGCTGATGACGCCGCGCCAGTCGCGCACCGCCGTGGTGCTGTCCAGCTGGGCCCAGCCCAGATCGGCGGTCAGGTGCAGGGCCAGACCCTTGTCGCGAATACGGGTGTTGGTGTCGCGGTTCGAGTAGGCGACGCGGCCCCAGGGGTTCGGCGTGGCCGCCACCCCGCCGTCCGGCGCGAAGGTGGCCAGCAGGGGCGCCGTGCCGCCGGTCACCAGTTGCACGCCGACGCAGCAGCGCTCGTCCCGCTCGGTCCAGTCGGCGGTCAGGCGGGCGGTCAGGTCGGGCGTCGCCCGCCACAGCAGCTGGCCGCGCAGGGTGTCGTAGTGCTCGTTCTGATCGTCGGTCGCGGTGCGGGGGCCGTCGCCCGTCCTGACGTCATAGAGGCCGTCGCGACGGCGCGCGGCGACGTACAGGCGCCCGGCCAGAACCTCGTCCACGAGGGGGCCGGTCAGGGAGACCGAGCCGCCTTGCGTCCCGTAGTCGCCGAAGGTCGCCTCGCCTTCCAGACGCGGGGTGAACGAGGGGGCGGCGGTGACGACATTGATGACGCCCGCCGAGGTGTTCTTGCCGAACAGGGTCGCCTGCGGCCCCTTCAGCACCTCGATGCGCTCGACCTCGCCCAGGTCGCCCAGGGCCACGCCGTTGCGCGGGCGATAGACGCCGTCGATCATGACGCCGACCGAGCTTTCCAGCCCCGGATTGTCGCCCACCGTGCCGACGCCGCGGATGCGGGCGGTGGTGAAGGTCTGGTTCGAGGTCGAGGCCACCACCAGGCCCGGCGTCAGGATCTGCAGGTCCTTGATGTCGCGCACGCCGACGTCGTTCAGCAGGGGCTGGGCCGCCACCGTCAGCGACAAGGGCGTCGACGCCAGCGAGGCCTCGCGCCGCTGGGCCGTCACCACGATGTCCGACACCTGGCTCGGTCCCTCGGGCGCTTCAGCGAAGGCCGGCGCGGCGAGCAGGGGCAAGGCGACGGACGCGAGCTGCGCGGCGCGGAAGGGGATCTTCATGGGGGGAGGCAACCGCTTGGCGGAGCGACGGCGCGCGGCCGGATCGCGGACGAGGCCGCGCTCTAGCAGTCAGGCCGGCGGGTTGAAAGCCTCACGCCGCGTCAGCAGGAGATGACTTCTCAGGCCCGCCCGGCCATCGGACCCGAAGCGCAAGGGGCGAAGCTGACGTCCACCCGACTGCGATGGCTGCTCAAGTCATTGCGGACGGCCCCGCCGACCTGGCACAGGCTGTCGAGGTCGCGCCCGTCGCCCGCATCAAAGGCCGCGATCAGCTCCAGCAGGCGTTCGGCCTCGGCCAGCGAGCCCGGCTTCTGGTCCAGCAGCCAGCGCTCCAGA
>DAIOID010000051.1:17005-19930 GCA_036744355.1 Brevundimonas sp.
GCGTTCGGCCTCGGCCAGCGAGCCCGGCTTCTGGTCCAGCAGCCAGCGCTCCAGACCGGCCAGGTCGACCGCCAGGCCGCTGGCGCGCACCGCGCCTTCGACCCGTCGGCTATTCCACTGTTGCAGCAGCCCGCGGGCTGCGCTCATGGTCCATTCTTGCGCCATCACGTCCCTCCCGGGCGAAACGTCGATCCGCCCCGGCCTCCCACACCCCAACGAAGGCCGTCAGGCTGACGAAGGTCCAGGCGACCCATTGGACGGTGACCGCCGCCCACCCCAGCCGCTCGTGAGCGAAGAAGGGGGCCAGGTGGCTGACCACGATGATCAGCTGAAACCCGGCGCAGGCGACCAGCCACCAGCGGCGACCATGTTCCGCCAGCCCCCACAGGGCGGCGAACAGGGCCACATCCACCAGCATCACTCCGATCCGAAAGCCGTCGATGTCCCAGGGCAGCAGAAGCACCGACAGGACCTGGGCCGCCGTCAGGGCCAGAACGGCCCAGCGCTCGACCGCCCCGCCCCGCCACAGCAGCAGGACGAAGGCGATCAGGTTGGCGAGGATCAGGGTGATCTGGACGGGGTGCATGATGCGACCTCAGCCCGCCCGCCGCGTGCAGCCGCCGGGGGCGGCGGTCCGATGCGGGCGCTCTCTCATTGACCTGTCATCCTCGACGACCTTCGCGAATTCGAAGTTCACCGCAGGCTTTCGATCGTCTCGAGAACGGGGTTGACGAGGCTGGCGCCGACCGCGGCGATCACCAGCCAGATCAGAGACCAGCCAAGGATCAGCCACAGCAGGGAGCCGCCCAGCTTCCTGGGTCGGCGCCATCCGTCCAACGCGGCATATCGCTCGTAGAGCGACCGCCGCGCCTTCCCGTCGCCGAGCGCTGTCGAAAGCACCGCAGTGACGGGGGCAGATGGCTCGGCCACGACGGGTTCGGATAGGGGGATTGATCCCCCTGAGTAGAGATCACTCAGGCGACGCGCGGCCTGCAGGCGGTCGGAAACCCCCAGCTTGTCATAGGCGCGGTGCAGGTGGTTCTGGACGGTGCGCGGCGACAGGTTCAGTTGCTGCGCGATCTCCTTGTCGCCCAGCCGCAGCCCCGCCAGCCGGACGATCTCCAGTTCGCGGGGGGTCAGCTTGGGAATCTCGATTACCCGGGTCACAAGGCAGGGTTAGCCAAGGAAGACGCGGCTCGTCCAGTCGCGAAACGCGCGCCTCTGCGTTTTATTTACGTCGTGGTTATTAGGCGTCACCCTTCCCCATCGGAAAGCATGGCCCGGTCGAGAATCTCTCGCAGATCGAGGCCCGCCGGAACGGCCCCGTAAAGGCCCCCGCGCGGTTGCAGACGCAGACGGCAGAAGGCCTCGGCGACGGGGCTTTCGGCCTCCAACAGCACCGCCGCCTGAAGGGCCAGGGCCAACCGCTCCACGGTCCAGCGTGCGGTCGCCTCCGACGCCCCGGCGAGGTCGAGCTCGTCGAGCCAGGCGTCATAGGACGCGACCACGCCGCGCTGAGCCTCAAGGAAGGCGCGCAGGGCTTCGACCGCCTCGGGTTCACGACCGAAGGCGCGCAGGACGTCGAGGGCGATGACGTTGCCCGAGCCTTCCCAGATGGCGTTCAGCGGCGACTGGCGGAACAGGCGCGGCATGGGGCCGGTCTCGACGTATCCGGCGCCGCCGAGGCTCTCCATCGCCTCATAGACCATCCCGGGCGCGCGCTTGCAGACCCAGTATTTGGCGACGGGCGTGGCCAGACGGGCCAGCGGATCGTCCTGATCAAAGGCCTGGGCCAGACGCAGCGACAGGGCCGTGGCCGCCTCGCTCTCGACCGCCAGATCGGCCAGGACGGCGGCCATCATCGGCTGATCGATCAGCCGCTTCTGGAAGGCGGTGCGGTGGGCGGCGTGCCAGACGGCCTGGGCCAGGGCCCCGCGCATCTGCTGGGCCGAACCGATCACGCAGTCCAGCCGCGTATGCTGGACCATGCGGATGATGGCGGTGACGCCCCGCCCCTCCTCGCCTATCCTCTGGGCCAGGGCGCCGTGGTACTCGACCTCGGACGAGGCGTTGGACCGGTCGCCCATCTTGTCCTTCAGCCGCATCACCCGGAACCCGGCGTTGCGCTGGCCGTCCGGCAGCCAGCGCGGGACGAGGAAACAGGTCAGGCCGCCGGGCGCCTGGGCCAGGGTCAGGAAGGCGTCGGACATGGGCGCCGAGCAGAACCACTTGTGCCCCGTCAGCCGATACCAACCGGCCTCGCCCGTCGGGTCGGCGCGGGTGGCGTTGGCGCGCACGTCGGACCCGCCCTGTTTTTCGGTCATGGCCATGCCGAGGGTGACGCCGGTCTTGTCGGACGCGGGCCGGACGGCGGGGTCGTAGCGACCGCGTTTGATCTTCTCGATCCACGAAGCGCCGACCTTGGGATTGACCGCCAGGGCCGGGACCGAGGCGTAGGTCATGGTCATGGGACAGCTGGTCCCCGAATCCGCCTGTCCCGTCAGGAACAGGATGGCGGCGTGCAGGACGTGGCCGTTGGGCGTCCCGTCCCAGGCGCATGAGGCCAGCCCCGCCTCCAGCCCGAGCGACATCAGTTGGTGGTAGGCCGGATGAAACGTCACCTCGTCGATGCGACGGCCATAGCGGTCATGGGTGTCCAGCACCGGGGGGACGCGATTGGCCTGCACGCCCCAGTCGATGACCTCGGCCGAGCCGCAGCGGGCGCCCAGGGCGGTCAGTCGGGCTTCGTGCTGCGCGCCTCCGGTCCGGCGCACGGCGTCGAGCAGGGCGCGGTCGCCGGTGAACAGGTTGACGTCCTCCAGCGGCGGCGGCTGGTTCGTCACCTCATGGGTGGCGAGTTCGGCGACAGGACGGAAGGACGACATGGGCGGGCTCCGTTCAGGCTCGACGCGAGCATGGCACGGG
>DAIOID010000052.1:0-14845 GCA_036744355.1 Brevundimonas sp.
AACACCACCAAGGAAGACCTGCGCGACGTCATGCATGAGCTGGGCCTGAAGGTCGGCTTCGACGTGGCGCTGGAGATGTCGGGCTCGCCCATCGCCTTCAAGCAGTGCGTCGACACCCTGATCATGGGCGGCGGCATGGCCATGCTGGGCATCCCCTCAAAGCCGATGGAGACCGACTGGGGCACGATCATCCTGAAGGCCCTGACCATCAAGGGCGTCTATGGGCGTGAGATGTTCACCACCTGGCGCAAGATGCTGGGCCTGCTGAAGGCCGGCCTGGACCTGACGCCGCTGATCACCCACCAGATGCCGTACCAGGACTTTGAGGCGGGCTTTGAAGCCATGAAGTCCGGCCAGTCCGGCAAGGTCGTCCTGAATTGGGCCGACTGATCGTCCCGGATGCGCGAACCGAGGCCCCCTGACCGCGAGGCAGGGGGCTTTTTCGTATCAGGCCAGCGCCGCGCGCGGCCCGGTGGCGCGGAAGACGATCACCACAAAGAGGATCATCGACAGCAGGGTCAGGCTGGGACCGACGATCAGGCCCAGGTTGGCCGCCGCCTGCAGGTCCGGCCCGCCCAGCAGCTTGGCCGCCAGCGCCGGCATGAAGATCACCAGACCGATCAGGGCGACCCAGAAATGCATCTGGGGCAGCCAACCGTGCGCGGCGCTCGGCTGCACCCGATAGAAGAGGCCGTAGAGCGCCATCGACACCCAGCCCAGCAGGTTGATGTGGGCGTGCACCGGCGAGGCGGCGAACTGCTCGGTCGCCCCCATCCAGTAGCCTAGTCCCATGCCGATCAGGGCGAGCAGGACCGCCAGTCGAAGAAAGCGGTCGGAAAGGCGGTGGTCCATCGGCGTGTCCTCTGGCAGCGGAGTGGACGCGCTTTAGTGGAGCGAACGGCGATCGCTCAAATGAAACAACCTTCATTTCATGGGCGGGCCAGCAGCCGGATCAGGGCGGGCTCGAACGCCTTGGCCTCTGAACCGGGCAAGGCTTCCGCCAGGGTCCCGACGGCGAAGCCCTCCAGCACGCGCGGATGGACATAGGCGGCGCGGCAGACGGCGGGAGTGTTGCCCAGCAGACCCGCGACGGCCTTGACGCAGACCGTGATCTTGCGCCGGGCGTCCGCGGTCGAGGTCGGCGGCGCCATCTCCCGCAGGGCCCGCGCCGCCGAGACGGTGCCGGCCCAGGTGCGGAAATCCTTGGCCGAGAACTGCTCGCCCATGGCATCGCGGATATAGGCGTTCACATCGTCCGAGGTGACGGGATGCAGGTCGCCTTGGGCATCGCGATACTTGAACAGGTGCTGGCCCGGCAGGCCCTCCAGCGTGCGCATCGCCCGCGCCAGGCGTTGGTCGCGCACGCTGATCCGGTGGTCCTTGCCGCTCTTGCCGCGGAACTCGAAGGTCAGGGCCGCCCCGTCCACCTCCAGATGCCGCTTGTGCAGGGTGGTCAGGCCGAAGCTGCGGTTCCGGCGCGCATACTCGGCGTTGCCGACGCGGATGAGCGTGAGTTCCAGAAGGCGCACGGCGGTGGCCAGCACCTTGTCCCGGCACGGCCCCCGTCGCGCCAGATCCTGTTCCACCTGCTCGCGCAGTTTCGGCAGTTTGCGGGCGAAGACGGACAAGCGGTCGAACTTGGCGTTGGCCGCGTGGCGGGTCCAGTCGGGGTGATAGCGGTACTGCTTGCGTCCCTTCAGATCACGCCCTGTCGCCTGGATATGGCCGTTGGCGCGCGGACAGATCCACACCTCCGTCCAGGCGGGCGGGATGGCCAGGGCGCGGATGCGGTCCAGCGTCCTGGTGTCACGAATGGGCTGTCCGTCGCGGTCGCGATAGGAAAACCCCTTGCCCGAGCGGCGACGGCTGAGGCCCGGTTGGTCATCGTTGCACCAGCTCAGGCCGTCGGGGATTTCCGGAACAGGCGGAAGGCGGGCGGCGCCGTCGGGCATGGCTTGTAATCCTGAAGATGCGACGACCAACGGGCTGCGCGCCCGGCGGGTTCCTCTTGACCGCGAGCCCCGGGCAGGGGACGGAGCGGCATGAACTATCGCCACAGCTTTCACGCCGGAAACTTCGCCGACCTGGTCAAGCACGCCCTGGTGCTCTGGCTGCTGAAGGAACGGCAGGCCAAGGGCCCGGTCACCGTCATCGACACCCATGCCGGCGCGGGCCTTTATGACCTGTCGGGCGACGGGGCGCGGTCGAAGGAAGCCGAGGCGGGCGTGGCGCGGCTGATGACCGCCGAGCACCGGCCGCCGCTGATCGAGGCCCTGGCGGCCGAGGTGGCGGCCCTGAACCCCGACGGCGGCGCGCGCTTCTATCCGGGCTCGCCGCTGCTGATCGCGCGGGCGTTGAAGGACGGCGATCGCTATCTAGGCTTCGAGTTCAACCCGCCGGTGCAGGACATGCTGGCAGAGGCCCTGGCTGACTGGCCGGCCGCCGAGGGTCGTCAGGGCGACGGCTATGTCGAGGCGTTGAAGGCGGCCAGGGCGACCAAGGGACCGCTGGTCCTGATCGATCCGCCGTTCGAGCGGCCCGACGACTATGTGCGCTCGGCGGAGACCGCCGCCGCCATCCTGCGCCATGACCGCACGGCGACCGTCGCGATCTGGACCCCACTGAAGGACATGGAGACTTTCGACGGCTTTATCCGCCGTCTGGAGGAGGCCAAGGTCGGTCGGGTGCTGGTCGCTGAGGCGCGTCTGCGGCCGCTGAACAATCCGATGAAGATGAACGGCTGCACCATGACAGTGGTCAATCCGCCTGCGGGGGCCGAGGCGGCGGCGTCGGAAATCTGCGGCTGGGTCGCGTCGACCCTGGGCGACGCGGGCGCCAAGGCCGAGATCTGGACCGCAGGCTAGGCCTCGAGGACTTCGCCGGGCTCGTACAGGTGCGGCTCGAAGGTGGCGAGGGCCAGGATCGGCCCCATGGCCACCACGACCTGAGGATGGCGGGTCATGACCTTCCAGTCCGTCGCGCTGGCCCAGACCGCGTGATTGGCGACGACGCGTCCGTTCAGCCCGCGATGCAGGGTGGCCGAGACGAAGCCGGGCAGGGCGCGCTGAACCTGGGCCAGTGCCGTCAGATGCTCGATCAGCTCGTCCTGACGGTGCGCGTCGCACTTGAAGATATTGATCAGAACGACCGGGGAATCGGCGGACGCGTCGGCGGTCATGAAGGGCGGCCTCGTTGCAATCGCCTGACTTCTACCCCAATCCAGAGAGAGACGCTTCCTTCTCCCCGCTGGAAAACGCCAAAATGACCCGTATCGCCATTCTGGAAACCGGCCACCCGCCCGAGAACCTGCGGGACGCCTTCGACGACTATCCCGCCCGTTTCCGCGCCCTGCTGGGCGAGAACGTGCCGACCGTGCGGTTCGACGTCCAGTCGGGGCACCTGCCGGAGGACCCGTCGATCTTCACGGGGGCCATCGTCACCGGCTCGGCGGCGGGGGTCTATGACGACCTGCCGTGGATCTCGCCATTGGTCGACTGGCTGCGGGCGGCGCGGGGCAAGACCCGGCTGCTGGGCATCTGCTTCGGCCATCAGGTCATCGCCCACGCCTTCGGCGGCAAGGTCGAGAAGTCGCACAAGGGCTGGGGCGTCGGCCTGCACCGCTATGACGTGCTCAGCCAGGAGCCGTGGATGTATCCGCGCGCGCCCTCCATCGCCATTCCGGTGTCGCATCAGGATCAGGTGGTGGCGGTCGCGCCCGATACGCGCGTGATCGCCTCCAGCGCCTTCACCCCCTACGCCGGTCTGGCCTGGGGCGAGGACGCCGTCAGCTTCCAGTGCCACCCCGAGTTTCAGCCCGCCTACGCCGCCGCCCTGATCGAGGGGCGCAGGGGTCATCGCATTCCGCATGATCTGGCGGATGAGGCCTTGCTGAGCCTGGAGGGGGCCAATGATCGGGCGGTGCTGACGGCCTGGATCCGCGCCTATCTGATGCTGACCCCGCCTCCGGTCGAGGCCGACGGCAGCGGCATCTGAGACGGGCGCGTTCGCCGAACGCTAAACCTTGCTCAACTTCTGGTGTGCCAAACCGGGGCGTCAGTCCGGAAGTGATATGTCGCCTATCAAAGCTGCGGTCCTTGCAACCACGATTTTGCTGTCGCCGGGCCTGGCCCAAGCGCAGGCGCCCGCGCCGCGTGACGACTTGCTGCGCGCTGTCGAGCAGCGCGCCTCGCAGACCAGCTTCGCCGAGCTCGAGGCTTTCGGCGAGGCCGCCTACAGGCGGCATGACCGCGAGGGGCTGAACCGCCTCTATCACGTCGTCTGGATCATTCAGAACCAGGGCGAGTTCGAACGCGCGGGCTTCTGGAACGGGCGACTGGCCGAGAAGGCGCGCGCCCAAAGCGATCGCCGCTATATCGAGATCGCCTGGCTGAACGATCTGACCGCGCGCTATGACCAGGGCGATCTGACCGTCGACGCTGAAATGGCTCGCATGACCACGGCGGGTTTCGACTGGTTTGTGCGGGCGCACGCCGCGCGCCTGACGGCCCTCACCCTGATGGATCAGGATCGCGTCGGCCAGGGGTTGAAGCTGATCAATCAGGCCGAGACCGAAATCCCGGACGAGGCGCCCTTCGCGGCCACCGCCCACGCGGGGCTGTGGGAAGTGACCGGCATGGGGCTTATGAAGCTGAACGACGTGGTGGGGGCGACCATCGCCTTCCGCCGCTTCGAGATCGACTACAACGACCCCGCCTATCCGCGCCCCGACTTCGACAGCCTCTACAATCTGACCAAGATGGCGGTTCAGGTGGGCGACCTGGGTCGGGCGCAGGCCTACTACGCGGCCCACCGCCGTCTCAGCCTGCGGACGGGGTTGGAGAATCTGCTGGTCTATGACGCCAGCCTGTGCGCCCAAGTGGCGGACGCTAGAGACGAGCCGCTGGAGGTTCTGGCCTGCGTCGCTCCCTATGGCGAGGACCTGGGGTCAGCGGCCTTCCTGAGGCTGGATCTGTTGCCGCTGCGGGCGGTGGCGCGGGCGCGGACAGGCGACCTCGATGGGGCGCGACGCGATCTGGCGCAACTGCGCCAGCTTGATGTCAACGGCGGCGTGGACTCTCACGTCGCTCTGGTCGAGGCCGAGCTGTTGTTCGCGTCCGGTCGGCCGGTCGAGGCCTATCAGGTGCTGCGGACCTTCCAGCGCGAACGGGACGTGCAGACGGCCCAGAGGTTCAGCGCCGGCATTCGTCAGGTCACCGGGGACATTCAGGAGCAACTGGATCGTCGGCGTCAGCAACTGGAGACCGCCCGGGCAAACACCGAACTGCAGCGCACCGTCATCCGCTGGCAGAACTGGATCGTCGGCATCGGCGTGGTCTTCATGCTGTCGGCCCTGCTGACCCTGCTGTGGCAGTGGCGTCAGGCGGGGGAGCTGCGCCGCGCCCGCCGCCGCGCCGAAGAGGCCAACCGCGCCAAGAGCGAATTCCTGGCCAATATGAGCCATGAAATCCGCACGCCCCTGAATGGGGTGGTGGCCATGGCTGACGCCCTGGGGCAGCGCGCGCTGAACCCCGACGAACACGACATGGTCGAGGTCATCCGCTCGTCCGGCGCCATGCTGGAGCGCCTACTGTCCGACATTCTGGACAGCGCCCGCATCGAATCCGGTCAGGTCACGATCGAGCCGGCCCCCTTCCATCTGGGGCGGGCGGTTCAGGATGTGGCGGCTCTGTGGCGTATCCCGGCGGAAGCCAAGGGCGTGGCGGTGATCGCCCATGTCGATCCCGCCCTGGATCGACTGGTCGAGGGCGACGCCGTGCGCGTGCGTCAGGTCCTGACCAACCTGGTCAGCAACGCCCTGAAGTTCACATCGGAAGGCGAGGTCAGTCTGACGGTTGAACCGGGCCTGGAGGGAGACGTGCGCTTCATCGTCACCGACACCGGGGTCGGCTTTGACGAGGAGCAGAAGGCCCGCATCTTCGGCCGCTTCCAGCAGGCCGACGGTTCGATCACGCGGCGCTTCGGCGGCACCGGCCTGGGCCTGGCCATTTCGCGCGAGCTGGTCGATCTGATGGGCGGCTGGCTGGAATGCGACAGCACGCCGGGCGTCGGCTCGCGCTTCTGGTTGGAGATTCCGCTGCCGTCGGCCGAGGCGGGGAACGAGGTCGAAGAGCCGACGTCGTCCGCTGGCGATGTCCGCGCCCGGCCGATGCTGGTTCTGCTGGCGGACGACCATCCGGCCAACCGCAAGGTCATCGAGGTCATGCTGTCGGCCACGGCGATGGAGCTTGTCGCGGTCGAGGACGGCGCTCAGGCGGTCGAGGCTTTCAGGCGTGAGACCTTCGATCTGCTCCTGATGGACATGCAGATGCCGGTGATGGACGGCCTGACCGCCACCGCCGCCATTCGCGCCTTCGAGGTCCAGCACGGTCGCGCCCGGACGCCGATCCTGATGCTGACCGCCAACGCCATGACCGAGCACGTCGAGGCGGGCCGGGCGGCGGGCTCGGACGGCCATCTGACCAAGCCTTTGACCATGGCCGCCCTGTTTGACGGGATCGATCAGGTGATGACGCGGCGCGAGCGCGCCGCTTAGGGCCTCATCAGGGCCACTTCACCACGGGCGGCATGGAGCTGAGGATCGACTCGACGTTGCCGCCGGTCTTCAGCCCGAACATGGTGCCGCGGTCGTACAGCAGGTTGAACTCCACGTAGCGGCCGCGGCGGATCAGCTGTTCCTCGCGCTCTTCGGGCGTCCAGGCCTCGGTCATGCGGCCGGCGACGATCTTCGAATAGGCGTCGAGGAAGGCCTTGCCGACGTCCTGGGTGAAGGCGAAGTCCTTCTCCCAGTCGCCGCTGTCGTGGTGGTCGTAGAAGATGCCGCCGGTGCCGCGCGGTTCGTTGCGGTGGGGCAGGAAGAAGTACTCGTCGCACCACTGTTTGTACTTGGCGTGCCAGGTCGGGTCGTAGGCGTCGCAGGCGCCCTTCATGGCCGCGTGGAAGGCGAGGGTGTCGGGGTGGTCGTCGCGACGGTCCGCGTCCAGCACAGGCGTCAGGTCGCCGCCGCCGCCGAACCAGGTCTTGGTGGTCGAGATCAGCCGGGTGTTCATGTGCACGGCGGGCACGCGCGGACTGACGGGGTGGCAGATCAGGCTGATGCCGGTGGCGAAGAAGCGCGGGTCCTCCTCGGCGCCGGGGACGTTCTTCGCATAGTCGGCGGGGAAGGTTCCGTGCACGGTCGAGCAGTGGACGCCGACCTTCTCGAACAGACGCCCGTGCATCATGCCCATGACGCCGCCGCCGCCTTCCGGGCGGTCCCAGGGCGTGCGCACGAAGCGGCCGGCCTCGCCGGGGAAGAGGTCGGCGGGGGCGGCGTCCTCCAGGGCCTCGAAACCGGCGTGAATCTGATCACGCAGGGTCTCGAACCAGACGCGGGCGCGCTCGCGATGCTCGACCATCAGGGTGGGGGTGTCTTGGATCATCAGGGCTTCAACCATGACGGGCGGCCTTTGTGAACAGTGTGCGGTCCGCGCTTCATGCGCCCCGGCCCAAAAGAGGGCCTTGATCCAGATCAGACCCGGTTCCCATGCCGCCTCGCCTGTGCCAGCGTGGCCGTATCAGTATTGAGGGCACCCCCATGATCCGCACCGCCTTGCTCGCCGCCGCTTCGCTCGCCGTTCTGGCCGGGCCCGCCCTTGCCCAGGCCCCAGCGGGCGGCGATGCGGCAGGGCAGGAGCGGGTGATGCAGATCCTGCGCCGCACCCCCCTGATCGACGGCCACAACGACCTGCCCTGGGCCTTGCGTCAGGGCTTCGGCAACGACCCCTATCGCGTTGATCTGGCGACCAATCTGGCGGCCACGACCCGCCTTCACACCGACATCCCGCGTCTGCGCGCGGGCGGCGTCGGGGCCCAGTTCTGGTCCGTCTATGTCCCCGCCAGCCTGGAACCGGTCGAGGCCGCCAAGGCCACCTTCGAGCAGATCGACACGGTCAAGCGCATCGCCGCCGCCCATCCTTCGGTGTTCGAGATCGCCACGACCGCCGACGACATCGCCCGCATCCACAAGGCGGGCCGCATCGCCAGCCTGATCGGCATGGAGGGCGGCTATTCGATCGACGATTCCCTGGGCCTGCTGCGCGAGTTCTATGATTCAGGCGCGCGCTACATGACGCTGACCCACTCCAAGACCACGACCTGGGCCGACAGCGCCACCGACGCGCCCAAGTGGGGCGGCCTGTCGCCCTTCGGCGAGCAGGTGGTCAAGGAGATGAACCGCATCGGTATGATGGTGGACCTCAGCCACGTCTCCGAAGAGACCATGACCGACGCCATCCGCGTGTCGACGGCCCCGGTGATTTTCTCGCACTCGTCGGCGCGCGCCGTGACGGGCCACCCGCGCAACGTGCCCGACGCCGTGCTGCGGATGATGCCGGCCAATGGCGGGATCGTCATGGTCACCTTCGTGCCGGGCTTCATCAGCGAGGCCGTACGGGCCTCGGGCGCGGCGCGCGGCGCCGAGATGACGCGACTGACCGCCCTGAACCCCGGGGATCCCGATGCGGTCAAGGCGGGCATGGAGGCCTTCATCGCCGCCAACCCGGCGCCCAAGGCCACGCTGGACGACGTGGTGGCCCACATCCAGCACGTCCGCGACGTGGCGGGCATCGACCATGTGGGGCTGGGCGGCGACTTTGACGGCGTGGACAGCCTGCCGGAGGGCGTCGAGAGCGTGGAGGCCTATCCGCGCATCCTGGCCGAGTTGATGCGTCGCGGCTGGTCCGAGGCCGACATCCGCAAGATTTCGGGCGAGAACCTGCTGCGCACCATGCGCGCCGTCGAACGCGCCGCCACCGCCCAGCGCGGCGAGCGGCCCAACCTTGCGCAACTGCCGAACGACGGCGCCCCGGAGTAGGGATCAGGCGGGCTGCGGCGTTACCGGCGCTTTCAGACGAACCAGTCGAGCGATCTCGAAGGCGAGGTCCTCGTCTGAATGATCCGGCTTCACCTCGATGAAGTCGACGCCGGCGCGCCGCAGCGCCTCACGTTTGACCGCGTCGCGCGCGGCGGCGGTCCCCAGGTAGTGGCCTGAGCCTTGGAATTCCACGGCCGCCAGAGGCTGACCGTCGCGGGCGATAATCAGCATGTCGATGCGCTTGCTGTTCACGGCGGCGAAGGCCTTGGCGTCCGCCGAGGTCAGCACCTCGCCAAGCGAAACCTGCGCCATCACGCGCCAGCCGTTCGCGTGACCGCGCAGAAGACGTTCGATCTGCAGGAAGGTTCGGGCTTCGCTCTTCGACATCAGTCGCTTGGGCCGAAACTCGGCGTTCATGACGATGGCGAGCTGCGCCGTGGGATCAACCCCGTCGTTACGGGCGGGCGAGGGGGCTGTTGGGACCATCTTCATCCCCTTGCGCCATCGCCCCTTTCGCCATGAAGGGCTGGGCGTGCGCTGGCCGCGCATCCCGACGCCGAGCCCGGCCAGAAAACCCGACAGGGCGACGAAAGCCAGCAACAAGGGCAGGTTGTCGGCTGAGGCGAGTGCCCGCAGAAAGGCTTCCAATTCCATCGCTCCGCTTGTCAGAAACGGAGAGTGTGCCATTCACAATTTGGCGCTCGATGAATCGGCATGGTTAAGGGCGGCCTCAGGAGCGCACCGGCAACCGGCCCAACTGCCTCAGGCCTTCCCAAAGGGCGATGCCGGCGCTGACCGACAGATTCAGTGAGCGCGTTTCCGGGCGGATGGGGATGAAGACGCGGGCGTCGGCGGCGGCGTGGACATGGTCGGGTGCTCCGGCGCTTTCCTTGCCGAACAGCAGGACATCGTCGGGCCGGAACTCGAAATCGGGCAGGGGCGTGGCGCCCCTGGTCGTGAACAGGACTAGCCGCCCCGGCGCGCGGTCGCGCTGGAAGGCCTCCCAGTCGGCGTGGCGGGTCATGTGGCTGAGCGGGCCGTAGTCCAGGGCCGCGCGCTTCATGGCGCGGTCGTCGAAACGGAAGCCGGTGGGCTCGATCACGTGCAATTCCACGCCGAAACAGGCGCTCTGTCGGATACAGGCGCCCACATTCTGCGGGATGTCAGGTTGAAAAAGGGCGAGACGCATTCTAAGGCCCTCATACGCGCGGGGCGGGGTTTTGTCGCGGCCATTATTGCGACCGTTTCGCAAGTTGCGTCAGCGACTTGTAGAGAGGGTGGCGAAATCAGGGCCGCAGGCATCTTTACCGTTCCGCTAGACGATCCATGCCGACGACCATCCCCCTCCCGGGGCGGGCGATCGGGACTGCAGAGGTGATAGCGTGGCCGAATCGGTCGTGAATGCTGAAGGGCCTGAGGGCCAACACGGGGGCGGCGACGCCACCCGCCGCGACTTCATCCACATCGCCGCCGGCGCCGCCGCGGTCGGTGCGGGCGTGATGGTGGCCTGGCCGTTGATCAACCAGATGAACCCCGCCGCCGACACCCTGGCCCTGGCGTCGATCGAATTCGATCTGACCAAGGTTCAAGAAGGCCAGCAGGTCGTCATCAAGTGGCAGGGCAAGCCGGTCTTCGTGCGTTACCGCACCCCGGCCGAGCTGACGAAGGTCGTCGACGAGGGCGCCGTGGGCAGCCCGCCGCAGACCGACGCCGAGCGCACCAAGCCCGGCCACGAGAAATATTTGGTCGTCGTCGGTTCGTGCACCCATCTGGGCTGCGTGCCGACCTTCAACGCCGGCGACTACGGCGGCTGGTTCTGCCCCTGCCACGGCTCGCACTACGACGCCTCGGGCCGTATCCGTAAGGGCCCGGCGCCGCTGAACCTGATCGTGCCGAACTACGAATACGTGTCCGACACCCGCGTGAAGATCGGCTGAGGACGGACAGAGGAACCATGAGCGATCACGAATCCACCTACGTCCCTAAAACCGCGATTGAGCGGTGGATGGACACGCGCCTGCCGATCATCCGTTTCGGCATGGACTACGCCAACCTGCCGACCCCCCGTAACCTGAACTACTGGTGGACCTTCGGCGGCATCCTGGCCCTCTGCCTGATGACCCAGATCATCACCGGCATCGTGCTGGCCATGCACTATACGCCGCACGTCGACCTGGCCTTCGCCTCGGTCGAGCGCATCATGCGCGACGTCAACGGCGGCTGGCTGATCCGCTACGTGCACGCCAACGGCGCGTCGATGTTCTTCATCGCCGTCTATCTGCACATGCTGCGAGGCCTCTACTACGGCTCCTACAAGGCGCCGCGCGAGATGATCTGGATCGTCGGCTGCGTCATCTTCTTCCTGATGATCGCCACCGCCTTCCTCGGCTACGTCCTGCCGTGGGGCCAGATGTCCTTCTGGGGCGCTGAGGTCATCACCAACCTGATCGGCGCCATTCCGGTCGTCGGCGAGCCGATCCTGATCTGGCTGCGCGGCGGCCCGGCGATCGACAACGCCACGCTGAATCGCTTCTTCTCGCTGCACTACCTGCTGCCGTTCGTCATCGCCGGCTGCGTGGTGCTGCACCTGTGGGCCCTGCACGCCGCCGGTCAGAACAACCCGGTCGGCATCCTGATCCCGAAGGACCGCCAGAAGAAGGACATGCTGCCCTTCCACCCGTACTTCACGGTCAAGGACGGCTTTGCGATCATCCTGTTCCTGATCCTGTTCGCGGTCTTCGTCTTCTACAACCCGAACGCCCTGGGCCACGCCGACAACTATATCCCGGCCAACCCGCTGCAGACCCCGGCGCACATCGTGCCTGAGTGGTACATGCTGCCCTTCTACGCCATCCTGCGCGCCATCCCCGACAAGTTCGGCGGCGTGGTGGCCATGTTCGCGGCGATCGGCGTGCTGTTCGTCCTGCCGTGGCTGGACACGTCCAAGGTGCGCTCCATGCGCTACCGCCCGACGATGAAGACCTTCTTCATCATCTTCCTGTTCGTCTGCTTCGGCCTGGGCTGGTGCGGCGCGCAGCTGCCGGACGCTCCGGTGGTCCCGGGCATGCCCAGCTTCAACCTGATCGACGGCCAGCTGAACTCCTACCTGTGGCTGACGCGTCTGTTCACGGCCTACTACTTCTTCTTCTTCCTGGTGCTGATGCCGGTCCTCGGCCTGCGCGAGAAGCCGCTGCCGGTCCCGGCGACGATTTCCGAGCCGGTCCTATCGGGCGAAGCCGAGCAGAAGGCCTGAACGCGATGATTTCCAACGAGAAGAAAACCGTGTCCTTCCGCAAAACCCTGGTCGTTCTGACGGCCGCCCTGGGCCTGGCCGCCACCGCCGCTCCGGCGCTGGCCGCCGGGGGCGCCAAGCATCCGCGCAGCGGCGGCTTCAGCTTCGAAGGGCCGTTCGGCACCTATGACCAAGGCCAGCTGCAGCGCGGCTACAAGGTCTACAAGGAAGTTTGCGCCTCGTGCCACGGCATGAACCTGGTGCATTTCCGCAACCTGGGCGACAAGCACGGGCCGTTCTGGAACCCGGAATATCCGAACCCGAACGACAACCCGGTCGTGAAGGCTCTGGCCAAGGAAGTGCAGGTTGCGGACATCGACAGCGAGACCGGCGAGGCGCTGATGCGCGACGCCACCACCGCTGACAAGTTCCCGTCGCCCTATCCGAACGCCACGGCCGCAGCCGCCGCAAACGGCGGCGCGACCCCGCCGGACCTGTCGGTCATGGCCAAGGCCCGTCACGACGGCGCCAACTACATCTACTCGCTGCTGTCGGGTTACGTGACGCCGCCCAAGGGTCTGAAAATGACCTCGGCCCAGCACTACAACCCTTACATTGCGGGCGACCTGACCCCGTTCTGGGAAGGCGAGGGCCACGCCCCTCCGGGCGGTTTCATCGCCATGCCGGCGCCGCTCCGCGACGGTCAGGTCACCTATGACGACGGCACCAAGGCCACCGTCGACCAGATGGCCAAGGACGTCGCCGCCTTCATCGCCTGGACGTCCGAGCCCAAGGCGACCGAGCGCAAGCAGATGGGCTTCGGCGTGATCATCTTCCTGCTGCTGTTCGCAGGGATCACCTACGCCAGCTACCGCCGCATCTGGAAGGGCGTCGCCCACTAAGGCGAAGACCCTTTGAGACGAGATGACCCGCCGGAGCGATCCGGCGGGTTTTTTCGTGCCTGACGCAGGGTTTGGCCGCATCGACTCGGCGGATTTCGGTCTCTAGGGTCCGAGCCTCTGATTTGATCGAGGGGTCTTGCCCATGCGTCTGATGTCGTCCGCCGCCGTTCTGTTGTTCGCCGCTTCGCTGGCTTCGGGCGCTGTCGCCCAGACGCCTGTCTTCGACGCCGCGCGCATCTCCAACGACATCAAGGTCCTGTCGGACGACAGCTTCGAGGGGCGCGGCATCGCCACCCCGGCCGAGCAGAAGGTCATCGACTATCTGAGCCGGCAATACGCCGCGGCCGGCTTCGCGCCCGGCGGCGAGAACGGCGGCTGGACCCAGGCGGTCGGGCTGAACCGCTTCACCGTCTCCAACGTCAGCGGCCAGATCAAGGTCGGCGACTGGACGCAAGCCCTGGCCCAGGGCCAGCAGGCCACCATCACCACCCGTCTGCCCAGCGACGGCGTTGACCTGCGCGGCAAGCCCCTGGTCTTCGTCGGCTACGGCACAAACGCGCCCGAACGCGGCTGGAACGACTTCAAGACCGACGTGCGCGGCAAGGTCATCGTGGTCCTGGTCAACGACGCCGATTTCGAGGAGCCCGCCCTGAACACCTTCGGCGGCGAGGCCATGACCTATTACGGCCGCTGGACCTACAAGTACGAAGAGGCCGCGCGTCAGGGCGCGGCGGGCGTGCTGATCGTCCATGAGACCAAGCCGGCCTCCTACGGCTGGACCACGGTGGCCAACTCCTGGTCCGTGCCCCAGTTCGACATCGTGCGTCAGAACCCCTCGGCCGAACGCGTGCCGATGGAGGCCTGGATCCAGCGCGACGTGGCTGTCGAGATGTTCCGTCAGGCCGGGCTCGACTTCGAACAGGAGAAGATCAAAGCGCGCAGCCGCGACTTCCAGCCGTTCGAACTGAAGGGCGCGACCATCGACGCCAGGTTCGACGTGAAGACTGACCAGATCACGACCCACAACGTCGTGGCCAAGCTGGAAGGCGCGACCCATCCAGACGAGACCATCCTCTACACCGGCCACTGGGACCACATCGGCATGGGCGAGCCGGACGCCAACGGCGACCGCATCTTCAACGGCGCCGTGGACAACGCCTCGGGCACGGCCGGTCTGCTGGAGTTGGCGCGTCAGTGGGCCAAGGGACCCAAGCCCGAGCGCACCATCGTCATGATCAGCTTCACCGGCGAGGAAAGCGGTCTTCTTGGCTCGGAGTTCTACGCCGCCAATCCGCTCTATCCGCTGGAGACGACGGTGGCGGGCTTCAATCTGGACGCCGCCAGCGTTCTGGGCCGCATGAGCAAGCTGGGCGTCACCGGCTATGGCCAGTCGGAGCTGGACGAGCGCGTCATCGCCCTGGCGGCGGCGCAGGGCCGGGGCTTCGAGGGCGACGCGGGCGCGGGCGCGGGCATCTACTTCCGTTCGGACCACTTCCCGCTGGCCAAGAATGGCGTGCCGATGGCCTATCTGTCCTCGACCGGCGAATATGTGGACGAGCCGATCGCCCCGCGTCTGGCCGCCGCCGCCGAGTACCGCGCCAATCGCTACCACCAGGCCGCCGATGAATGGGAGCCGACCTGGGACTATCGCGGCATGATTCAGGATCTCGAGGTGGTCTTCGACGCTGGTCAGGCCCTGGCCAACAGCCGGGACTGGCCGGAATGGAAGTCGGGCTCGGAGTTCGGTCCCGCCCGCACGGTCAGCGCCGCCCGACGCAAATAGGCCGCGGCTGATCCGCCCGCGCGGAACATGACAAAAATGTAAGGGGCGGTCCTGCA
>DAIOID010000052.1:14945-16264 GCA_036744355.1 Brevundimonas sp.
TGGCTGCAGGTCGTCGACCTGAAGCGCTACACCCCCGTCGCGGACGCGGCCAAGGCTAGCTGGACTGGCGCGGACGGTCAGGTGCACGCCCTGACGCCCGGAACCGACATCACCCTGCGGGCGGTCAGCAATGACGGCAAGGCGTTGATCGCCAACGCCGGCCTCGTCTTCGCCGGCTACGGCATCCATGCGCCCGAGCGCGGCTGGGACGACTACGGCGGCCTCGACGTGACCGGCAAGATCGTCCTGGTCGTCGGCGGCGAGCCGGACGGCGACCTGTTCAACGGCCCTTACGCCACCAACTACCAATCTGGCGCCTACAAGGCGGACGAGGCCAAGCGCCGCGGCGCGCTGGGCGTCATCACCGTGTCCAAGGCGACCGCCACCGACACCGCCTGGACCCGCATGGCCCAGGGCAACGCCCGCACCCGCACCCTGACGCCGGGCGCGGCCGATCTGGAGTTCTCGGGCGCGATCAACGCCGACACGGCCAAGGCTCTGGGCCTGGACATGGCTGAACTGACCGCGCGCATCAGCACCGGCGACTTCCGCGCCTTCGCCGTGCCGGGCGTGACCCTGTCGGTCGAGACGGCCGAGACCATCGACACCCTGCGCACCCACAACCTGCTGGCCAGGATTCCGGGCGCCAAGCGACCGAATGAAACCATCATCTACTCGGCTCACTGGGACCATGTGGGCGTCAACGAGCACGCCGCCAGCGACGACAAGATCTTCAACGGCGCCTGGGACAACGCCTCGGGCACCGTCGGCGTGGTCGAGATGGCGCGTCAGCTGAAGGCCGCGCCCGCGCCGGACCGCACTATCGTCTTCGCCCATATGGCGGCCGAGGAAATGGGCCTTCTGGGCGCCTACGCCTATGCCGCCGATCCGGTCTATCCACTGGAGACGACGGTGGCCGACATCAACATCGACATGCTGCCCCTGTCGGGCCCGACGCGCGACGTGCCGATCTTCGGCAAGGGTCAGAACAGCCTCGAGGACGACCTTCAGGCCCTGGCCGCCAAGGAGGGCCGCTACGTCTCCGACGACGGTCAGCCGGAGCAGGGCTTCTACTACCGCTCCGACCACTTCCCCTTCGCCCGCGCCGGCGTGCCGGCCCTGATGCCCTGGCACGGCGTCGACTGGGTCGACGGCGGCAAGGAGGCCGGTCTGGCCGCATGGAAGGCCAGGTTCGGCGCCGACTATCACAAGCCCAGCGACGAGTGGTCGGCAGACTGGGACCTGCGTTCGGCGGTCGAGAACCTGACCCTGCTGTATCGCCTGGGCCTGCAACTGGCCAACAGTGATGAATGGCCGAC
>DAIOID010000052.1:16364-19794 GCA_036744355.1 Brevundimonas sp.
CCGATCGAGATCACCACGACCGAGCTGCGCGGCTACGAGAACCGCTGCGAGATCCAGCGCATCACCGAGCTCAGCGACGGCTATGAGGCCGCGCTGAAATGCGACGCCGAAGGCGAGGCGCGCTACGAGCGGGTGCGGATGACGGCCACGGCCCAGACCATGGCCATCACCTGGATGGACCGCAGCGACCGCCCGGTGCGGCTGGTGCGCTGCATGGTCCCGACGGGCTGAGGCTCAGACCGCCGCCAGGGCCTGTTCCAGATCCGCAATCAGATCGTCGATATGCTCGATCCCGACCGACAGGCGCACGGTGTCCTCGGTCACGCCCGCCTTCTTCAGTTCGTCAGGCGACAACTGGCGGTGGGTGGTCGAGGCCGGGTGGCAGACCAGGGACTTGGCGTCGCCGATGTTGACCAGACGGGTGAACAGCTTGACCGCGTCCTGGAAGCGCCCGCCGGCCTCGCGGCCTCCGTCCACCCCGAAGGTCAGCAGGCCCGACGCCTTGCCGCCGAAATACTTCTGGATCAGCGGGTGGGACGGATGGTCGGGCAGACCGGCGTAGTTGACCCACTTCACCTTGGGGTGGCCCTTCAGGTAGTTGGCCACGGCCACGGCGTTCTCGACGTGCCGGTCCATGCGCAGGGCCAGGGTCTCCAGCCCCTGAAGGATCAGGAAGCTGTTGAACGGCGAGATGGCCGCGCCGGTGTTGCGCAGAAGCACGGTCCGCACCCGGCCGATATAGGCCGCCGGACCCAGCGCCTCGGTATAGACGACGCCGTGATAGGACACCTCGGGCTCGTTCAGGCGGCGAAAGCGCGTCTTGTGCTCGGCCCAGGGGAAGTTGCCGCTGTCGATGATGGCCCCGCCGATGCTTGTGCCGTGTCCGCCGATATACTTGGTCAGCGACTGCACCACGATGTCGGCGCCGTGCTCGATCGGGCGGGTCAGGTAGGGGGTCGGCACGGTGTTGTCGACGATCAGCGGCAACCCTTGCCCGTGGGCCGCATCCGCCAGGGCGGCGAAGTCCACCACATTGCCCAGCGGGTTGCCGATGGACTCGCAGAAGACCGCCTTGGTCCGCTCGTCCGTATGGGCCGCCACCGCCGCCACGTCGTCGGCGTCGATGAAGCGCACCTCGATGCCGTACTGGGGCAGGGTGTGGGCGAACAGGTTGTAGGTGCCGCCGTAAAGCGTCGAGGTGGCGATGATGTTGTCGCCCGCCTCTGCAATCGTCAGGATCGCATAGGTGATCGCCGCCTGGCCCGAGGCCACCGTCAGGGCCGCGATCCCGCCCTCCAGCGCCGCCAGACGCTGCTCCAGCACGTCCGACGTGGGGTTCATAATCCGGGTGTAGATATTGCCTGCCACCTTCAGGTCGAACAGGTCCGCCCCGTGCTGGGTGTCGTCGAAGGCGTAGCTGGTGGTCTGATAGATGGGCACCGCGACGGACCTGGTGGTCGGGTCGGGCGAATAGCCGGCGTGGACGGCGAGCGTGTCGAACTTCATGCAAATCCCCGGGGAGTATGACGCGTGAAGCGCGCCTTCATTCCCCGAGGCTAGCAAACCCCGAACAGCAATGGGATTTCAGATTTTCTGATACGCCGGTCAGATTTTCTAATCGGCACCCGCGACAGGATCAGTTGTTGAACAGGAAGTGCATCACGTCGCCGTCCTTGACGACATAGGCCTTGCCTTCAGCCCGCATCTTGCCGGCTTCCTTGGCGCCCGCTTCGCCCTTCAGCGCGACATAGTCGTCGAAGGCGATGGTTTCGCCGCGGATGAAACCTTTTTCGAAGTCGGTGTGAATGACGCCGGCGGCCTGCGGGGCGGTGGCGCCGACCGGGATGGTCCAGGCGCGGGCTTCCTTGGGACCGACGGTGAAGTAGGTCTGCAGGCCCAGCAGCTTGTAGGCTTCGCGGATCAGGCGGTTCAGGCCGGGCTCTTCCAGACCCAGGGTCTCGAGGAACTCCTTTTGCTCCTCGTCGTCCAGGACGGCGATTTCCGACTCGATCTGGGCCGAGATGACCACCGAGTTGGCGTTGTCCTCGGCGGCGCGCTTGGCCACCAGGTCCGACAGCTCATTGCCCTTGTCGGCCGAGCCTTCTTCCACGTTGGCGACGTAGAGGGCGGGCAGGGCGGTCAGCAGCTGCAGCATGTCCCAGGCCTTCTTGTCCTCCTTGGACACCTCGGCCAGACGCGCGGGCTTGCCGTCGCGCAGCTTCTCGAGCGCGGCGTCGATCAGCTTCAGCGTCAACTGGGATTCCTTGTCGCCGCCCTTGGCGCGCTTCTCGACCTGAACGCGACGGCGTTCCAGGCTTTCCAGGTCAGCCAGCATCAGTTCGGTTTCGATGATCTCGAGGTCCGAGATCGGGTCGATGCGGTTCTCGACGTGGGTGATGTCGTCATCCACGAAGCAGCGCGCGACGAAGGCTACGGCGTCGCAGTCGCGGATGTTGGCCAGGAACTGGTTGCCCAGGCCCTCGCCCTTGGACGCGCCGCGCACCAGACCGGCCACGTCGACGAAAGTGATCCGCGCGGGGATGATTTCCTTGGACCCGGCGATCTCCGCCAGGGTGTTCAGGCGCGGCTCTGGCACGGCGACGTCGCCGGTGTTCGGCTCGATGGTGCAGAACGGATAGTTGGCGGCCTGGGCCGCCGCCGTCTTGGTCAGGGCGTTGAACAGGGTGGACTTGCCGACGTTGGGCAGGCCGACGATCGCGACTTTAAGAGCCATGGGATTCCTCGTGAGCGCGAGCCTTTAGCCGGTTCGGTGCTGTTTGTCAGGTGCGGCGGTGTCTGAACCCTCTCCGTTGGGAGAGGGCTTGAGCCTCCAAGAGCGAAGCGATTGGAAAAGGCGAAAGGGTGAGGGGGCTACCTGTAAGTCGGCTTGAGCGGCGCCGCGGCGGCTTGCGCCGACGGCTGCCGCCAACCCTCACCCTTTCGCGCAAGAACGCTCGCTGACGCTCGCGTGCGCTCAAGCCCTCTCCCATCGGGAGAGGGAAGGCCCGTATTACTCCTCGGAGTCCACCACCGGGGGCTGTTTCACCGCCGCATGGACCCCAATGGCCGGGGCCTTCTCGAAGGTCAGGGTGAACGACGACACGCCGCCATCGACCAGAGGATCGCGCAGGCCCATCAGCATGATGTGGGTCGAGCCCGGCTTGAGCTCGACCTTCTGACCGGCGGGCAGGGGCAGGCCGTCCTTCAGCTCGCTCATGCTCATCATGCCGTTCTCCATCTTCATCTCATGGATCTGGGCGCTTTCAGCCAGCGGGGTGGAGACGCTGAGCAGGCGGTCGTCGGACCCGGCGGTCAGGGTGACGTAGCAGCCGCCGGCCTTGGCGCCGTTCGGCGTCGGGCGGCACCAGGCGTCGGCGACCGTGACGGTTCCGGGGACGGCGGCGGCGTCAGCGGGCTTTTCCGCCGGCTG
>DAIOID010000053.1:0-19030 GCA_036744355.1 Brevundimonas sp.
CGCGAACCGCTGGCCATCGCCTTCAGCGCCGCCGCCCACCAGCTGTCGAAATGTTCGCCGTAAGCCGCGCTGACCATGCCGCCCCAAGCCTCGGGATCGCAGTCAAGCGCCGCCCTCACCTCGCCCTCCAGCCCCGCATTGAACGGCTCCAGCCGGACGAAACGGTCTTCAAGGACGACGGGGCTCAGATTCACGCCGCCGCGCCTTCCTCGATCAGGAAGGCCCGCACCGCGTCTGCATCCACTTCCTTGTCGGTGAAGGCGTCGCCTATGGCTCGCGCCAGGATCAGGGTCAGCCGCCCGCCCTCGGCCTTCTTGTCCCCGGCCATCCGCCCGATCAGAGCCTCGACGCCGAAAACCTGGTCCACGTCGGCCAGTCGCGTCGGCAGGCCCGCCGCCTTGATTCCCGCCTCGGCCTTGTCGGCGTCCGTCGCCGCGCACAGCCCCTGACGCGCTGAGAACCTGAAGGCCATGGCGCAGCCCAGGGCCACCGCCTCGCCGTGGGTCAGGGCGTCGCCGAATCCCAGCTCGGCTTCCAGCGCATGCCCGAAGGTATGCCCCAGGTTCAGCAGGGCGCGCCGCCCCGCCTCCTTCTCGTCTTCGCCGACGATCTGGGCCTTGATCTCGACCGAACGGATCACCGCCCGCTCCAGCGCGTCCGGATCGCCCTCGGCGCCCGCCTTCCCTTCTCCGCCCAGCCAGTCGAAGAAGTCGGCGTCGCAGATCAGGCCGTGCTTCAGCACCTCGGCCCAGCCCGAACGCACCTGTCTCACCGGCAAGGTCGCCAGGGCCTCAATGTCGGCCAGCACCAGTCGCGGCTGATGGAAGGCGCCGATCAGATTCTTGCCGCGCGGCGTGTCGATGGCCGTCTTGCCGCCCACCGAGGAATCCACCTGGGCCAGCAGGGTCGTCGGAACCTGCACAAAATCGATGCCGCGCATGAACAGGGCCGCCGTCAGTCCGGCCAGATCGCCCACGACCCCGCCGCCCAGGGCCACGACCAGGCTCTTGCGATCCAGCCCCTCGGCCAGCAGCCGGTCCAGCACCGCCTCAAGCTGCTCAAACGACTTGGACGCCTCGCCCGCCGGAACCGTCACGATCCCAGTCGTCAGCCCTGCGGCCTCCAGCGAGGCGCGCACCGTCTCGCCGTGAATGGCCGCCACCGTCTCGTCGCTGACGATATAGGCCCGCGTGGGCTTCAGGGCCGCGACGCGCGCGCCCGCCTCGTTCAACAGTCCGCGCCCGACCACGACCTCATAGGCGGCGAAGCCCTCGCCCCCGACCGGGATCGTCGTCGTCATCGCTTGCTCTCCTCGCGGGCGTGGCGCCGCAGTTCTCGAATGATGGCCTCGACCGCCTGGCCGTGAGAGCCGCCGCCGACGTCCACCGTCAGGTCGGCCTCCGCATAGATGGGATACCGGGCCTCGGCCAACTGGCTCAGGGCTTCGAGCGGATCGCGTCCGCGCAGCAGAGGCCGGGTGTCGCGCCGCTGCACCCGCTCGGCGATGACCTTCAGGTCAGCACGCATCCAGACGCTGACCGAGTGCTTCTTCATCAAGGCCCGCGTCTCGGGGTTCATCATGGCCCCGCCGCCGGTCGCCAGGACGATGGGCGGGCCTTCCAGCAGACGGCGCATGATTCGCGCCTCGCCCGCCCGGAACTCGGCCTCTCCCCGGCTGGCGAAGATTTCGCTGACGCTCATGCCGGCGGCGGCCTCGATCTCGTGGTCGCCGTCGTGAAAGGGCAGACCCAGCCGCTGCGCCAGTCTGCGTCCCACCGTCGATTTGCCCACGCCCATCAGCCCCACCAGGGTTATGGTGCGGTCCGGCGTCAAGGACGGCGACAGGGGCGAGGAATCGGGCGAGGCGTCGGCAGGCATGGTTCCGCTATTCTCTACACGACCCGGCCGTTCGCTCCACACCTGTGTTGAGCAGGCCGCATGACGCCCCAGATCGAGGCCTTTCTGGAAATGATGGCGGTCGAGCGCGACGCCTCGCCCCACACCCTGTCCGCCTATGGCCGCGATCTGGCCGACGCCGAGGTCTGGCTGGGCGACGCAGGCGGATTGATGGGCGCGTCTCAGGAAGCGGTCGAAGCCTGGTTCGCCGACCTGTCCCGGCGCGGCCTGTCGGCGGCCACGGCGGCGCGCAGGCGCTCCTCCGTGCGTCAGTTCTACCGCTTTGCGCTCGGCGAAGGCTGGCGGACCGACGACCCGTCCCGACGCATCGACGCCCCGAAACAGGGCCGCAGCCTGCCCAAGACCCTCAGCCGCGACGAAATCGAGGCGCTTCTCACCGCCGCCGGCGCCGCCGACAGCGCGGCGGGCCTGCGCCTCGTGGCCTTGGTGGAAATGGCCTACGCCTCCGGCCTGCGCGTCTCCGAACTGCTGGGGCTCAAGGTCGAGGCCGTGCGCCGCGATCCCGCCTATCTGATCGTGCGCGGCAAAGGCGGCAAGGAACGTCTGGCCCCGCTCAACGCCGCCGCGCGCAAAGCAATCAAGGCTTGGCTGGACGCCCGCGACGCCGCGCGCAAGCCGAACACGCCCGACAGCGTCTGGCTCTTCCCCTCGCACGGCAAGACCGGCCACCTGACGCCTCGCCGCTTCGCCCAGCTGCTGGATCAGGCGGCGCTAGCCGCCAACATCGACCCGGCCCGCGTCAGCCCCCACGTCCTGCGTCATGCCTTCGCCACCCACCTGCTGGAAGGCGGCGCCGACCTGCGCGTGGTCCAGACCCTGCTGGGCCACGCCGACATCTCGACCACCCAGATTTACACCCACGTCGCCACAGACCGCCTGGCCCAGGTCGTCCATTCCAGGCACCCCTTGGCGAAGGACGACTGAACCCCGCTTGCCCCACGGCGTTCCCCGCACTAGTTTCCGCCGCTTTCCGTAGCGCCAACCGCGCTTCTCCTCACGGACGCCTTATGGCCACGCACTACCTCGAATTCGAAAAGCCCATCGCCGAGCTGGAAGCCAAGATCGCGGAGCTGTCGCATCTGGCCCCGACCAGCGGCTCGTTCGAGACCGAGATCGCCGCCCTGCGCAAGAAGGCCGACGCCCTGCGGGTGAAGACCTACGCCAATCTCGACCCGTGGATGCGCACCCAGGTCGCGCGCCACCCGCAGCGTCCGCACTTCGTCGACTACATCGACGGCCTGTTCACCGACTTCGTGGAGCTGCACGGCGACCGTCAGTTCGGCGACGATCAGGCCATCCTCGGCGGTCTGGCCCGCTTCCGCGGCCAGCCGGTCGTGGTCATGGGTCACGAAAAGGGTCACGACACCCAGACCCGCATCACCCACAACTTCGGCATGGCCCGCCCCGAAGGCTATCGCAAGGCCGTCCGCCTGATGGACATGGCCGAGCAGTTCGGCCTGCCGGTCCTGACCTTCGTCGACACCGCCGGTGCCTATCCCGGCATCGGCGCCGAAGAGCGCGGTCAGGCCGAGGCCATCGCCCGCTCGACCGAGCGCGGCCTGACCCTGGGCGTCCCCTCCATCGCCACCGTGACGGGCGAAGGCGGTTCAGGCGGCGCCATCGCTATCGCCGCCGCCAGCCGCGTGCTGATGCTGGAACACTCCATCTATTCGGTCATCTCGCCCGAGGGCGCGGCCGGCATCCTGTGGCGCGACGGCAAGCGCGCCAAGGACGCCGCCATGGCCATGAAGATCACCGCTCCCGACCTGATGGCGATGAAGATCGTCGATCGCGTCATCCCCGAGCCCATGGGGGGCGCCCACACCGCCCGCGATCAGGCCATCAAGTCGGTCGGCGACGTGCTGGAAGATGAGCTGAAGTCCCTGTCGTCGCTGTCAGCGGAGCAGATCCGCAAGGCCCGCGCAGACCGTTTCTACGCTATCGGTCGGCTGGGCTGATCGCATGCATTGCGCGGCGGCCTTGCGCCGCCGAAGCTGACGCTATGCGATTCGTGCCTGCCTTCTCCCTGTTGAACCGGACCCCGTCATGCGCGGCATGAACGGGGTCGGCGAATCGCTGCGCGAAAGCGCGGTGTTCAACTTCGCGGGCGCGGTGACCATGGTCATCGACGATTCGCCCTTCGCCCTGGAACTGACGGCCCAGGCCCTGCTCGGCTTCGGCATTAAGGTCCGCCATGCGTGCAACAGCGCCGCCCAGGCCATCGCCGTGCTGCGCGACCGCCCGGTGGACCTGATCCTGGTGGACTGCGAGATGCCGGGCATGAGCGGCTATGAGTTCGTGCGCTGGCTGCGCCGTTCGGGGCTGGAGCCCAACGCCTTCGCGCCCGTCATCATGACCGCCGCCCACGTGCGCCGATCCAAGGTCAGCGAGGCCCGCGACTGCGGCGCCAACTTCCTGATCACCAAGCCGTTCAGCGCCGGCGTGCTGCTGGAGCGCATCGTCTGGGTCGCCCGTGACGCCCGCCCCTTTCTTGAAGTCGGCGACTACTTCGGGCCTGATCGTCGCTTCCATGCGGTTGCCTGGGACGGCCCCGAGCGCCGTTCCGAGGAAATCCGCAAGGCCGAATTCGAAGCCCAACGCAGAGCGTCGATCGAACTATGACCGTCATCACGCACAATCGCCGCCGTTCGCGCCTGTCGACCCTGATCGACCAGCCTGGCGGCGTCAGCGCCGGCGTCGCCCTGGCTCAGGCCAAGGCCAACCTGGCCGAGATGGAAGCCCGCAGCCGCGCCGTGATCGAGGAGCAGGTCTCCGCCCTCGCCGCCTTGACGCCCGGCGCCACGCCTGAAGAAACCGCGCGCGCCCTGGATCAGGCCTACGACCATTCCAGCGCCGTGATCGACGCCGCCGGACCGTTCGACCTCAAGGACCTGTGCGCCGCCGCCGCCAACCTGTGCGACCTGATAGACGCCGCGCCCGAAGACAAACCCTTCGACTGGCGCATCATCACCGTCCACGCCCAGGCCCAGCGCCTGTTGCTGACCCTGCCGGCCGAAGCCGCCGAGGCCCGCACCCAGGTTCTGGCCAGCCTCAAGGACGTGCTGAAGGCCAAGGTTCCGGGCGGCGCTTAGTCCGCCGACTGAATCTGGCTCTTCGCGCCGCGCGTCTGCTTGCGCCAAAGACTGGCGTATTCCCCGCCCTGTCGCGCCACCAGTTCGTGATGGGCCCCGCGCTCCACGATCCGCCCGGCCTTCAGCACCAAGATCTGCTCGGCGTCGGCCACGGTCGACAGGCGGTGCGCCACCACAAGGGTCGTGCGCCCCGCGCGCGCCTTGCGCAGGGTCTTCTGGATCGCGGCCTCGGTGCGGCTGTCCAGGGCGCTGGTGGCCTCGTCCAGAATGAGAATGCAGGGATCGGCCAGCAGGGCGCGGGCGATGCCCACCCGCTGACGCTCGCCGCCTGACAGCTTCAAACCCCGCTCGCCCACCCGCGTCGCCATGCCGTCGGGCAAGTTGCGGATGAAGTCGGCCAGCTCGGCCGCCTCGGCAGCCGCCCAGATGGCCCCCTCGTCCGATTCAGGACGGGCAAAGGCGATGTTGGCGCGAATGCTGTCGTTGAACAGGGCCACGTCCTGCGGCACCAGGGCCACCGCAGCGCGCAGGGACGCCTGCGTCACCGACCGGGCGTCGCGCCCGTCGATCAGCACGCGGCCTTCCTGCGGGTCCAGCAGGCGCAGGGCCAGCTTGACGATCGTCGACTTGCCCGCCCCCGACGGCCCGACCAGGGCCGTGGTCGTCCCCGCCGGAACGACAAAGCTGACGTCGTCCAGACCCGCCGCCCGCGCGTCGTGCCGGAAGCCGACGTGGTCGAAGACGACCTCGGCCCCGCAGCCGCTGGCCGGGCGCGGCAGGGCGACGGCGTCGGGCGCGTCGGCCACCTGCGGCGCCTGACGCGTCACCTTCAGCATCTCTTCCATGTCGATGAAGGACTGGCGGATTTCCCGATAGGCGAAGCCCAGGATGTTCAACGGCGCATACAGCGAGATCATGATCAGGACCGCCGCCGTCACATCGCCCGGCCCCATGCGACCCGCCGCCGCCTCGAACCCGGCCATGACGGCCATGATGCCCAGGCCGACATTCATGATCAGGCCCTGGAACAGGTTCAGCGCCGCCAGCGAGGTGTTGGCCTTCAAGGCCGCGTCCACATAGGTCGACAGCGACCGGTCATAGGCCTCGGCGGCCCGCCCCTCGGCCCCGAACGACTTGACCGTCTCGTAGTTCAGCAGGGCGTCAACCGACAGGCCCGCCGCCTCGCTGTCGGCGGCGTTCATGGCGCGCCGGTGCTCCAGCCGCCAGTTGGCCATGGAGAAGGTCGCCGCCGCATAGACCAAGACCACGCCGATCGCCACCGCGCCGAACCGCCAGTCGTACTTGCCCCCCAGCACCGCCGCCGCCAGCACCAGCTCGACCGCCGTCGGCCCCAGGTTGAACACCAGGATCCGCAGCAGGAAGTCCACGGCCCGCGAGCCGCGGTCCATGGTCCGCGACAGGGCGCCGGACCGCTTGGTCTGGTGGAAGTCCAGCGACAGGCTCAAGGCGTGCGCAAAGGTCTCGGCCGCCGTCTTGCGCTGCGCCGCCGCCCGTACGGGCGCGAACAGCACGTCCGACAACTGCGGCGTCGCCGCCGACAGGAAGCGCACCAGCGCCCAGCCCACGGCGAAGGCGGCGAAACCCCAGCCGACCGCCGCCGCCGCGCCCTGCCCCGCCGCCAGATGATTGACCGCCGCGCCCAGGATCAGGGGCGCCAGCACGCCCAGCCCCTTGCCCGCCAGCGTCAGGCCAATGGCGCCGATGATGCGCAGATGCAGTTGCGGCGCGCCGGAACGACCGACCACGCGCAGCAAATCGCCCAAGGCCTGCAGGGTCGGCGGCGCCTCCTGCTTCACCTCGGTCTGCCCGGCGGCCATGGCCTTGACCATGGAGTCGCCCCGTCGGCCCGATCGTTCACCGCGCATGGTCATGCTCCAGCATATGGGCCGCGCCTGGCCGGAGCGAAACCGGCATTCAGTTCAGGCTCGCTACGGCTTCGAGCAGTTCGTCCACCGCGGCTTCGGTCGTCGCCCAGGAACAGACGAACCGCACCGATCCGTCGTCAAACTGGTAGCAGGCCCAGCCCAGGGCGTTCAGACGCTGGTGCGCCTCGTCCGACATGCGCACGAAGACGGCGTTGGACTCGACCGGATGCGCCAGAACGAATTGCGAGTGCGCCTCGATGCCGTCGGCCAGGCGCTGGGCCATCAGATTGGCGTGCGCCGCCCCGGTCTCCCAAGCGTTGGATTCCAGCAAACCAAGAATGGGCGCCGCCAGGAACCGCCCCTTGGACGCCGTCTGCCCGGCCTGCTTCAGCCGGTTGTCGATGCGACGGGTCAGCTTCTTGTCGAAGATGACCAGGGCCTCGGCGCAGTTGGCGCCCGCCTTGGCTCCGCCGAACACCAGAACATCCACGCCCAGACGCGGAATATCCTTCAGGTCAAACCCCGCCGCAACCGCATTGGCCAGCCGCGCCCCGTCCATGTGAACGCCCAGCCCCGCCTGCTTGGCCGGTTCGATCAGGTGACGCAGCTCTTCTTCGGAATAGACGGCGCCATACTCGGTCGCCTGAGTCAGGCTCAGCGCCGCCGCCGGCTGCCGATGGCCCACGATCGGCTCCTCCAGCGCGACGCGCATCGCCAGCCCATCGATCTTGCCCGAGTAGCCCGGCAGGCCGATCAGGCCGACGCCCTGACCAAAGAAGCCCGGCGCCCCGGTCTCGTCGGTGCAGACATGGGCCGCATGATGGGCCAACACCGCCTCATAGGGCTGAGCCAGCATCGACAGGGCTATGGCGTTGGCCGCCGTGCCGCTGAAGACGAAGCGCACCTCGGCGTCCGCATCCAGCCGCTGACGGATCAGATCGGCGGCGCGCGCCGTCGTCTCGTCCGCGCCATAGGCCCGCGCGTACCCGCCGTTGGCCGCGGCCAGGGCGTTCAAGGCGTCCGGCGCCATGCCGGCGGTGTTGTCGGATCCGAAATCGTAACGCACGGAGTTCAGTCCTTCTCAGCAGGATCGCGGAACGGGATTTCGACCTGATGCGGGTATGGGATCTCGATCCCGGCGGCGTCCAGCGCCTCCTTGCCCGCCTGCAGCAGGTCCGACTGCGTCTGCCACCAGTCGGCGACCTTGACCCAGGCGTGAAGGGTGATCTGCACCGAGCTGTCCAGCAAGGCCGTCACCCCGGTCCAGGGCGCCGGATCGTCCAGAACGGCCGCATGCCCGTTGGCCACACCGGCCAGAAGCTCGCAGGCGTCCTTCAGGTTCTCGCCATAGCCCACGGTGAACTTGATCTCGATCCGGCGCGTGCGCTGGCCCGTCAGATTGATGATGACGTCGCTCAGGACCTTGGAGTTCGGGATGACGATCTTGTGGTTGTTGGCGTTGGTCAGCTGGGTCGTGAACAGGTCCAGCTTCTGCACCGTGCCGGATGCCCCGCCGACGTCGATCACCTCGCCCACGCGATAGGGCCGCAGCATCAGCAGCATGACGCCCGCCGCCACGTTTGACAGGGTGCCTTGCAGGGCCAGGCCGACCGCCAGCGAGGCCGCGCCCAGCACCGCGATGATCGAGGTCGTCTGCACGCCCAGGCGTTGCAGCACGGCGATCAGGCCGATGATGATGATGACCACCCGCACGACCTGGGCGGCGAAACTCAGAACCGTCTGGTCATGACGGAAGGCCCGGAGGCGCCCCAGCACCCGACGCGTCACCCCCGAGGCCCAGCGGGCGACGAACAGGGTGACGACGAAGATCACCGCCGCAATGGTCAGGTTGATCGCCAGATCGCCGGCCATGTCGGCCAGCTTGGCGAGAATGGCGGCGTCGACCGTCACCCGCTTTTCGCCGACGGCGACGGCCTGAGAAAGGGTTTCGTGCAAGGAAGCCATGACCTTGGGTCTAGCGCCTGTCCCCGCGAATGGAAGCCCCGAGCATCAGGCTTTGCACGAAAGACGGACGAAAATCACAAAGCGCATCAAATGGCTGGCTCCGCCGGACGCGGATCAGGCCGCCACCGCCTCCTCAACCGCCTCGACAGCCTGGCGCAAGGCCGACCGCCCGCCGGGCACCTGGGCCATCAACCCGGCCAGGCTGCGGAAATCGATCGGCTTGTTCAGATAGGCGTCCGCCCCGGCCGCCAGCCCCGCCTCGTGATCCTCGGTCCGCGCCGAAGCCGACAGGACGACGATGGGGGTATCGACGTTGACCCCCGCGCCCTCCCGGATCAGCCGCGTCGCCGTCAGCCCGTCCATGACCGGCATGTTCACGTCCATGATGATCAGGTCGAAGCGCTGGTTCGTCGCCAGATCGACCGCCAGCTGACCGTTCTCTGCCGTGCTGGTGCGGTGCCCGGCCGAACCCATCCAGGCTTCCAGGATCATGCGGTTGACCGGGTGATCCTCGACCACCAGGACATCCAGATGATCCCCGCCCTCGACGTCGGCGTCGATGACCTCGGCCGCCTCGGCGCGGCTCCACTCGACCACCTCGCCCTCGATCGACAGGGTGAAGGTCGAGCCCTCGCCCAGACGTGAGGTCACGGTGATGTCGCCGCCCATGATCTGCGCCATGCGCCGGGCGATCGTCAGCCCCAGGCCCGTGCCGCCGAACCGGCGCGTCGAGGAGTTGTCGACCTGGGTGAAGGGCTGGAACAGACGATCCAGGTCCTCTCGCGAAATGCCCGAGCCGCTGTCGGTGACCGAGAACTCGAAGCCGACCCGGCGTTCCGAAATGCGACGGCCGCGGATGGTGTAGCGAATCTCGCCCTGGTCGGTGAACTTGACCGCGTTCGACAACAGGTTCTGCACCACCTGGCAGACGCGCAGCGGGTCGCCGCGCACCACGGCGGGGATCTCGCCCTCAAAGCTTGAGACCAGCGCCAGCCCCTTGGCCTCGGCTTGGGCTTCGAACGGTCCGATGACACGACGATGCAGGTCGTCCATCTGAACATCAACGATGTCGAAGCTCATCTTGCCGGCCTCGATCTTGGTCATGTCGAGGATGTCGTTCAGCAGGCTGAGCAGGTTGTCGCCCGAGTTGCGGATGATCGACAGATATTCGCGCTGCGTTCCCTCGAGCCGCGTCGCGCTCAGCAATTGCGCTGCGCCCAGCACGCCGTTCATCGGCGTGCGCAGTTCATGTGAGATGACGCCCAGGAAGCTGGACTTGGCCTCGTTGGCGGCGTCCGCCTTGTCGCGCGCGGCCTCCAGTTCCTCGATCAGGTGGGCCTGATGCTCCTGGAAGGCGCGGATGCGATCCTCGCGCAGCACCGTCATCGTGACCAGCACGAAAAGGCTGGCGGCCGTGAAAGGCACCAGGGCCACGAACGGCCAGAACAGCGGGCCGCCGATCAGGCTGACGGCGATGTAGGCCGCCACCAGGCCATAGGGCGATGAAATGATGATGGCCTGACGCGGAGAACTGCGCAGTTGGGCGAAGACCAGCACATAGCCCGACACCAGCAGGGCGATCGCCAGCTCGTGGCCGAAGACCGAGGGCGAGAACCAGGCCATCAAGGGCGCCACGGCCCAGACCGCCGTCGTCACGGTGGCCACGGCCGGGAAGACCATGCCCCAACCGGTGCCGACCTGCTGGCTGACGCGCTTCTCGACCTCGCCGCGAAGCGCGCCGGCGGCCAGGGTGGCGGCGAACCAGAGCAGGCCGGGAACCAGGCCGACGGTCGCAATGACGCCGACCGCCCAGCTGACGATGATCAGGTAACGCAGATAGTGGGTCTGCAAGATCGCGGTCAGCGCCTGCGCGGCCTCGCCGGGCGCCTGCCCGTCCAGCCCCTTGATCCCGTCTCCCACCATTCGCACGCCCCCGCCATTGCAAATAAGTATGGGCCGGACGCTAGGGCGAAGGTTCTAAGACGAGATGAATACGGCTTTGTACGTATCAGGACGAAACAGAATTCAGGTCCGATCCGCCTCGGCGACCGTCAGGGCTCGAACCGCCAGGGCATGAACCGGCCCGGCCAGTTCATCCTTCAGAGCCGCGTTGACCGCCCGCTGGCGCGCCACCCGCCCCTGCCCTTCGAAGGCGTCCGAGACGATGGTCAGCTGGAAATGGCTTTCGCCGCCGTCCTTGGCGTCCATGCCGCCTTCGTGGTGGTGGCCCGCATGTTTCCAGCTGTCGTCTTCCAGCTCGATCCGCTGCGGCGCGAAGGCCGCCGTCAGTTTTTCGCGGATAAGTGTCGCAATCGGGCCGTCAGACATGGGAGGTTCCTTGAAGCTGTCCAAATCAAGCTTACACTTCGAGCGATGTCCGCGTCTTTCGAATACAAGCCCCGCTTCACCGACATTCGTGTGAAGCCGCCCAAGCCTGAGGAAGAGCAGGCCGAAGCCGACGTGCTGCACCTCAAGCCCGGCGAGAAGCCCTGCCAGTGGCCGGACTGCAGCCGCGCGGCCACCGCCAAGGCGCCGAAATCGCGTGAGCAGCTGGCCGACTTCTACGACTTCTGCCAGGCCCATGCAGGCCAGTACAACAAGGGCTGGAACTTCTACGCGGGCATGAGCGAGGGCGAGATTCGCGCCGCCCAGGAAAACGAGGCCATGACCGGCGGTCGCCCGACCTGGGAGATGAAGGCCGGCAAGAACACGCGCGAGGCCGCCGCCTTCGCCGCCAAGATGGGCACGGCCAATAACGAGGGCGCCGGTTCATGGCGCGACAGCTTCGGCCTGTTCGGCCGCCGCACCCGCGAAGCCGGGCCGGCCATGGCCGAGGAGCACCGTATCGGCAAGATCGAACTGGCGGCCCTGACCGACCTCGACCTGAAACCCGGCGCGGACAAGGCGGCCATCAAGGCTCGCTATCATGAACTGCTGAAGCGCTTCCATCCGGACACCAACGGCGGCGACCGCGGCGCCGAGGCCAAGCTTCAGCGCGTCATCAAGGCCTGGAAAACCTTGAAGAAGGCCGGGCACGCCTGAGGGACCGCAACAGGCCGCCCGCTCGCGAACGGGGGGCGCCGTCAATGCGCGTCACCACGCTTTCTCCGGCCCCGTCCCAGATTTCCGCGAAAGCGCTGCCGGCGTTCTCATCCAGCATCATGCGGCGTGTCTCGCTGACCGCTTCGGGCAAGCTGTTCGCGTCCAGCGCGAGCATCATCGGCGTGCCTTCAGGCGCATCATAGACGTAGCAGAAGTACTGCGCGTGCGTACGCATTGGCTCTTCCCCGACGGAAGTTATGGATGAATTGTTAACACCCTCTTGTGGATTACACGAATCACAGAACCGTTGTTTCTGAACGACTGAGCCCCATATCCGAGTCCTTCGATCCTCAAAGGCGTCGCCCTATGGAAGTCTTGTACCGCGCCCACGCCACAGCCTCGGGAGGCGGCCGCGACGAGGGCCGCTCCGCCACCGACGACGGCAAGATCGACGTCCGCCTGTCCGTCCCGACCGAGATGGGCGGCAAGGGCGGCGACGGCACGAACCCCGAGCAGCTTTTCGCCACCGGCTACGCCGCCTGCTACCTCGGCGCCCTGCGGCTGGTCGCGGGCAAGGCCGGAACCCCGGTCGGCCCCGACACCAAGGTCCAGGCCGGCGTCGGCTTCGGCAAGAACACGCGTGGCGAGGGGTTTAACCTCGATGTCACGCTCCACGTCACCGACCACGGCCTCGATCAGGCGGTGATCGACGACCTGATCCACAAGGCGCATCAGGTCTGCCCCTATTCCAACGCCACGCGCGGCAATGTCGACGTGGCGTTGAGCGCCGGCTGAGGCCGTGAGCGCCGCGCCCCAGGTCCTGATCGTCGGCGCCGGCCCCACGGGACTGGCGGCGGCCCTCTTCCTGTCCCGGCGCGGCGTGCCTGTTAGCCTCATCGACGCGGCCCGAACCCCGACCGCCACTTCCAAGGCGCTCGGCGTCAATCCGCGCACCCTCGACCTGCTGGAGCCGACCGGCGTGACCGCCCGCATCCTGGCCGAGGCCGGAACCGCCGCCCGCCTGCACATCCACCGGCACGGCCAGACCCTGGCCGTCGTCCATCTGGACGAAATCGACGTCGGCGCCCGCTTTCCCCTGGCCATCCTGCCCCAGGCCCGCACCGAGGCCCTGCTGACCGAGGCTCTGGCCGCGCGCGGCGTCATGGTCGAGCGCGGTCTGGCCCTGACCAACCTGTCGCAGGACGCCGACGCCGTCACCGCCGTCCTGTCGTCGGGCGAGCAGGCGCGCACGCCCCTGCTGTTCGCCGCCGACGGCGCCCATTCCACTGTGCGCAAGGCCCTGGGCCTCGGCTTCCCCCGCGACGCCTGGGCCGAGCCCTGGCAGTTGATCGACGTTGAACTGGACGGCCCGCCGTCTGACGAGGCCTGGATCGACTTCCGAGACGACGCCGTCTTTGTCTGCCTGCCCTATTCGGGCGCGCGCTTTCGCCTGATCGGCTTCGGCCCGCCGTTGCTCGACAACCTGCCCGAGGGCTGGCGCGCGGGCGCCGTGCTGTGGCGCTCGGACTTCCACATCTCGCACCGCATGGTTTCCGCCATGAGCGTCGGTCGCGTCGCCCTGGGCGGAGACGCCGCCCACATTCATTCACCTATTGGGGCGCGCGGCATGAACCTGGGGATTGAGGACGCCTTCGTCTTCACCGACTGCGCCGCCGATTTCCTCAGCGGTCAGCTTGAGCGAATCGAGGACTACGACCGCCTGCGCCGTCCGGTGGACAAGGCCGTGGTGCGCCGCGTCCGCGCCCTGACCGGGTTCGTGCGCAACACCGGCGCCGGGGCCGATCTGGCCCGCCGCGCCGCCATTCCCCTGGTCACCCGCCTGCCGTTCCTGATCGAACGTGTCGCGCGCATCGGTCTGGGTCTCGACCACCCGGTCGTGCTGCGCTAATCGACCTGTCATGACCTCCCCCCTCGACGCCTCGCCCGATCCCCTGGTCACGCTGGAACCGCACCGCAAGGTGACGGTCAGGGAGGCGTTCGGCGTCGATTCCGACATGGTCGTGCCCGCCTTCGACACGCGCGACAGCCACGTCCCTGAAATCGACGAGAGCTATCGCTTCGATCCGCAGACGACCCTGGCCATCTGCGCCGGCTTCGCCTTCGACCGCCGCGTCATGGTTCAGGGCTATCACGGCACCGGCAAGTCGACCCACATCGAACAGGTCGCCGCCCGCCTGAACTGGCCGCTGGTCCGCGTGAACCTGGACAGCCACATCAGCCGCATCGATCTGGTCGGCAAGGACGCCATCGTCCTGAAGGACGGCAAGCAGATCACCGAGTTCCGCGAGGGCATCCTGCCTTGGTCGCTGCAACGCCCGGTCGCCCTGGTCTTTGATGAATACGACGCCGGCCGTCCCGACGTCATGTTCGTGATCCAGCGCGTGCTGGAGGCCCAGGGCCGCCTGACCCTGCTGGACCAGAACCGCGTCATCCGTCCGAACCGCTGGTTCCGCCTGTTCTCGACCACCAACACCATCGGTCTGGGCGACACCTCGGGCCTCTATCACGGCACCCAGCAGATCAACCAGGGTCAGATGGACCGCTGGAACATCGTCACGACGCTGAACTACCTCGACCACGACGTCGAAGCCGAGATCGTCGCCGCCAAGATCCCCGAGTGGAACGACGCCGACGGCAAGCGCCGCATCGCCGCCATGGTCCGCGTCGCCGACATGACCCGCAACGCCTTCATGAACGGCGACATCTCGACCGTCATGTCGCCGCGCACGGTCATCACCTGGGCCCAGAACGCCATCATCTTCGGCGGCGACCTGGCCCTGTCGTTCCGCCTGACCTTCCTGAACAAGTGCGACGAACTGGAACGCCCCACCATCGCCGAGTTCTACCAACGCGCCTTCGGCGAGGACCTGCCCGAAGCCGCGACGCGGGTGAAGGTGGGCTGACTTGGCCGCCGCGCTGCTCTCCAGCCTGCTCGCCGCCCTGATCGCGGCCCAGCCCGCGCCAGACAACCGGGCGGCTGCAGAGTTTGCAGCGGAGGCTGGAGGGCTCAGGCACATCGCGTCGGGCTATTTTTGCCCGCCGACCATTCCTGATGCGACGCTCGTCGGCTCACGCCCCGGCGATCCAACTGATCCATCTGCGACAGGCGCCTACTGCGAATATCGGGAGGCTGGTCAGCCGGTCGCCTATCTCAGCATTTCTCCGGAAGCGTCCCCCGCCCTGACCGACGAATTCTGTCAATCATTGCCAAAAGCTCTGAAGCTCGAGATCGGCCCCAGACTACCCGGCATTCGTCAATACGACGCGCTCGGTCCCTGGCCTGAAGCCCTGGGCGCGCCTACGGTCGAAGGGGAGCCCGTCGCGCCCTCGACCTGCACCCTGTCTCGCCCGCCACAGATCATTATCTATTCAGCCGCATCCTTCACGCGTTCTGATTGGACGGTGCGCGCGATCACGACGCCTATCCCGCCTCCCTGTTGCGCGGGCCATCGTGGCGCACGCCTGATCGCCAAGGATCTTCTCGCCCTGGTGCTGATCACGGCGACAACCGAAGCGTACACGCCCCCCTCAAGCGTAACCGCCGCGCCGCTCTGATCGACTTTCAAGTCTAGCCTCGCAGCAGCCGATCCCGCGCAGCGTTGACCCTTGCCGCCAGCCCTTCAGTTCCGCCCTGATCGGGATGGGCTCGCGCCATCAGACGGCGCCAGGCAGCTTGCACGGCTTCCGGCGTCGCGTCGGCGGACACCCCCAGAATGGCCCGCGCCTCAGCTTCCGTCAGGCGCTCGGCAACCGGCGTACGCGGCGCTACAGGTCGTATCCGCGACTGAACCGCCAGCCACAGCCCCGCCCCCGCCAGCCCGATCGCCGCCAGCCAGACTCCGCGTGAGGCGGCCAGAACCGCCCCTGCGAACAGGGCGCTGCTGAGGATGGTCGCGGAGATACGCCAGTGGCCGCGCCGGGCCCGCTCAGTCTGACGACCCAGCCGGACCAGCGCCCAGACCGCCACGGCGGCCAGCGCCAGCCAGATCAGGCCCATCAGGAAATCAGGCCGCCGCCGCGTCCAGCGGAGCCAGGGATCCGCCCGCCGCGTCGTCCAGACCCATGGCCTGCATCAGGTTGCGCATCTCCTGACGCGCCGCGACGTGGGCCAGCGACACCGACACCGGGCGGATGTCGTTCGACAGGTCGGCGACCGTCAGGCCGAAGGGGAAGAGCTCGCGATAGATGACCCGGTCGCGCAGGCCCGGCCCGACGCGGAAGCCGACGCGCTTGGCCAGCTTCATCATCCGTTCTTCCAGACGGCGACGGTTGCGGGCCTCGGCCACGGCCAGACGGTTGGTGACCACGATCCAGTCGATCGTCACCTGACGCCCTTCGGTGATGGCGCGGTGCTTGCGCGCCTCCCAGACGCTCTCGGAATAGATGGAGGGTTTCTTCAACTCCAGCGTCACCGGATCGACCTCGCCCAGCAGGTCGAAGTCGACGAAGCTGTCGTTCATCGGGGTGACGATCTGGTCGGCGCGGCCGTGCGCGGCGCGCGACAGGGCCGTGTCGCCGCCGGGCGTGTCGATCAGGATGACATCGGCCACGGCCTGGGCCTCGGAGTAGGCCGCCTCGAACTTCGCCAGCTGCTCGGCTTCGTCAGCCTTGGCCAGGGCCTTGCCGTCGCCCATGTCCGGCACGATCGGCAGGGGCAGGTCATGGCCGTTGGCCGCCGTCCAGGCGGCGCGGTTCGAGAAGAAGCGCTCCATCGACCGCTGGCGCAGGTCCAGATCGATGATGGCGACCTTCTTGCCCGCGTGCAGCAGGCCGGTGACGATGTGAATGGCCAGGGTGGACTTGCCCGCCCCGCCCTTTTCATTGCCGATGACGATGACCTGAGGCTGCGCCATGTTGGACCCCGATGTTTCGACGGCCGCGACTCAAGCGGTCGCGGTCCGTCCCAGACGCCCTAGATCGGGCCAAGGGCGTCAGTCGTCAACGAAACCTTAAGCCGCGCCTGTGGACGACGCCGCCTCTGCGGCCCGCACGCACCACGGATCGGACGCCGCCACCCGCTCGCACAGCGCCTTGGCCTGGGCCGATCCGGCGCGAACCTTCAGCCGCACCAGGCGCCGTCCATTGACCTCGACCGGCTCGAAAACGGGGTTGAGGCCGCTACTTCCCCGCCCCAGACGCTCCCACGCCGTCTGGGCCGAGGCCTGACTGGCGTAAGCGCCCAGTTGAATCAGGACGGCGGAAGAAGGCGCGGCGACCGTAACCGACCGTGGCGGCTTGGCTGTCTGCTGTTGCTGCGCCGCCTGCACCTCGGGCGGCGCTTCAGGATCAATGAACACAGACGGCATGACGGGCAGCACAGCCGCAGCCTTGCTCGTCAGCCCGTCGCGGGCGTCCCATAGCTGATGCGGGGTCAGAAGCTCGACCTTCAACGGACGCGATCCCGCCGTCTCTGCCTTGCGTGGCTCGACCGCCAGCCGCGCGGGCTCAGCCTCGGCCGACAAGGGAATGGCCGCGATCCGGTCGGCCACGCCCTCGAACCGGTGCGGGTCAGCCTCTGCCATGCCGCAGCCGGCCAGCAGCGCCGCTAGGGCGCCGACCGATCCGAGCCGCAGGATGACGGAAGCGTTCATGCCGCCATGCTGAACCCAGTCTTTTGAGACAGGGTTGAGGAACAGGCTTAACGCTCGTTAAGCCCTCATCTTCAACCGATGGCGCCGACGCAGCCTTCCACGTCGCCCGGCGCCACGTCGGCGTCGGTCAGGGCCAGGGTCCAGCCGTGGTTGGTGTTCAGGCCCCAGCGGCGCGCGCCCGAGCCGTCGCCGGCGTCGCCGCCGACCGTCACCACCACGCGGCGGCCTGTCGGCAGGGCTGGCGGATCAATCTTGCCCACGGCCAGCGAGGTCGGCGTCTCGCCGCCGTAGCCGTCGAAGACGCTCAGCATCGACCATTCGCGACGCAGACCCATCCACCAGGCGTCGTCCGTGTTGATCGACAGCACCGAAACGCCATGCCCTTCGGCGGCGTGGGCCAGGGCGGCCTGCGGATCGCGCACCAGTTTGATGTCAGCGGCGGCGCCGAAGCGCAGGCGGGCGCCGTCCACGGCCTTGGCCGGGTCGATGGGCGCCCATACGTGGACCTGCAGGCGGCCCTGACGGGCCAGACCCCAGCCGACGATCTCGCGCCACAGGTGCTCGACCGCCTCGCGGTTCTCGGGTTCGCACTGCTTCAGGACCCGAGCCTGAACGGCCTGTTCGCGGTCGGGGCGCAGCTTGGTGTGCGGGCCGGTCGGGGCGTCCTTGGCCTTGCCCACCTGGGCGGCAACGGCCAGACGGCGCTCGAACAGGTTCAGGATCTGATCGTCCAGGCTGTCGATCTCGGCGCGCAGGGCGGCCAGCGCCTTCTGCTCGGGGCTCAGTTCAACGGCTTCGGCGGGCCAGACTTGCTGGATGTTGGATTGCGGCATGGGATCAGGCTTTCGGCATGGAATTTCGATGAAGAGATCGCGTCCGCCGAAACATCAGGCAGGGACGCGCGCAGGGGCCGCTCGGAGAGAAGCGGTCGCCAGCGAGATGTCAGGTTTGGTTAAAAGCCCGACGCCTCAGCCGGCGTATCGAAAGCCGTAATAGCCGTAGCCAAAATAAAAGCCGGCCACCGCGCGCGTGGTGGTTTCAAGGGTCAGTTGTGCGCGCAGCGAGGACATGAATCCGGTCCGGTTTCAGGATCAGGGTCGATCCGATCCTCTCTTAAGCGCGCAAAAACTGTGCGCCGTCAACCCTGAGGGGCGCTTAGCAGGACAAATCGCGTCCGGTTGTCACTGAAATCCTGCAGATCGTTGCGCAGAACCGACAGACCATAGACCTCAGCCGCACGCGCGGGCGCCACGGCAGCGCGGGTGACATCGCCCGCTTCGGCCACCGCAGCGGCGGCGCCGCCGGTGTCGAAGACCTCAACCGAGGCGATCTTCATCTCGCCCAGAGCCTTTGAGCACTGCTGAAGAGCCACCGGATGGCTCTCCGCCGTCCTGATGTCCGACAGACGCGCCTCAGGCAGCCCCAGCAGGGCCAGCCGGATCGGACGCCAGGCCTCGCTGACCACCGTCAGACCTGCCTCGCGCACCAGAGTGGCGGCAGGCTCGACCACGCCAAT
>DAIOID010000054.1:0-3711 GCA_036744355.1 Brevundimonas sp.
TCGTGACCAAGGCCGGTCTGACCACGTCCAACGGCGAGGCCCGCCGTCTGGCCCAAGGCGGCGGTCTGCGACTGAACGACGAAGCCATCGCCGACGGCGCACGCCTGATCGAAGACGCCGACGTCAACGCCGACGGGGTGCTGAAGCTGGCCGCCGGCAAGAAGAAGATCGTGCTGGTCAAGCCGGTCTAAGGAAGGAAAACGAGGATGACCGACATCGCCGAAGGCCAAACCGCCCCTGCGTTCGATCTCGCCACCGACGGCGACGGCCGCGTCACGGTCGACGGCCTTAAGGGCAAGTCGGTCGTACTCTACTTCTACCCCAAGGCTGACACGCCCGGCTGCACGACCGAGGGGCTGGACTTCTCAGTCCTGGCCGACCAGTTCGCCGCCGCGAACACCGTCGTCATCGGCGTCTCGCGCGACGCGGTGAAGAAGCTGGACCGCTTCAAGGCCAAGCATGACCTCAAGATCATCCTCGGCTCGGACGAGGACGGCGTGGTCTGCGAGGCCTACGGCACATGGATCATGAAGAAGCTCTATGGCCGGGAATACATGGGCGTCGAACGCGCCACCTTCCTGATCGACGGCGCGGGCGTGGTGCGCCGCGTCTGGCGTAACGTCAAGGTTAAGGGACACGCCGAGCAGGTGCTGGAAGCGACCCGAACTCTCTGACGGGCGCCTTGATCCGCGCAATGCGCTGAGGTCAAGCTTGCCTCCGTCGCCGACCTGATCCTAACTGCCCGCCAAGGGGCTACAGTAGGATTAGGCCGGCCTTGCTGGCGAGATGCGGAGCGCACCATGTTCAACAAGAGCAAACCCTTCGACAACGGCCCGTCCAGCGGGTTGGGCATCCCGCCCGCGCCGGAGCCGACTCCCGCCGCCACGCCGACGCCAGCCCCGCGCGCGCCTGAGCCTTCGCGCCCGGCGGCGAGTTCGCGCTCGTCCAGCCTGTCGACCCTGTCGGCTGGCGTGAAATACGAAGGCAATATCTCGGGCGCCGGCGAGCTTCAGGTCGACGGCTCCCTGAAGGGCGACATCCGCGTCGTCCGTGTCGTTATCGGCGAAGGCGGGGCAGTCGAAGGCACGGTCCACGCCGACGTTCTCGAGGTGCGTGGCCGCGTCTCGGGCGCCATCGTGGCCAAGCAAGTCAAGCTGTTCGCCACTTCGCGCGTCGAGGGCGACATCACCCAGGAGCAGCTGTCAATCGAACAAGGCGCCTGGTTCCAGGGCCGCTGCACCCAGGCCAAACGTGACACGCCCGGCGCCAACATGCTGGATGCGCCGGCTGAAAAGCCAGCCGCCGCCAACGCCAAGGCCGACAAGGTCGAGGCCAAGCCCGCCGCCTGATCCGCTACATTGAACAAAGGAAAAGGGCGGCCCGCAGGCCGCCCCTTTTTTAGTTCACGTCGCGGGTCTCGCCGACCCGGGCCGCCAGGGCCGCGCCCATGAACTGGTCCAGATCGCCGTCCAGAACTCCTTGCGTATCCGAGGTCTCGACCTCGGTGCGCAGGTCCTTGACCATCTGATAGGGCTGCAGGACGTAGGATCGGATCTGGTGACCCCAGCCGATGTCGGTCTTGGCGTCGGCCAAGGCTTGCGCCGCCGCCTCACGCTTTTGCAGTTCCAGTTCGTACAGGCGGGCGCGCAGCATCTTCCACGCCTGATCGCGGTTCTGGTGCTGAGAGCGGCCGGTCTGACAGGCCACCACGGTGTTGGTCGGAATGTGCGTCAGGCGCACCGCCGAGTCCGTCTTGTTGATGTGCTGACCGCCGGCGCCCGAAGCGCGATAGGTGTCGGTGCGCACGTCGGACGGGTTGATGTCGATCTCGATCGTGTCGTCCACGACCGGCGACACCCCGATGGAGGCGAAGCTGGTGTGGCGCTTGGCCGCCGCGTCATAGGGGCTGATGCGGACCAGGCGGTGCACGCCCGATTCCGACTTCAGCCAGCCATAGGCGTTGGGACCCGTGATCAGAACCGTGGCCGACTTCACGCCCGCCTGTTCGCCCTCTTCAAGAGCCTCGATCGTGGTCTCGTAGCCATGCGCCTTGGCCCAGCGCGTGTACATGCGCAGCAGCATGCCGGCCCAGTCGTTGGACTCGGTGCCGCCGGCCCCGGAGTTCACTTCCAGATAGGCGTCGTTGCCGTCGGCCTCGCCGGACAGCAGGGCTTCCAGTTCGGCGCGAGCGGCGCGGTCCTTGACGCCTCGCAGCTGTTCACGGGCTTCCTCGAGGGTGGCTTCATCGCCCTCCTCGTCGGCCATCTCGGCCAGCATGACGCCGTCTTCGAGAGCGTTTTCCAGCTCGCGAACGCCGTTGACCTGGGCTTCCAGACGCGAACGATCACGGCTGACGGCCTGGGCCTGTTCCGGGTTGTCCCACAGAGTCGGATCCTCGACCCTGGCGTTCAGCTCATCGAGCTTTCTTAGAGCGACATCCCAGTCAAAGTCGCCTCCTGAGCAGAGCGACGCTCTGCTCGATGTCGGCCTTCATGGCCTCGACATCCGGTCTCATCGCAATCTCCTGCGAAACAACGCCCTCCCTGTAGCAGGGCCGCACCGCGTGCGAACCGATAGGGACAGCAAGATGAAGAACGGCGCGCCTGCGGACAGGCGCGCCGGTTGGTGGGTCTAACTAGAGCCTCAGTAAAGCCCGCTCAAGTCCTCTGCCGGCTGCTTCTTCGGCGGCGGAGGGGCGACGGCGGCCGGCGCGGCGGCTGCCGGGGCTTGCGCGGCCTCCTGCTCGCGACGGATCACGTCATTGTAGTTCTGCGGTCCTTCTGGCTGAACGGGACGCGGCGCTTCCTCGCGGATCTGACGTTCGGTGCCCGGACGGAAGGCTTCCTCGATGCCGTTGACGTTGCGGAAGACGGCGTTCTTGGGGCGGACGAAGGGGCGCGCGGGGCGTTCCTTCAGGGCCACCTGCATGAAGTCGGTGAAGATCGGCACAGCGGTCGCCGCCCCGGCCTCGCCGCCGCCCAGCGAGCGGTTGTCGTCGAAGCCGACGAAGACGCCGACCACGATATCGCTGGAGAAGCCGACGAACCAGGCCGAACGGTACTCGTTGGTGGTGCCCGTCTTGCCGCCGACCCAGCGACCCAGGCCGCGCGCGCTGGCGCCCGTACCGCGCTGGATCACGCCTTCAAGCATGGAGCTGACCTGATAGGCGGTGATCGGGTCGATGACCTGGGTTCCGCGATCCGGCAGGCGCGGCGATTCCTGGCCGCTGAAGCCGCGGTTGCATTCGCGGCATTGACGACGGTCGGCCCGGTGGATGGTCTGACCGTTCCGGTCCTGCACCATCTCGATCAGATAGGGATCGACTCGGCGCCCGCCATTGACGAAGGCGGCGTAGGCGGCGGTGATGCGATAGGGCGTCGTCTCCCCTGCCCCCAGCGACATGGCGAGGTTCGGCGACATATCGTCGACCACACCCATCTTCTTGGACAGGTCGACGATGTTCTTCATGCCTACAGCCTGGGCCAGACGCACGGTCATGACGTTGCGCGACAGCTCCAGGCCGCGACGCAGGGTCTGCGGGCCATAGTACTGGCGGCTGTAGTTTTCTGGCGTCCAGGCTCGGCCGCCCGGGCCCCCGGGGAAGCTGATCGGCGCATCCAGCACGATCGAGGCGGGGGTGAAGTCACCCTCCAGCGCCGCCGCATAGACGAACGGCTTGTAGGCCGAGCCCGGCTGGCGACGCGCCTGGGT
>DAIOID010000054.1:3811-18996 GCA_036744355.1 Brevundimonas sp.
TTGTTGCCGCTGACGCTTTCGACGGCGGCGGCCTGCCAGGTGCGACGTTCAGGCGGTGTGTTCTTCTTCAGCGCCTCGGCCTGCCAGCCTTCGGCGAAGTCGGTCGTACCCCAGGCGCCGCGCCAGCCGTGACGACGGTCGTAGTTCTCAAGCCCGTTCATCAGGGCTTCGCGCGCGGCGGACTGCAGCTGCGGGTCCAGCGTCGTGCGCATGTAGTAGCCGCCGCGATTGACCTCTTCCTGACCGAACAGGCCGATAGCGCGGCGACGGGCTTCCTCGACGAAGAAGTCGGCGTCAGCGTATTCGGCGCGGCGCGGGGCCGCGCGGGTGTTCAGCGGCCGGGCCAATGCCGTCGCCAGGTCTTCCTTGGACAGCCACTTGTTGTCGGCCATCTCGCCCAGGACCCAGTCGCGGCGGCCCTTGGCGGCCTCGGGGTGGCGTTTCGGGTTGTAGTTGTTCGGCCCCTTGGGCAGGGCCGCCAGGAAGGCCGCCTCGTCGGGCGTCAGCTGGTTCAGCGACTTGCCGAAATAGTTGTAGGCCGCCGAGGCCACGCCATAGGACCGATAGCCCAGGTAGATCTCGTTCAGATAGAGCTCGAGAATCTGTTCCTTGGTCAGGGTCGCTTCCAGACGGCTGGAAAGGATGGCTTCCTTCAGCTTGCGGTTCAGGCTGGACTCGTTGGTCAGCAGGACGTTCTTGGCCACCTGCTGGGTGATGGTCGAACCGCCTTCAAGGCGACGCCCCGAAAGGACGTTGAACACGTTCTTGAACATGGCCCGGCCGATGCCGGACACGTCGATGCCGCCGTGCTGGAAGAAGTGGCTGTCCTCGGCCGCCAGGAAGGCGTGGATCACCTGCTCCGGCACCTGGTCATAGGTGACGTAGATGCGCCGCTCGTCCGAGAACTCGCCGATCAGTGTGCCGTCGCCGGCGAAGACGCGCGTCGCCGTCGCCGGGCGATAGTCCGCCAGCTCCGACGCATCCGGCATGTCGTGCAGGACCCAGGCCGCATAGATGGCCACGACCAGCCCGGCCACGGCGATGCCGCCCAGCAAGGCGACGCCCGCCATCACGAACCAGCGTTCGGCTATCTTCACCGTGAACTCCGCAAGACGCGCCCCATGAAATCGTCGTTTATCGCGCGTCGGTCCCGCCGCAAAGCGGAACCGCAAACTCAGCCCTTGTCGCGCAGCAGCCGGGCCTTGTCGCGCTGCCAGTCGCGCTCGGCCGAGGCCTCGCGCTTGTCGTGCAGCTTCTTGCCCTTGGCCAGGGCGATCTCGAGCTTGGCCTTGCCTTTTTCGTTCAGGTACAGGCGCACCGGAATGATGGTCCGCCCGTCGCGCTGGACGGCGCCGATCAGCTTGTCGATCTGCTTGCGGTGCAGCAACAACTTCCGGTGGCGGCGCGGCTCGTGGTTGAACCGGTTGGCCTGCTTGTAGGGCGGAATGTCCGAGTTGATCAGGACGATTTCGCGCCCCTCCACCGCCGCATAGCTCTCGGCGATATTGGCCCGACCGTCGCGCAGCGCCTTGATCTCGGTGCCCAGCAACTGGATCCCGGCCTCGATGTAATCCTCGAGGAAGTAGTCAAAGCGCGCGCGCCGGTTCTCGGCGATCACTTTCTTGGGCGCGTCGGCGGCCATCAGATGACCCCGGCTTCCGCCATGGCTTTGTCGATGGCGGGCTTCACGGCGTCGCGGGTCAGGGACAGCGGCAGGCGGACCTCCTCGCTGCACAGGCCCAGCTTGGCCAGGGCATACTTGGCCGGCGACGGCGAGTTATCGAGGAACAGTCCCTTGTGCAGATCGATCAGGCGGTCCTGCCAGGTCCGCGCCGTGGCGTAATCGCCTGCGGCGACCGCGTCATACATGGCGACCATGGCTTCCGGCGCGACGTTCGAGGTGACCGAGATCACGCCCACGCCCCCGCTGGCGACGTAGCCCAGCCAGGTAGCGTCATCGCCGCTGATCAGGTCGAACGGGCCGTTGATATGGCTCCGCATCCAGCTGACACGCGAGATATCGCTGGTGGCGTCCTTGATGCCGACGATGTTCGGATCCTTTGCCAGGTGCGCGACGGACTCGTTCGACAGATCGACCCCGCAACGGCTCGGCACGTTGTAGAGGATCATGGGGATCTGCACGGCTTCGGAGATCGCCTCGAAGTGGGCGATCATGCCCTCTTGCGAGGGCTTGTTGTAGTAGGGCGTCACCACAAGGGTCGCATCGGCGCCGACTTCCTTGGCGAAGGCCGACAGTTCGATGGCCTCATGCGTGGCGTTCGATCCGGCGCCGGCGATCACCCGCACGCGACCCGCCGCGACCTGAACGCACTGCTCGATGACGCGCTTGTGCTCATCCATCTTGAGAGTGGCGCTTTCGCCTGTCGTACCGACCGGCACCACGCCATGGACGCCTGCGGCGATCTGGCGTTCCAGGAGTTTTTCAAAAGCCCCTTCGTCCACGTTTCCGTCACGAAGAGGTGTGATCAAGGCGGTGATCACGCCCTTGAACAAGGGGGCGGTCATTGAAACAAGTTACCTGCGCGGTGTTTCGGGCGGCGTGTGTCGCCCTTTTGAAGAGGCAGGGAGCGTAGGTTGCTCGCCGCTCGGCCGCAACCAGTGATGAATGAGGATCGGACATCTGATGATCGCGACGACCGTGGCCGCCGCCCTGGCGATTCTGACTCCGCCGACCCAGGACATGCTGAACAGCACGCCTGCGCCCTACGCCTCCAGCCAGAATGGCGTCATCAGCGGCCAGGACATGGCCCTGTTCCAGCAAGGTCTGGCCGCCGCCCGCGCCCGCGACGTCATCGGCACGCAGTCGATCATGGCGCGCATTTCCGACCCCACGGCGAAGAAGCTGGTCGAATGGGCCTTGGTCGACACCTCGGACAAGCAGCTGTCCTACGCCGATCTGGCACGCGCTCAGACCGACCTCGCTGACTGGCCGCGCGGTGATTCGCGCCGGGCGGCCGGCGAACGCGCACTCAACATGGCCAACGCCTCCCCGGATGCCGTCATCGCCTTCTTCAATGGCACGGCGCCGACGACCGCCGAGGGCGCTATCGCCCTGGCCGGAGCAATGGAACAGAAGGGCCAGCGCCGCGAGGCCCAGGATCTGATCCGCGACTGGTGGCGCACCCGTTCTTTCGAAGAAGCCCAGCAGTCCACGATCGCCAACCGCTGGGGCGGATGGCTGACTGCTGACGACCATGTCGCGCGCTTGAACATGCTGCTGCTTGGCCCGCACGGCCCGGCGACCCGCGCCATGGTCTACATGGTCCCCGCCGACCGTCAGGCCGCAGCCAACGCCGTCATGGCCCTGCGCACCGCCTATTCGCCCGACGCCCTCGTCGCCGGCCTGTCGCCCGCCGTCGCCAACGACCCGGCCGTGGTGCTGGAGCGTGTGCGCCTGCTGCGCTCGGCCGGTCGCCAGTCCGAGGCCTTCCCGCTCCTGTCCGCCCTGCCCGCCGCGCCCTCGCACAAGGAAGGCCAGGACACCCTGTGGAGCGAGCGCCGCAACTACTTCCTCGACGCCCTGCAGCAGGGAAATCCCCGCGCCGCCTACGCCGCCATGAACGGTCACGGCTTCCCCTCGGGCGAGCGCAAGGTGGACGCGGAGTTCTTCGCCGGTTGGGTGGCCCTGACCAAGCTGAACGATCCGGCGACCGCCGCCCAACATTTCGAGACACTGCGCAACAGCTCCTCGACCCCGATCACCCAAGGCCGCGCCCTGTACTGGCTGGGTCGCGCCGCGGAGGCGCGCGGCGATCGCGCGGGCGCCCAAGCCTGGTACAAGGCGGGCGCCGAACACTGGCAGACCTTCTACGGCCAACTGGCCGCTGAAAAGGCGGGGATCACCACCCTGACCCTGCCCGGCGAACCCGCCCCGACGCCGGAAGACGTCAACCGCTTCGAGGGCAATGAGGTCGTCCGCGCCACCCGCATCCTGGGTGCGGCGGGCGAGAAGACCCTGATGCGGGTCTTCGCCTACCACCTCGACGACACCCTGCCCTCGCCCTACGATCTGACCCAACTGTTCGACCTGATGCAGGGCTATGGCGACCAATTCGGCTCCATGATGGTAGGCCGCGCCGCCAGCCAGCGCGGCTTCGTCATGCCCGAGCGCATGTATCCCCTGCGGATGCCGCCCGCGGTCTCGGGCGCGGCGCCGCCGGAGTTCAGCCTGGCGATTGCCCGGCAGGAATCCAGCTTTGATCCACTAGCCCGCTCGAGCGCCGACGCGCGCGGGATGATGCAGCTTCTGCCTGCAACGGGTCAGGGCGTGGCTCGCCGAATGGGCATCGGCTATTCGGCTGAGCAGCTTTGGGACCCCGACTTCAACATGAAGCTGGGCAGCTATCACCTGGGCGAGCTGATCAATAATTTCGGCGGTTCGCCTCTGCTGGCGACGGTCGGCTACAACGCTGGTCCGGCGCGTCCCCCGCAGTGGGTGGCCCGTTGCGGCGACCCACGCAGCAACCAGGTTGATCCCATTGACTTCATCGAATGCGCCCCCTTCACAGAGACGCGCAACTACATGATGCGGGTGATGGAGAACATGCAGGTCTATCGCGCCCGGCTGAACGGCGGCTCGGCCCCATTGACGCCCTCGGCCGACCTCGCGCGCGGCACCCCGCCCAACAGCGGCCCTCGCGCCTACCAGCCTTAAGCCAGGCGACGGGCCGCGAGCAGCGGCCCGTCGGGCGCCTCGACCCAGACTCCGTCCAGGTGGAAGGCTGAGCGCAGCACAGCGGGCGACAGGGCCTCGGCCGGCGCGCCGTCGGCGACCACCCGCCCGGCGTTCAGCACGACCACACGATCCGCTATCCGCGCCGCCAGCGTCAGGTCGTGCAGACTGACCAAGACGCCCCCGCCCGCGTCGGCCCGCGCCCTCAGACGCTCCAGCACCAGAAGCTGCGCATCCGGGTCCAGCCCGGCGATGGGCTCGTCCGCCAGCAGCAGCGGCGCCTGAACCACCAGGGCCCGCGCCAGCAGCACTCGCGCCCGCTCGCCACCCGACATCTCGGCTACCCCGCGATCCGCCAGATGCGCCGCCCCGACCTCGGTTAGCGCGGCCTGTGCTCGGTCCAGCGCAGCATCCCCCGCCAGGAAGGGCGCCCCCAGCGCCGCCACTTCGATGGCCGGCAGGTTCCAGGCGATGTGCCGCTCCTGCGGCAGATAGGCCGCCCGCGCCCCGCGCTCGCGCTCCGACAGGCGTCGCACGTCCTCGCCGCCCAGACGCGCCGCGCCGCTCTCCAAAGCCGTCAGCCCGAGTCCCGCGCGTATGGCGCTGGACTTGCCCGCCCCGTTGGGCCCGCACAGGACGACCAGTTCACCCGCGCGGACCGACAGGCTGACTTTGTTCAACACCGTCGCGGAACCCATGCGGGCGAGGACGCCGTTCAGTTCCAGCAAGGCTTTCACAGCCGCCACTCCCGCGCGGCGCGCCAGGCGATCAGGGCGAACAGAGGCGCGCCGACCAGGGCCGTGAACACGCCCAGCTTCAACTCCTGATCCGTCGGCATCAGCCGCGCCGCCAGATCGGCCAGCACCAGCATCAGCCCGCCCGCCAGCGCTGAAGGCAGCAGCAAGCGCCCCGGATCGCCCCGCACCGAGGCCCGCACCAGATGCGGCGCCGCCAGACCAACAAAGCCGATCACACCCGCTACGGCCACCGCCGCCCCCGCCGCGACCGCCGAGGCGATCAGGGCCAGAACCCGCATCCGTCCCATCGACAGACCCGAGGCCCGCGCGGCTTCATCGCCCAGGGTCAGCATCCGCAAGCCCGGCGACGCCCCCGCCGCAAAGACAGCGGCCGCGACCAGAGCCGGCGCGACCCAGGCCACGTCGATCCAGCTGCGGTTCTGCACCGAGCCGAGCAGCCAGTTCATTACCTCAGCCGAGGCGATCGGCGACGGCGACAGGTTGAAGATCAGGGCCGTCAGCGCCCCTGCGAAACTGGACAGCGCTACGCCGAACAGGATCAGGGCCTCGGGCGCTCGCACCCGCGCCGCAATGGCGACCAGCAACAGTCCGGCCAGCGCCGCTCCTATCAAGGCCGCACTCTCGACCAGCCCGGGAATGGCCGCCGCCCCCAGCACGATGGCCCCCGCAGCCCCCAGCGCCGCCGTGGCCGACACGCCCAGCACGCCCGGATCGGCCAGCGGGTTCCGCAGCAGGCCTTGCAGCACCGCCCCCGCTAACCCCAGCGCCGCCCCGACCAGCAGGGCGCAGACCGCGCGCGGCGCCCGCACCTGCCACAGCACTTCACCCGGCCCCGAGGCGGGATCGGCCAGCGCCTGTCTATACTGGGCCATCGACAGGGCCGTCTCGCCCAACAGCACCGCCCCGACCAGGGCCAGAAAGATGGCAGCCGCCAGTCCGAGGTTCAGGCTCAGATGTCTGTTCATCGCGCGGCCTCCGCCAGAATGACCGCTGCGTCAGCCGCGAACCAGGCGGGGCAGCTCAGCGTCGAGGCCGGCAGGTCCGCCACCGTCCGTCCCTTGGCGGCGCGCGCCACCACCGGGTGCCGTCCCGGTCCGCGCCAATCAGACCGCCATTGCTGGAAGAAGCCGCGCACGAACAGGGCCGGCGGGCTCAGGGCGATCTTCTCGATGCCGAGGGGCTGATAGCCCGGCCCGCTCACGCCGTTGCGGAACCCCGCCGCCTTCAGGACGGAATCGATCAGCGATCCTGTTCCGGTCGTATAGCCGCCGGGCGTGACATAGACGGCTTCCCGCCCGCGCCCACCGCCCGCCGCTTGGGCCAGCCGACGATCCATGTGGGCGATCAGGGCCGCGCCCCGCGCCTCCTGCCCCAGTCTCTCCGACACGGCCCTCAAGTTCTCGCGGACCCCGGCCATGTCGGTCGCGTCATCGATGTTCAGAACCCGCGTCCCGCGATTCTCCAAAGCCGCCAGCAGGCGCGGCTCCCCGCCCCAGTAGCGAACCACGACGTCGGGCTGGAACCCGATGGCCGCCTCCAGCGTCGGTCGTACTCGAGGCCGCCCGCGCGCCGCCTGACGCATCCAGGAATCCGGGTCGTCCGCCCGCGACGACAGGGCCAGCTCGGCCTCGGGCGCCAGAGCCAGGACATACTGGTCCGCGCACTGGTCCAGCGACAGCACCCGCAACGGACGCGCTTCGGCCACGACGGGCGCTAGCAAAAGGAGGGCGGCCAGCGCCCCGCACCGCCTGCTCACGGCCTCAGCAGCCCCGCGAACAGGGCGTCCAGCGTGACCCGGGTCAGTTCATCCCGGTCGGCCCATTCGAAATAGGGCTTGGTGATCCTGAGAGAGACGATGCCATGCCCGCAGGCCCAGATGGCCTGAGCGATCGTCGTCGGATCGCCCTTCATGCGCCCAGCAGCGACGGCCTGCTCCACCACGGCGACAAAGGCGCGGAACAGTTCAAACCCGGTCTCCTGCGCCACCGTCTGGGCGCCTTCGCGCGCCTCAACGGGGCGCGTCAGGTAGGTCAGGCGATAAGCATTGGGGTTGTCAAAGCCGAAACGGATATAGGCTTCGATCATGCGCCTCAGACGCGCTTCCGGCGGCTCGTTCTCGATCAGAATTTTCTGGTGCGACGCGATCAGCGTCTCGAACGCGCCGCGGCAGATCTCGTGCAGCATCTCGCTCTTGTCGGCGAAATGCATGTAGAGGGCCGTCGACGACAGTCCGACCTCGTCGGCGATTTTGCGGATCGTCGCTCCTTCATAGCCGTGTTCGACGAAAATGCGCTCGGCAGCCGCCAGTATCTCTGCGCGCCGGACATGGCCTTCGCCCTTGGGCTTGCGGGCCGAACGCGGCGTGGGGGTCGAGTCGCCGGACAATCCAGAACTCCATTCAGGAATGGTTCCCTGCATAGCCTCCCCGCTGCGAAACGCCAATCGCTTGCCATTTAGCGAACAGCGTTGTTAGTAATCTTAGCGATCAACCATAGGTCAGGGGGACCTGATGCGCGGACGGCGACCCAAAAGTCACGACCATGCCGTCACGGCTGACGAAGCGCGGGTCACTGCTACAGCCTCACAACTACTGGTAGCAGTTCTTTCGATTGGCGCTATCACAACGTCGGTTCTGGTCTGGCCTCTTGTCGGTACGGGTTTGCTGCTGCTTTTGCAGGTCGGGTTTCTGATCATTGTCGGCTGGCGACTGCTGACCGTTTTGAAGAGTCAGCCGCAGCTTGATTCGCCATCCCCCTCCATCGCCCTGCCCCGCTACTCGGTCATTGTCGCCCTCTATGACGAGGCGGCGATCCTGCCGTATCTGATCGAACGACTGTCTACCTTGGATTATCCCCCTGAGCTGCTGGACGGCTATCTGGCTCTCGAAGCGCATGATCAGGCCACGATCGACGCAGCCCATGCGCTACCCCGGCCGGATTGGCTCCAGGTTCTGGTGGTGCCTCGCGGCGCCCCCACGACCAAGCCCCGTGCCCTCAATTACGCCTTGTCGCTTGCGAAGGGCGACCTGCTGACAGTCTATGACGCCGAAGATGAGCCCGATCCTTTGCAACTGCGAGAGGCGGCGGCTCGCTTCGCCACGGAGGACAGTGATCTGGTTTGCCTGCAGGCCCCGCTCCGTATCCGCCGTCGCCATAAGGGCTGGGCCGCCTCGCCGTTTCTGGACCGTCAGTTCGCCGCGGAATACGCGGCGCTGTTCGAGATTACCCTGCCGGCCATGGCGCGGATGGCGCTGCCCTTTCCGCTTGGCGGTACAAGCAATCATTTTCGAGTCCGGGCCCTGCGCGCCTTGGGCGGCTGGGACGCCTGGAACGTGACCGAGGACGCCGACCTCGGCTTTCGCATATGGCGGCGGGGCTGGCGTCTCGGCGTGCTCAGCCGGCCTACCTATGAGACCCCGCCTGGCCGGTTGTTGCATTGGTTGCCGCAGAGGACGCGGTGGCTGAAGGGGTATATGCAGACCGTTCTGGTCCATACACGCTCCCTGTCCGGCATGGGCTGGCGGGGGTGGAGCGCCCTGGCGCTCACATTAGGCACAGCCCTGGCCTCCGCTGCGCTGCATGCGCTTTCCGTCGCGTGGATCACATCCTTCGGCATGATGGTCGTGCTGACGGGTCATCTGCTTGCGACGCCCTGGCTGGGCCTGGCCATTCTGTTCAGCGGTTCGGGGGCGTCCATTCTGACGACCGCCATCGGCGCGAAACGTGCAGGCGTCCCGTTCGGGCCGTGGGACATGCTCGTCGCGCCGATCTACTGGTCATTGCTGAGCCTCGCCTTCGCCCATGCCCTTGTTCGCCTGATCGTGGAGCCGCATCGCTGGGACAAGACGGCTCATCAGCCTGACGTCGCGGATCAGGCGGCCCCGGTCACATCCCCTTCGTTCGCGACCGAGGCTGGACGAGCAGCCGCCTGAGCGCCTATCAGCCGCAGATGGCTCCCGTTCTCTCCTCCACGCCCGAAACCCTCGTCACGCGAGGCTGGTCGGACTACGCCCTGTTGGACAGCGGCGACGGTCGCAAGCTGGAGCGGTATGGCCGCTACACGGTCGTTCGTCCTGAGCCGCAGTGTTTCTGGAAGGCCCATGACGAGAGCGCCTTCGAGCGCGCCAACGCCATGTTCGATCCCCAACAGGAGGAAGAGGATTCCGGCCGCTGGCGCTTCGACGCCCACGGCCCCATCGACGCCTTTCCCTTGAAATGGCGCGACGTGCGCTTCATGGGCCGGTTCACCCCCTTCCGCCACCTGGCCTTCTTCCCCGAGCAGGCGGCCAACTGGGAATGGCTGGACGCGCGTGTCCGCACCCTGCAACAGCCCAAGATCCTCAACCTGTTCGGCTATACCGGCGTGGCCAGCCTGGCCTGCTCGGCGGCTGGCGCGCACGTCACCCACGTCGACGCCTCCAAGAAGTCGGTCGCATACGCCCGTGAAAACGCCGAGCTGTCGGGTCTGTCCGACCGCCCGATCCGCTGGCTGGTCGAGGACGCCCGCAAATTCGTCGCGCGTGAAGTGCGTCGCGGCTCGAGGTATGACGGCATCATCCTGGACCCGCCCAAGTACGGGCGCGGCGCCAATGGCGAGGTCTGGCGTCTGTTCGAGGACATGCCCGAGTTGCTGAAGGACTGCGCCGCTCTCTTGTCGGATGACGCCTCATTCCTGCTGCTCAACGCCTATGCGGCGCGGATTTCCGGCCTGTCGCTGGCCCACATGATGGCCGAGGCGACCCATGATCGCGGCGGGCGCATTGACTGGGGCGAACTGGCGCTGTCGGAAGACGGCAAGGACGCCCGCGCCATCGGCCTCAGCTTCTTCGCCCGCTGGAGCGCCTGACATGGTTGAGCGCGTCATCACCTCCCTGACCAACGACACCATCAAGTCTGTCCGCGCCTTGCACATGCGCAAGGAACGCGACCTGACCGGACGTTTCCTTGCCGAGGGTCTGAAGTTCATCGGCGAAGCTCTGGATCAGGGCCGCGCGCCGGTCATGCTGCTGGTCGGCGACGAGGCGCGACCTCATCCGCTGCTGGACCGCGCCAAGGCCGAAACCATCAAGGCCGGCGGCCAGATCATCGTCGTCACCCACGCAATCCTCGAAAAGATCAGCCGTCGCGATAATCCGCAGACGGTCCTGGGCGTGTTCGAGCAGGTCTATACCCCGCTGGACGCCATCCGGCCCGACGCCAAGCCCTGCTGGGTGGCGCTGGAGCAGGTGCGTGATCCCGGCAATCTGGGCACCATCATCCGCACCGCGGACTCAGCCGGCTGCGGCGGCGTGATCCTGATCGGCGACTGCGTTGACCCCTTCTCGGTCGAGGCGGTCCGCGCCACGATGGGCTCGGTCTTCGCCGTCACCATCAGCAAGGCGACGCGCGAAGAATTTCTGGCCTGGCGGGCGAACTGGCCGGGCAGCGTCATCGGCACCCGTCTGGATGCGAAGCACGGCTATCGCGACAGCCCCGTGCGCCATCCGGCCCTGATCCTGATGGGCAACGAACAGGCCGGGCTGACCGATGAACTGGCCGCCGCCTGCGACCTGAACGTCAAGATCCCCATGCGCGGCCGGGCCGACAGCCTGAACCTGGCCATCGCCACCGGCATCATGGTCTATGCGGTGACCGACGCGGCCTACGGCACAGACATCTAGGCTCTGGCGCCTACGCCTCCCCGTCCGTCCTGATCCGGTTCATGCCCAGCAGGGCCAGGATGGTCAGGACGGCGGCCACGGCCAGATAGGCGCCCACGGCCTTCAAGCCGTAATGTCCCGCCAGCCAGGTCGCCGCGAACGGCGCCAGCGAGGCGCCGAGAATCCCCGCCAGATTGAAGGTCATCGACGCGCCGGTATAGCGCACCGCCGTCGGGAAGGGCCGCGCCAGCGCAGCGCCAAGCGGTCCATAGGTGCAGCCCATCAGGCTGAAGCCTATGATGAAGAAGGCCACCACGCCAGCCAGTCCGCCGCTGCCGAACAGAGGCGCCAGCACCAGCCCGAACAGGGCGATGCCCACCGATGTGACAAGCAGCGTCCGCCCCTGCCCCCAGCGATCCGCCGCCAGCGCCGACAGCGGAATGAACAGGCCGAAGAAGCAGACGCCCAGCAGTTGGATCGGCAGGAACTGCTCGCGGGTATAGCCCATCGCCGTCGTGCCCCAGCCCAGGGCGAAGACCGTCATGAGATAGAACAGGACGAAGGTCGCCAGACCGGCCTGCGTCCCGGTCAGCAGGGCGAACTTGTGCCGCGCCAGCAGGGTCAGGATCGGGGTCTCGACTCGCTCCGCCTTGTCGATGGCGGTCTTGAATTCCGGCGTCTCGGTGATGCGCAGCCGCACCCCCAAGCCGACGATGACCAGCAGCGAACTGGCGATGAAGGGAATGCGCCAACCCCAGGTCAGGAACTGCTCATTGCTCAGCGTCGCCGTCAGGATGATGAAGCTCAGGGTCGACAGGATGAAGCCGATCGGCGCGCCCAGTTGCGGGAACATGCCGAACCAGGCCTTCTTGCCCGGAGGCGCGTTTTCGGTCGCCAGCAGCACCGCCCCGCCCCACTCGCCGCCCAGACCCAGGCCTTGCCCGAACCGACACAGTGCCAGCAGCAGGGGCGCGATCACGCCGACGGACTGGTAGGTCGGCAGCAGGCCGATGGCCACCGTCGACAGCCCCATGCTCATCAGGGCCGCCACCAAGGTCGCCTTGCGTCCGACTTTGTCGCCGAAGTGACCGAAGACGACCGCGCCCACGGGCCGCGCGAAGAAGGCGATGGAGAAGGTGGCGAAGGACGACAGCATGGCCGTCGTCGCGTCCTCACCCGGAAAGAACAGGGTGGGAAACACCAGCACCGCCGCCGTGGCGTAGATGTAGAAGTCAAAGAATTCGATCGTGGTGCCGATCAGGCTGGCGAACAGAATTCTCCGTTTGGAGGCGATAGGCGGTGAGAGTGCAGCGTCGGCCACGCGAAATCCTTGCATTGATGCAAGGTCCTTGCGGTGCGTCGCCGCTGATCGTCAAGCTGAGCCTTAGGTCCCGCGCGGCTTGGCCCGACTGGTGGCTTCGGCGTTGGCGGGGTCTTCCGGCCACGGGTGACGCGGATATCTCCCCCGCATCTCGCTACGCACCGCCGCCCACGACCCGGTCCAGAAGCCCGGCAGGTCCTTCGTCACCTGCACCGGCCGCCGCGCGGGCGACAGAAGGCTGAGCGTCAGCGGAACCCGACCGCCGCCGACCGCCGGATGGGTCTTCACCCCGAACAGTTCCTGCACCCGGATCTCGACGCGCGGCCCGCCCTCGGCGGCGTAGTCGATCGAGGCCGAGCCCAGCGGCGTGGTCAGGCGCGGCGGGGCTAGGTCATCCAGCTTGCGCTGCAAGTCCCATGGGACCAGGCCGCGCAGGGCCTCGGTCAGCTTGCCGTCGCCGATATCGCCCAGCGACCGCGCCCCGTCCAGCAGCGGCCACAGCCAGTCCTCGCGCAGGGCCAGCAGCCCCTCGTCCGAAACATCGGGCCAGGCCGCATCCAGCCCATGCAGGAAGGCCAGCCGCGCCCGCAGCCCGCTCGCCTGTTCGCCCCAGTTCAGGGCCTTCAGCCCGCTCGCCTCGACCTCGGACTTCAGGGCCGCCGTCATGGTCGCCCGATCCGGCGCGCCGACGACCTTTTCGTCCAGCACCAGCGCCCCAATCCGGCGGATGCGGCGGATCACCGGCTTGCCCGAGGGTTCGCGCGCCAAGCGGTCCTCGACCTCGATCCGGTGGGCCAGATCGGCCTCCAGCGTGGTCGCATCCAGCGCCGCCGCCAAACGAATGCGGTCGCGCGCGTCGCCGCCGCCCAGCTCGGCCACGGCCAACCAGGGCTCGCGCGCCATGTGCTCGGTCGGGTCGAGGAAGGCCCCGCGCCCGGAGGCCAGCAGCACCTCGCCCGGCTTGCCGCGCGCCCGCGCGATCCGCTCGGGGAAGGCCTCAGCCAGCAACAAGCCCGCGTCGGCCTCGCCGCCCCCACGCTTGTCTTGGGTGCCGCCGCCCGCCGCCCGCGCCCAGCGCTCGGCCAGCTTCATCGCATCGCGCGCCCGCGGCGAACGATCCCGATCAAGGCCCTTCAGCCGGTCATGCAGGTCCACCGCATTCCCCCCCAGCCCCGGTTCGCTCAGCACCGCCGCGATCTTGGCCCCGCTCAGGGCGTCGTCCTGATCCGAGGCGACCGCCACCATGTGCGCCAGTCGCGGCGGCAGGGGGATGCGCGTCAGCCTCCGTCCATGCGCAGTCAGATCGCCCTTGGCGTCCAGCGCCCCCAGCCGGGCCAGCACCTTCCTCGCCTCGGCCAGGGCCCCGGCGGGCGGCGGGTCCAGCAGGGCCAGCCCCTCGACCGACTTGGCGCCCCAGCGCGCCAGATCCAGCGCGAAGGCGGTCAGTTCGGCTTCCTGAATCTCCGGCCTCTGATGCGGGACCAGACCCCGCGTCTGTTCTTCGTCCCAGAGGCGGTAGCAGACGCCCGGCTCGACACGCCCCGCGCGACCCCGCCTCTGTTCCGCCGACGACCGGCTGACCTTGACCGTCGCCAGCCGGGTCAGGCCGCTGGACGGCTCGAAGCGCGGCACGCGCGACAGGCCGCCGTCGATCACGACGCGCACGCCTTCAATGGTCAGGCTGGTCTCCGCCACCGAGGTGGCCAGCACGACCTTGCGCCGGCCCGGCGGCGCCGGTTCGATAGCCCGATCCTGCTCGCCCTTGTCCAGCGCGCCGTAAAGGGCGACCACATCAACAGAGGGATCGCGCAGCCGCTCGTTCAGACGCAGAACCGTCCGATGGATTTCGCCCTGCCCCGGCAGGAAGACCAGCACCGAGCCGGTCTGATCGCCCAGAGCCTGCATGACGGCCCGCGCGACCGCGTCCTCGAACCGCTCGGCGGCGTTGCGGCCCAGATAGAGGGTCTCCACCGGGAACATCCGCCCTTCGGCCTCGATCACCGGCGCGCCATCCAGCATCTTCGACACCCCAGCGATGTCCAGCGTCGCCGACATGACCAGCAGCCGCAGGTCGTCGCGCAGCACCGACTGGCTTTCGCGCGCCAGCGCCAGCCCCAGATCGGCGTCCAGACTGCGCTCGTGGAATTCGTCGAACAGGACAGCGCCGACGCCCTCCAGCGCCGGATCGTCGAGAATCATCCGGGTGAAGACGCCCTCGGTGATGACCTCGATCCGCGTCTGGGGACCGATCCGGCTTTGCAGTCGGGTGCGATAGCCCACCGTGCCGCCCGCCTTCTCGCCCAGCGTCGCCGCCATCCGATCCGCAGCCGCCCGTGCGGCCAACCGACGCGGCTCCAGCACCAGCACCTTCTGGTCGCCCAGCCACGGCTGATCCAGAAGGGCCAGAGGCACGACCGTGGTCTTGCCCGCCCCCGGCGGGGCGGCCAGAACGACCGCATTGGTCGTGGCCAAGGCCGCTTTCAGCGGCTCCAGTACGGCGTGAATAGGCAGCATCAGATGGGCTCTAGCCGCAACGCCCCGGTTCACGAAAGCGTCGTCTGCGCTTCATCCAATCGAAACCGCGTTGCGCGCGGGCGTTCGGATGGTTAGCGTCCGCGCCAAGAAGGCAGCCCGGGGAGGGCCTGCCGTGTAAATCGATGGGGGCGCGACTACATGTCCGCAGACGGCGTAAAGCCAGCCGGGAACCGGCTATTCCTTAAAAAGTCCATTGCTCAGATCCAGAAAGAAGCCGCCAAGAGCGAGCTGAAGCGGACC
>DAIOID010000055.1:0-18941 GCA_036744355.1 Brevundimonas sp.
TCCAGATCGGCGATCTCGTCCTCCAGCTTCTCCAGACGCTGCTGCGAGGCGCTGTCGCTTTCCTTCTTCAGGGCCTCGCGCTCGATCTTGAGCTGGACCAGACGACGGTCGATCTCGTCCAGAGCCTCGGGCTTGGAATCGACGGCCATGCGCACGCGGCTGGCGGCCTCGTCGATCAGGTCGATGGCCTTGTCGGGCAGGAAGCGGTCGGTGATGTAGCGGTTCGACAGGGTGGCGGCGGCGACGATGGCGCTGTCGGAAATGCGTACCCCGTGGTGGACCTCGTACTTCTCCTTGAGGCCGCGCAGGATCGACACCGTGTCCTCGACGGTCGGTTCGGCGACGAAGACCGGCTGGAAGCGGCGGGCCAGGGCCGCGTCCTTCTCGACGTGCTTGCGGTACTCGTCCAGCGTGGTGGCGCCGACGCAGTGCAGTTCGCCGCGCGCCAGAGCGGGCTTCAAGAGGTTGGAGGCGTCCATGGCCCCGTCGCCCTTGCCGGCGCCGACCAGGGTGTGCATCTCGTCGATGAAGAGGACGATCTGGCCCTCGGCGGCGGCGACCTCGTTCAGCACGGCCTTGAGGCGTTCCTCGAACTCGCCGCGGTATTTGGCGCCCGCGATCAGGGCGCCCATGTCCAGCGACAGGACTTTCTTGTCCTTCAGACTTTCCGGCACGTCACCGTTGACGATCCTCAATGCGAGTCCTTCGACGATGGCGGTCTTGCCGACGCCCGGCTCGCCGATCAGGACGGGGTTGTTCTTGGTGCGGCGGGCCAGGACCTGAATGGTGCGGCGGATTTCCTCGTCGCGGCCGATGACGGGGTCGACCTTGCCGTCGCGCGCGGCCTCGGTCAGGTCGCGGGCGTAGCGTTTCAGGGCGTCGTAGCTGTCCTCGGCCGAGGCGTTGTCGGCGGTCTTGCCCTTGCGCATCTCGGTGACGGCGTCGTCCAGCTTCTTGGCCGTGACGCCGGCGGACTTCAGCGCCTCGGCGGCGGCCCCGCCCTCCTTGGCGATGGCGGCCAGCAGGCGCTCGGTCGTGACGAAGGCGTCGCCGGCCTTCTTGGCCGCGTCCTCGGCGGCGCTGAAGACGCGGGCGGTGTCGCCGTCCAGATAGAGCTGGCCCGAACCGCCCTCGACCTGGGGCCGCTTCTTCAGCAGGCCCTCGGTCACCAGTTCGACGGCGGACGGATCGCCGCCGGCCTGATCGATCAGCTTGCGGGCCAGACCGTCGCGCTCCTCCAGCAGCACCTTCAGCAGGTGCTCGGGCGCGAACTGCTGGTGGCGGCGAGCCAGGGCCAGCGACTGGGCGGATTGGACGGCCTGTTTGGCGCGGTCGGAATAGATGTCGAGATTCATTTCGGTGCAGTCCCCTCGGAAGGCGGAAAACCAACAAGGCGCCCTTCTGCGAAGCGACGCCTTGAGGTGTGTCAAACCGAGGTGGGTGTGGCGGATCGGCCACGCAAGACCCGTCACGAGCGATTGATGCGCGCCGCCGTCCCGGCCTAGCGTGGCCGCAGGAGACCATGATGGAATTTCTGACGCACGTGCCGGTCGATCCGACGGTCGTCCTGCCCTTCCTGGCGGCGGTGGCGCTGATGGAGCTGACGCCGGGGCCGAACATGGGCTGGCTGGCCCTGGTGTCGCTGTCGCAGGGGCGGACGGCGGGGCTGGCGGCGGTGGCCGGGATCACCCTGGGGCTGACGCTGTGGATGGTGGCCGCCGCCTTCGGCCTGACCGAGGTGGTGCTGCTGTGGCCCGCCCTCTACCAGACCATCCGCTGGGCGGGGGTGGGCTTCCTGCTGTGGCTGGCCTGGGACGCCTGGCGCAGCACCGGCGACGGGGCGGACGCGGCACCGGTCGAGACGCGGCGGCGCGCCCTGTTCCGGCGGGGGCTGATCGGCAACCTGCTGAACCCCAAGGCGGCCCTGCTCTATGTCGTCCTGCTGCCCGGTTTCATCCGACCGGCGCAGGGGCCGCTGCTGGCGCAGGCCCTGACGCTGGGGAGCCTGCACGTCGTGGTCAGCGTCATCGTCCACTCGGTCATCGTGCTGACGGCGGCGCGGGCGGGCGGCGCCCTGCTGACCCGCGCCCAGGGGCCGAGGATGCGCGCCGCCATGGCCCTGTGCCTGGTCGCCGTCGCGGTCTGGACCGCCTGGGAGACGCGGGCCTGAAACTCAGCCCCCGGTGGGGCCGGTCGAGAAGTCGAACTGCGGCTCGGGCTTGCGCGGACCGCCGCCGAAGGACCAGGTCAGACCCAGATAGAAGGCGCGCAGGTTGATGTCCTGATCGACGCGCTCGCGGAACAGGGGCGTGTCATAGGTGGTGGCGCCGCCGAAGGAGTTGAGGATGTCGCGCGCGGTGAACTGCAGCGACAGGGTCTCGTTGAGCTTGCGGCGATAGCCCAGGTTGACCATCCCGCCGCTCTCGCGCGTGCCCTGGGCCAGCAACTGGTCGCCCTGCCAGAAGCCCATGACCTGAACAAAGTCCTTGGGCGTGGCCTGCCAGTTGAGGCTGAGCCGGCCCGTCACCAGGTCGCCTTCGCGGTTCTGCGCGCCCGGGATGCCGGCGGCGTCGATCTCCTGACGGAAGGCGTTGAGGCTGGCGTTGTAGCGCAGGGTCGGATGCAGACGGCCGCTGGCGGTCACTTCGACGCCGAGGTCGCGCCGGGCGCCGAGGTTCTCGGGCCGGGTCAGCAGTACGCCGCCGCCGACGTCGGTCGCGACATCGGTGAAGGCCTTGGTCGTGTCGCGGTAATAGGCGGTGGCCTGATAGAAGCTCTGGCCGCGCCGCATCTGCCACATGGCCTCGAAGCTGTCGGTCTCCTGCGGCTCCAGGTTCGGATTGCCCGAGCGCAGGTTCAGCGGATCGCCGTAGGACACGAACGGGTTCAACTGTGTCGGCTGCGGCCGCTGGATGCGGCGCGAGTAGCTGGCGCGCAGGGTCTGGGCATCCGTCAGCTTGTATTGGACGTGGCCGGTCGGATAGGCGCGGAAATAGTCCTGAGAGGCGCGCACGGCGTTGGTCACGTCCTCGACCTCGATGTCCGCCTGCTCCAGCCGCAGACCGAACTGGGCCGACAGCTTCTCGCCGAACGGGCGCTCATAGGTGGCGTAGAGGGCGTGGACCGTCTGTTCGGCCTCGAAGCGGTTGCTGAGGCTCGGCACGGGGGCCAGGGCGGCCTCCGACGGGCCGCGCCGCAGGACATTGTCCTGATCCGGACGGCTGAGGCTCAGTTCATAGCCGGCGCGCAGCTTGGAGTCGTCGTCCATCGGGCGGGTGTAGGCGCTGGTGAAGCCGACCGTTTCCTGAGCGCTGAGGTTGCTCTGCTGCTCGTACAGCGTCGGCGACGCCGGAACCGAGAAGACGTTGGCGTTCAGCGAAGTGTTCTCATGGTCGTTGCGATCATAGCGCAGCTCGTTGGACCACTCATGACCCGAGGCGTCGAACTGATGCAGGACGCGGGCGGTGGTGCCCCAACCGTCCATGCTGAAGCCGCCCACGCCGTCGCGGGCGTAGGCCGAGGTCAGGCCCCCCGACGCATCGCGCGTTTCGAACCGTCCCCAGGCCTCGGAATCGGCCTCGAAGCGGTTGGCGCGCAGCTCGCCGGTCAGCATCGTCTTGTCGGTCAGGCGGTATTCGGCGGCGAGCCGGGCGAAGACCCCCTTCTGGACCGTGTCGTTATTCTGGACCGTCGTGGTGGTGGAGGTGACGGCGCCGGTGACGGGGTCCAGCTGTTCCCGCCGCCGGTCGAAGGCGAAGTTCTGATCGTCGTAGCGATAGTTGACGTCGCCGGTCAGGGTCAGCTTGCCGCGCTGGCGCGATCCGCTGGCGCCGAGGTTCCACCGCCCGTTGTCGCCGACATTGACCCGCACGGAGCCGGTGGTGGTCGTCGTCGCGGGCGCGCCGGGGGCTCCGACGGCGGCCGGCGGGGTCGGCTTGGTGATCAGATTGATGACCCCGCCCGAGCCCTCGGGGCTGTAGGCGGCGGAGGGGTTGGTCATGACCTCGATGCGCGCATAGCGGCTGCCGGGCAGTTGCAGGACGGCGTCGGCGCGGTTCGGCCCGGACAGGATGGCGGAGGGGCGGCCATCGACCAGGATGGTGACATTGCTGTCGCCGCGCAGGGAGACATTGCCCTGGGGGTCTACGTCGACCGACGGCACGTTGCGCAGGGCCTCGGCCAGGGTGCCGTTGGCGGCCTGAAGATCGTCGGCCAGGCTGTAGCTGATGGAATCGATGGAGGTCCGCACGTCGTTGGCGCGGGCGGTGACGACGACGTCGCCCACGGTGGCGGGCTCGTCCTTGTCCTCAGCATCCTGCGGGGCCGGCGTGGCCGGGGGCCTCTGGGCCTGCTGGCTTCCAGCCGCGGGCGGCGGCGTCTGGGCGGCCAGGGCGGCGCCCGCCGGCAAGGCCAGAACGGCGCCCAGCAGCGGAGCAAGCTTCAGTTTCGACATGGTCGCGTCCCTGCGGACGTCCCCTCGACGCCCCCTCGAACGCAGCGACTATCAGCCGGTCGTCGCCGACCACAGTTACATCTTCTTCATGCCGGTGGCCGCTCTGTGACGCGGCATGGAACCCCAAGCGTCGCTGTGCGCTAGGTCTCCATGCTGACGACCAAGATGAACCCCCGTGTCTTCTGGGGGGCCAGCGCCATCGCGGGCGCCCTGCTTGTCCTCGCCCTGATCGCGCCCTCGACGTCCGACCTGATCTTCAAGGCCGCCCAGGCCTGGGTGATCGACACCTTCGGCTGGTTCTATGTGGCGGCGGTGGCGGGCTTTCTGCTGTTCGTCACCGTTCTGGCCGTGGGCCCGACGGGGCGGCTGAAGCTGGGGCCGGACGACGCCGAGCCGGACTTCCCCTATGTCTCATGGCTGGCCATGCTGTTCGCGGCGGGCATGGGCATCGGACTGATGTATTTCGCCGTGGCCGAGCCGGTGCAGCACTATGTGGCCCCGCCCGAGGCGGCGCCCGGGTCGCTGGACGCCGCGCGCGAGGCCATGGTCATCACCTATACCCACTGGGGCGTCCACGCCTGGGCCATCTACGCCGTGGTAGGGCTGAGCCTGGCCTATTTCGCCCACCGCAAGAGCCTGCCGCTGACCATGCGGTCGGGGCTCTATCCGCTGCTGGGCAAGCGCATCAACGGGCCGATCGGCGACGCCGTGGACATCTTCGCCGTCTGCGGCACCCTGTTCGGCATCGCCACCTCCCTGGGGCTGGGCGTGGCCCAGATCACCTCGGGGCTGAACTATGTGGCGGGCGTGCCCAATACGGTGACAGTCCAGATCGGGCTGATCGTCGTGGTCATGGGGGCGGCGACCATCTCGGTGCTGACCGGGGTGGACAAGGGGGTGCGACGGCTGTCCGAGCTGAACCTGATCCTGGCCGTCTGCCTGATGCTGTTCGTGCTGGCGGCGGGCCCGACCCTGTTCCTCCTGCGGGCCTATGTGCAGAATTTCGGCCTCTATCTGGACCACTTCTTCGTCCGCACCTTCACCCTCTACGCCTATGAGCCGCGCGCCTGGATGGCGGACTGGACCCTGTTCTACTGGGCCTGGTGGATCGCCTGGTCGCCGTTCGTGGGGATGTTCATCGCCCGCATCTCGCGGGGGCGGACGGTGCGCGAATTCATCATCGGCGTGCTGCTGGTGCCGACCGCCTTCACCTTCCTGTGGATGACGGTCTTCGGCAACTCGGCCATGGGCCTCGACCTCGGCATAGCGGGCGGCGCGATTTCGGACGCGGTGCAGGCCGACCTGTCGACGGCCCTGTTCCACTTCCTGGAATACCTGCCCGGCACGGCCGTCACCTCGACCCTGGCGGTCGCCCTGGTGGCGGTCTTCTTCGTCACCTCGGCCGATTCCGGCTCGCTGGTCATCGACACTCTGGCGTCGGGCGGAGCCGAGGAGACGCCGCGCTGGCAGAGAGTCTACTGGTGCGGACTTCTGGGGCTGACGGCGGCCCTGCTGCTGTTGGCGGGGGGCCTGGGCGCGCTTCAGGCGGCGACCCTGGTGGCGGCCCTGCCCTTCGCCGTCATCATGATCCTGCTGGCCTTCGGTCTGGCGCGCCAGATGAACGCCGACCTCAAGGGCGAGGCGATCGAGACCGAGGCCCCGCCGATCCGCGAGCGGCTGAAGCGCATCCTGGCCCCCGCCAGCCGCAAGGACATCGCCCGCCAGATCGAACGCCAGGGCGCCCCGGCCCTAGTCGAGGTGCGCGACGCCCTGGTCGAGGGCGGGCTGGAGAACAGCCGGGTCGAGATGGACGAGAACGGGGTCTGGCTGGTGGTCGAACACGCCAATGGCCGCGACTTCCTCTATCGCATCGGCGCCCGGTCGCGGCCCTTGCCCGCCCTGACCGCCCTGGAGGCGCCCGAGGGGCGCCGTGCGCTGGAATGGCGGATGACGGCCCAGACCGGCGACGGCACGCGCGCCAGGGACGTCACCGGCTTCACCCGGGCGCAGATCGTGGCCGACGTCCTGGACCACCTGCAAAGGTGGCGGCTGGCGGCCTGACGGCGGTCGCCGGGGTCCAGTGAGAGCAGCGGCCATCGCCCTGTCGCCATCCTCGCGTCTGTAGCCAAAGCACTGGGTCCCGGCGTCCGCCGGGATGAGCAGTTGTAAGGCCCCCCTTGGCCCGGCAGACCGGCGGCGCTAGCGTCGCCGCTCATGTCGGGAGCTTCGCCTATGTCCATCCGCCTGTCGCGCCGTGCGGCCCTGTTTTCCTCCGCCGTCGCCGCGTCGAGCGCCGCCCTGCCCGGTCTGGCCCTGGCCCAGGTCCGCGCCGACACGCGCACCGACGAGGAGATCGCCGCCGCCGCCGACGCCTGGGTGCAGCGCTGCATGGCCGCCTGGCCGGACCAGCCAGCCGTCTCCCTGGCCCTGGTGCGCGAGGGCAAGACGGTGCTGGCCAAGGGTTACGGCGTGCGGCGTCAGGGCAAGGCTGAGCCGGCCGACGAACACACCCTGTTCGCCATCGCCTCCAACTCCAAGAACGTCACCGCCGCCTGCCTGGCCATCCTGGTCGACGAGGGCAAGGTGAAGTGGGACGAGCCGGTGAAGACCTATCTGCCCGGCTTCACCCTGTCGGACCCGATGGTCGGCGAGCGCATCACCGTGCGCGACACCCTGAGCCACCGCGCCGGCTTCGGCCTGGGCGCCGGCGACCTGCTGTTCTGGCCCAACAGCGACCGAACCCGCGCCGAGGTCCTGGCCCAGGCGGCCTTCGTGCCGATCGAAGACGGCTTCCGCGAGGACTACCACTACTGCAACCTGATGTTCGTGGTGGCGGGCGCGGTGATCGAGAAGGTGTCCGGCCTGTCGTGGGAGGACTTCGTCCAGACCCGCATCTTCGACAAGGTGGGCATGAGCGAGAGCGTGCCGCTTGCGCGCCTGGCCGATCCGAAGAAGAGCGCCCTGCCCCATGGCCGCGTCGGGCCGCCGCTGCGCTATCAGGGGGCGATGACCCAGATCGCCGAGTCCATCGTCGAGGTGTGGAACTGGGATTCGGCGGCGGCGGCGGGCGGCATCTGCGCCAGCGCCCACGACTGGGCCAAGTGGATCGCCGTGCGCTTGAACGACGGCAAGCTGGCCGACGGCTCGCGCCTGTTCTCCGAAGCCGCCGCGCGCGAGATGTACAAGCCCAACATCATCGTCTCCTCGTCCAACGGGCCGACGGCGGAACTGCCCAACCGGGCCGTGGCTTCGACCTACGCCATGGGCTTGCAGGTGCAGGACTATCGCGGCGAGCGTCTGGCCACCCACGGCGGCGGCTCGCCGGGCGGCATCTCGGCCACGGTGCTGATCCCCGGCCGCAAGATCGGCTTCTCGGTCTTCACCAACGCCGAGGAGAGCTTCCTGCTGCGCGCCCTGCGCTCGGGCCTGTCGGACATCGCCATGAACCAGGTCGACGTCGACTGGATCGCCGACTCCAAAAAGCGCGAGGCCGAGGGGACCGAGAGATCGCTGAAGGCCGCGGTCGAGATCGACGCCAAGCAGGCGGCGGGCGCCCCGCCGTCCATGCCGCTGGACGCCTATGTCGGGACCTGGCGCGACCCCTGGTACGGCGACATCACCATCGAGCAGAAGACCGAGGGGCGCGGCCGCAACCGCAAGACCGGCCTGTGGCTGGCCTTCACCCACACCCCGGCGCTGCAGGGCTGGCTGGAGCCCTATGACGGCGAGACCTTCCGCACCCGCTTCCCCGACAAACGCGAGGAGGACGCCTTCATCACCTTCAACATCGCCACGGCCAAGCCGGCCACGGCGACGCTCAAGGGCGTCTCGCCGGACATCGACTTCTCCTACGACTATCAGGACCTGCGACTGACGCGGGTCTAAAAGCTCGCGTAATGCCTTCTCCCTTTGTGGGAGAAGGTGGCTCGCGAAGCGAGACGGATGAGGGGTTCCTGGCGAGCAGCCACATCACCCTCATCCACCGGCGCAAGACCCCTCATCCGGCCCTGACGGGCCACCTTCTCCCACAAGGGGAGAAGGATTCAGGTCAGCGCGCCGGGCGCTGGCCTGCTTCCAGGATGGGCATCCCGGCCTCGGTGGGGATGTAGATGGTCTGGCGGCCTTCCTTGCCGGCGGTTTCCTGCAGCATGTTGATGTAGGACCAGCGCAGATAGGCCTCGGGGCCGCCCAGGGCCTCGGCCATGATGCGGTTGGCCTCGTTGGCGCCCTTGGCGCGCTCGATTTCGGCGGCGGCGGTCAGCTTGGCCGAGTCGAGCGCGGCCTGGGCCTCCAGCACGCGGATGCGGCGGTTCTGCACCGCCTCTTCGTAGGCCGCCTTGCCCGCCATCTGCTTGGAATAGACGTTGTAGGTCGGGAAGCCGATCAGGATGATCGCCGCCAACACGCCGATCGCGATGACCGAACCGATAGTGAAACCCACGCCGCGCATCTGCGCCTCCCCTGGAATCTGAACGGCGGTCAGGGTGGACGCCGGGTGAGGCCCCGGTCAAGCGCGGTTCAGCGACATCACGCCACAGGCGTATCCGATTTACGGCAGCGCTTGACGGGCCTAGTCAGCCGCGATGATCACGGAACGTCGTTCTCAATCCTCTTCCTTGCGTGTCCTGCTGGTCGGCGACGCGCGCATGGCCTTCCCCGTCGCCAAGGCCCTGAATCAGGCCGGGCACAGGGTCTTCGCCGGGGTGTCGACGTCCAGCAACTACCTGGAATGGTCGCGCCATCTGAGCGGCTCCTTCCGCCATTCGCCGCTGGAGCCGGGGACGGACGAGGCCCTGCCGGTCATCCTGAACTGGCTGGATCAAAACCCTGTCGATGTCATCCAGCCGGTCAGCGAGGCGGGATCGCGCTTCATCACCCGTCACCGGGCCGCCTTCGAGGCGCGGGCGCGGCTTATCATGCCCGAGGCCGAGACGGTCGAGACCTGCATGAACAAGACGCGGATGTTTGAACTGTGCGAGACCCTGGACGTCGCCCTGGCGCCCCACCGGCGGGTGCAGGACATGGCCGGGCTGCATGCGGCGGCGACCGCCATCGGCTATCCCCTGATCGTCAAGCCCGCCGTGGTCGACGCCGAGCTGTTCGACCGCAAGGCCCTGATCATCGCCGACGCGACGCAGTTGGCCGCCGCCATGCCGCACTGGCCGGACACCCACCCCGAGCTGATCGTGCAGAAGTACGTCGCCGGCCCGCGCCACAGCGTCATCTTCAGCGCCGACCGCGGTCGTCTGCTGGGCGCGGTCGAGATCAAGGCGGCGCGCACCCATGAGTACGACGGCACCGGCTACACCACCTATGGGGTGACGGTGGAGCCGACGCCCCTGGTCCGCGAGGGGGTGGAGAAGCTGGTCGCTCACCTGGCCTATTCCTCGACCGGCTGCGCCCAGTTCATCGTCTGTCCGACGACGGGCGAGGTGACCTTCATGGAGGTCAATCCGCGCGTCAGCCTGGGGCGGATTTCGGAATGCGCCGGCCTGCCGCACAGCGTCTGGGGGTTGAAGCTGGCCATGGGACAGGCGATCACGGCGCCCGCCGATCCCTGGGCCGTCTATCGGCGCGGGGTGCGCTACGTCTGGACCAAGGGCGACCTGACTTTGCTGGGCAAGCAGGTCAAGCGCGGCCAGGTGGCGCCGGGCGCCGCCCTGCGGCGGCTGACCCATATCGGGGTCGACGCGGTGCAATGCGCCCACGCCATCTTTGATCCGCTGGACCCGATGCCGGCCCTGGGGACCTACAGCAACATCCTGATCAAGCGCTGGCGGCGCCACCCGGAGTATCAGCCGGGCTGGCTTCCGGTCAGCGGCGCGCCGGCGCCGGGACCAGTTCGATCAGATCCAGATTGGACTCGTTCGCCGGCCAAGGGATGACCAGCCGCCAGCGCCGGTCGCCGATGCGTTCGACCACGGCCACCATGTCGCGCTCAGGCCGCAGGCCGTAGGAGCGGGCGGCCGGTTCCGAGGCCAGGGCCATGGAGCCGAGGAAGACCATCTGGCGGTCGTTCTCGGGGAAGAGCAGGCCGCTGGGGCGCTGCGATCCGGTCAGCTTGCTGAACTTCAGACCCGCGGGCGTCTGCTCGATGCGGCAGGCGAACCAGCCATAGACGACGTAGCCCAGACCGCCCTCGCCGCCTTGAGAACCCAGCTTGACGGTGCGGCAGCGGTAGTTCCCGACCGGCGGCGTCACCGAGGGACGCGCCGCGCCGGGATCGATCAGGTCGCCCAGGCTGTTGAGGTCGCCCGACCCGGGCTGACGCTTCGCCTGTTGCAGGGCCAGGGTCCAGGCGGCGTCGCGGCGTTGATAGCGGTCGCGGTCGGCGGCGGTGATGACGCCGCGCCAGTCGCTCAGGACGGCCCCGCCTGGGGCGTCGGGCACAGAAGGCGGCGGCGGAGGCGGAGGCGGCGGCGGCGGCGGCATGGTCGCGCAGCCCGCCAGCACGGTCGCCAGAAGGCTTGCCATCAATGCGCCCGGTATCAGACGGCAAACACTCCCCGCCCTGAAACGCAACTTGCCGGCCGACGAACGTGACATGGGCTCTCCCTAGCACAGGGTCGAAAAGCCCCTTGCCGTCTAGGAAACCCTCTCGAAGCCTCTCGTCAACCCCGGCGCGGTCCCTCAGGCGGCGTCGGCGTCGTTGACGGGCGGGACGGCGGTCGCCGTCAAAGCGCGCGACAGGGCCTCGACCAGGGCCGTAATCTGCAGGGGCTTGGTCAGATAGTCGGCGAAGCCCGCCTCGCGCCCGCGCCGGATATCGGCGAAGGCGGCGCGCGCCGACAGAGCCAGGACCGGCACGCCGCGCGTCAGAGCGTCGCCGGCCAGCCGCGCCTTGAGCTCGAACCCGTCCATGCCGGGCAGGTTGATATCGAGGATGATGACGTCGGGCCGCAGCTCGCGGGCCAGGGTCAGCCCGTCCGTTCCCGTCTCGGCCACATGCAACCGGATCCGGCCCAGGGCCGTGATGACATGACGCATCAGGGCGATGTTGGAGGAATTGTCCTCGACATAGAGCAGGGTCGCCTCGGGCAGGTCCGCCGCCGGCACGGGCGAGGCGACGACGGCGCGCGGCTGGGCGACGCCGACCGGCAGACGGACGGTGAAGACCGCGCCCTCGCCTGCCTGGCTTTCAGCCTCCAGCCGCCCGCCCATGGCTTCGATCAGACGCCGCGCCACGGCCAGGCCCAAACCCGCGCCGGGCACCTCGGAGGCTTCGCGGCCCAGGCGGCTGAAGGGCTGGAACAGGTCGTTCATGCGGGCGGCGGGCAGGCCCGGTCCGGTGTCGTGGACGCTGAGGCTCACGCCCTCGGCCGACTGACGCGCCTCGATCAGGACGGCGCCGCCGGGGCGGTTATATTTCACGGCGTTGCCGATCACGGCGGTCAGGACCTGACGCAGACGCTCGCGGTCGGCGCGCGCGATCAGACCCGCCACGGGCGACGGCTCGCGCAGGGCGATCCCCGCCGCTTCGGCCATGGGGCGCAGCGCTTCACAGACCTGTCGCGCGACCAGCAGGGGATCGACCCGCTCGACGGTCAGGGCCAGACGCCCGCCCTCGATATCGGCCAGGTTCAGCACCTCGTCGACCAAAACCAGCAGCCGGGCACCGGCGTCGCGGATCTGTTCGACCGCCTGATGCTGGCGGTGGGTCAGCGGCTCCTGCGCCTCGTTCATCCGCATCAGGTCGGAAAAGCCGATGACCGCGTTCAGCGGCGTGCGCAGCTCATGGCTCATGCTGGCCAGGAACTCGGCCTTGGCGCGGTGGGCGGCCTCGACCTGGGCCGCCTGCCCTTCGGCCGCAGCCAGGGCCGTCTGGAGCTCGCGCGCCCGCTCCTCGGAACAGGCCTCGAGGGTGGCGTTGACCCGCCGCAGGATCGCGACCTCGCGCCGGGCCTTCATCGCCATCCGCAACCCCGCCCAGCAGCCGGACAAGGCCAAGGCGACCACCACCAGAACGAGTTCCATCGCACGTCCCTCCGATGCCTCGAGAGTGACGCCCATAGGTTGCGGTTATGTAAATATACGCGCTAAGGTTGCGCGCCGCCGATCAGCCTTCGTCGGCGGCGGGCTCGACCTTGCGACGCGGGGCGCGGCGCTTGGGCGCGGGCGCTTCTTCCGAAGCCTCCGTTTCCGCCGTGTCCGGGGCGCGGGTCAGGAAGCCGGGCAGGCCCATGCCGTCGCTGACTTCGCCTTCGGCGGAGGCGTCGACCGGGGCGCGTTCGGCGCGCGGACGGCGCGGGGCGCGGGCGGGACGGGCTTCGACCGCTTCAACCTCAGCGACCGGCATGGCCGCCGGTTCGTCCGAGGCGGCTTCGCCGGCGTAGTCCGCCTCGGCCGCGGCGCGGGCTTCGTCCTCGGGCGTGGCCTCGCCGGCCTCGAAGCGGCGGTTGCGTTCCTCGCGGCGACGCTCCCAGCGTTCGCGGCGGGTCTCGCGGCGGCCGCCCTCGCGGGCTTCGCCCTCGGCGCGGGGTTCACGGTCGCCGTCACGCGGCTCGCGGGGTTCACGCGGCTCGCGCGGTTCGCGATCCCGGTCGCGGTTGTTGTCGCGATCCCGGTTGTAGTCGCGGTCCCGGTCGCGGTTGGCGTCGCGTTCGGCGCGTTCTGCCTGACGACGGGCCTCGTCCTCGGCCTTTTGCTGCTCGGCCTGGGCGGCGGCGATGATGGCGGCGGCCTGGGCGCCCGACTCGTCTTCGAAATCGATGTCGAAGCCCTGACCGGCCAGTTCGCGCTGGGCGATCTCGGACACCGGACGTTGCGGCTGCAGGGCGCGCAGGACGCGGAAATAATGTTCGGCGTGCTGGGTGTAGTTTTCGGCCAGCACCCGGTCGCCGGCGGCCGAGGCGTCGCGCGCCAGCTGCATGTAGCGCTCATAGACGGTCTGGGCGTTGCCGCGGACCTTGATGTTCTCGGGGCCTTGCGAATCCCACGACCGGTTCGGATTGGTCGCATTGGCGTTGTTGCCGCCGCCGCCGGGCTTCCGGTTGCGTCCGCGCTGACGCTTCATGCCCTTGAAATCTCTCATCGGAGCTTACCGTGCTGGTGCGGGCCGCCGTCATTGAAGGACGGGCAGGACCCAGTTCGTCGTTCCGTTCGGTCGGGGCCAATCCCCGTATCGATGTGCTCGGAAAACCGTTCGCCGCCCTGTGGTCCGCCGGGCCCTACAGGCCCGACCGTCACTGGCCCAGACGCGCTTGAGCGAGCAAACCTGCCCGAAAAGACCGCGTTTGAGTGGGAGACAAGAAACGACTTAGCGCGCGATGAAGCGCTTTCCAAGGCTTTTGTTGCAGACCCTGCGCTCGCCCCCGGTCACGCTTCCGGGATGGGATCGACGCGCGGGTCCGGGCCGTTGGTGACGACGCGGTCGCGGTCCCCCAGGTCCTTGACCACCTTGACCCCGGTGAAGCCCGCCGCCTCGAACAGGGCCTTGACCTGCGCGCCCTGGTCCCAGCCGATCTCGACAGCGAAGACGCCTTCGGGGCGCAGGATGCGGGCGATCTCGGGGGCCAGGTCGCGATAGGGCTGCAGGCCGTCGGGACCGCCGTCCAGCGCCAGATGCGGGTCGTGCTCGCGCACCTCGGGGTCCAGGCCAGGGATGTCGCCGGTCGGGATATAGGGCGGGTTGGACACCACCAGATCGAAGCTGTCGTCGGCGAAGCCCGCAGCCCAGTCGGTGCGGATGAAGGTGCAGCGCCCGTCCAGGTCCAGGTTGGCGGCGTTCTCGCGCGCCACGGCGATGGCCTCGGTCGAGATGTCGGTGCCGACGCCGCGCGCCCCGGCCCGCTCCATCAGCGCGGCCAGCAGGATGGCGCCCGAGCCGGTGCCCAGGTCGATCATGTCGAAGGCGCGGTGCGGCGGGAAGGCGCGGACGACGACGTCCAGCAGGGTCTCGGTGTCCGGGCGCGGGCTGAGCACGTCGGGGGTGACGTTCAGCATGATCTTCCAGAAGCCCTTCTTGCCCAGGATGCGCGACACCGGCTCGCGCTTGACGCGACGGTCGATCAGGACGTCCAGGGCGGCGATCTTGTCGGCGTCGAGCACGCGGTAGGGATCGGTCAGGATGTCGACACGGCCCGCGCCGGTGGCGGCCTCCAGCAACAGGCGGGCGTCGATCGACGGGCTGTCGATCCCGGCGGCCTTCAGGCGGGCTTGCGCGCCTTTCCAGGCGGTCAGCAGGGTCGGGGCGGCGGATGCGTTTTCGGACATGAGGGCTGATTGGCGATTGCCGCGCGCGAATTCAAGACGCAAGCCGATCGGGAACAAGCGGCCAGCGTGGCCGTTGAGGGGCGGATGGGGATGCAGAATCTTCTGAAACGACCGACGCGACGACGCGGAAACGGCGGCGCGATCTGGCGCTACCTGGGCGCGGCGGCGGGCGGCCTGGCGGCCGGGGCCACGGCGGCGCACCTGCTCTATACGCAGGGGCACAAGTACGGCGTCGAGCTGCGTCCCAAACGGCCCGAGCCCCTGCCCCCGCGCGACCCCACGCCCGAGGACTATGACGCCGAGGAGCCCGGCCGCGGCCGACTGGCCCAGCACCCGCTCCACATCCCGCGCAAGGGCTGGATCGACATCGTCTGGCGCACGACCATGGGCTATTTCGGCGACCGGGTCGGCTTCGTCGCCGGGGGCGTGACCTTCTTCATGCTGCTGGCCCTGTTCCCGACTCTCGGCGCCTTCGTCACCATCTACGGCCTGTTCGCCGATCCGGCCGACGCCTGGAACCAGCTGAGCTTCCTCTACGACGTCCTGCCGTCGAACGTGGCCCAGTTTCTGGGGGCCGAGATGCAGCGACTGGCGGGCGGCTCGACCGGCGAGCTGACCTTCACCCTGGTCTGGACCCTGGGCCTGTCGCTGATGGCGGCCAACGGCGGGGTGAAGACCCTCTTCTACGGCCTCAACCTCGCCTATCACGAGGTCGAGCGGCGCAACATCATCACCTACAACCTGATGTGCATGGGCTTCACCGTTTCGGGCTTGCTTGCGGTGCTGCTGAGTTCAGCGCTGGTGGTCGGCGTGCCGGTCGTCCTGTCCCTGTTCGGGCTGGAGGAGGAGTGGTCGCATCTGGCGCCCCTGCGCTGGCCCCTGCTCTACCTCGGCTATGTAGCGGCCCTCGCCCTGATCTATCGATACGGCCCCTGCCGGGCGCGGGCGCGCTGGCGCTGGCTGACGCCGGGGGCCCTGTTCGCGGCGGCGCTCAGCCTGCTGGTGTCCTTCCTGTTCAGCTGGTTCCTGACCACCTTCGTGCGCACAGACTCCTACGGCCCGCTCGCGGCGGCCATGGGCTTCCTGCTGTGGACCTGGTTCTCGGTGCAGGTGATCCTGATGGGCGCCCGTCTGAACGCCGAGATCGAGCATCAGACCGCCATCGACACCACCACCGGCGCGCCCCTGCCCATCGGCGAGCGCGGGGCCATCATGGCGGATTCCGTCGGCCCGCGCCGGGGCAATCCGGCGGCCCTGGCCTTTACGCTGAAATACGCCGAGGCCCTGGGCGACCGGGTGCTGAAACGGCGCGTCAAACGCCGCTGAGGGTCAGCTGAACTCGGCTTCCAGATCGGCCAGGCGGGCGGCCTGATCCTCGGCGATCAGGGCGTTCAGCAGGGGATCGATGTCGCCTTCCAGAATCTGCGGCAGGCTGTGCAGGGTCAGGCCGATGCGGTGATCGGTCACGCGGCCCTGGGGGAAGTTGTAGGTGCGGATGCGCTCGGACCGGTCGCCAGAGCCGACCTGCGACTTGCGTGCGTCCGAGCGGGCCGCGTCCTTGGCCTGACGTTGCATGTCGTACAGGCGCACGCGCAGGTTCTTCATCGCCTTGTCGCGGTTGACGTGTTGCGACTTCTCCGACGAGGTCACCACGATGCCGGTGGGCAGGTGGGTGATGCGCACGGCCGAGTCGGTCTTGTTGACGTGCTGGCCGCCCGCGCCCGACGAACGGAAGGTGTCGATGCGGATGTCCTGATCCCTGATCTCGATCTCGACGTCCTCGACCTCGGGCAGGACGGCGACGGTGGCGGCCGAGGTGTGGATGCGGCCTTGGGCCTCGGTGGCGGGGACGCGCTGGACGCGGTGGACCCCGGATTCGAACTTCAGGCGGCCGAAGACCCCCTCGCCCGTCACCGTGGCCACGACCTCCTTGTAGCCGCCGGCGTCGCCCTCGGCGATGCTGTCGACCTCGACCCGCCAGCCACGCGACTGGGCGTAGCGCGAATACATGCGGAACAGGTCGCCGGCGAACAGGGCCGCCTCGTCCCCGCCGGTGCCGGCTCGCACTTCCAGCACGGCCGAGGCGTTTTCGTCGGCGTCGCGCGGGGCCAGCAGCAGGGCGACCTCGCGCTCCAGCTCGGGCAGGCGCTCGTTCAGGGCGGCCAGTTCGTCGGCGGCCATGTCGGCCATTTCCGGGTCCGCGGCCATGGCCTTCAGATCCTCGACCTCGGCGCGGGCGCGGGCCAGGGACTGCACCGCGTCGGCCACCGGCTTCAGCTCGGCGTGCTCTTTCGACAGGCGCACGATCTCGGCGCCGTCCGAAGCCGCGCCCATGCGCGCCTCCACCTGGTGGAAGCGGTCGAGCACCTGATCGAGACGGGCCTGGGGCAGTCGCAAGGGAGCGTCCTTTGAAGGAAATTTCGAGCGCGGAGCCTTACCCGCCTGACCGCGCCCTGTCGATGAAAAGGCCGGAACACGCGTCGATGGAGCGATTGTGAACAGCCGTCACAAGCCCGTCAGGCCGGTTCCTTCGCAGGTGCAAAACCCCTAGCTCGACAGGAGCTGAAACTGAGACGGAGACAGGCATGTTCGATGGAAGCGCGGTTTCGTCCGCCGGGGCGGACGCCAATGTGGCGCGGCTTTGCGCCCTTTACGACGGGCTGCTGGAGCGTTCGGACGCGACGGTGTCGCCCGAAGCCGAGACCGAACTGAAGGCCTTGGCCAAGATTTTCGACCTGGACGCTGACCGCCCCGCCGCCGAGCTGTGGCCCTTCGTGCGCGCCGTCCTGGTGCGTCAGGCCCCGGCCGAAGCGCCGGACGTCCGTGCCGCGCCCGAGCCCATGACCATCCTGCTGGTCGAGGACGACGCCGAGGCCGCCGCCGCCCTGACCGAGGCCCTGGACGCCGCCGGACACCGCGTGGTCGGCCCCTTCCACAGCGCCGAAGCCGCCGAGGCGGCCACCGCCCTGCATCCCATCGACGCCGCCCTGCTGGACATCAACCTGTCGGGCGAGGCCACCGGGATCGACCTGGCCCGCAGCCTGAAGGCGCGCTGGGGCGTGCCGGTCATCTTCCTGTCCGGCGACGTCAGCGCCGCCGCCGCCAACGCCGAACTGGCCGCCGCCATGGTCATCAAGCCCTATACCGGCCGCGACGTCCTGGACGCCCTGGCGCGGCTGGAACCCGCCGGCTGATCCACGCGCAACCAAAGCGCGGCCCCGGCCATTGCCACGGGGGCCGCGACCTGCGTCTGATGCGGCTTAGGGGGCTGAATGGACACTTTTTTCCTGTTTCTGCTGGTGGGCGTTCTGGCCCAAGCGGTCGATGGCGCCCTGGGCATGGCCTATGGGGTGATCTCATCCTCGGTGCTGCTGGCCCTGGGGGTGCCGCCGGCCACGGCCTCGGCCAGCGTCCACGCGGCGGAGGTCTTCACCACCGCCGCCTCGGCGGGCAGCCACGCCTGGCACCGCAATGTGGAGTGGCGGCTGTTTCTGCCCCTGGCCATCGCCGGGGTCATCGGCGGGAGCCTGGGCGCCTATGTCCTGACCGGGATCGACGGGGCGATCATCAAGCCCTTCATCATCGGCTATCTGGCTCTGATCGGCGTCTGGATCCTGTGGCGAGCCGGGCATGACGTGCCACATCGCCGCTTGCCTGCCTGGATCACCGCCCCCATCGGGGTGGTCGGCGGCTTTCTGGACGCCATCGGCGGGGGCGGCTGGGGTCCGACGGTGTCCTCGACCATGGTCGGCGCCGGTCACGACCCGCGCAAGGCCGTCGGCACGGTCAACACCGCCGAGTTCTTCCTGACTGTCGCCATCTCGGCCACCTTCGTCTGGGCCTTGGTGACGGGTCACTGGGAAGAGGCAGGCGCTCTGGAAAACCACGCCGCCGCCGTGGCCGGTCTGGTGGTCGGCGGCCTGATCGCCGCCCCGTTTGCGGGCCTGATCGTCAAGAAGGTGCCGCGCAAGGTGCTGACCTACGCCGTCGGCGGCCTGCTGCTCTTCCTGGCCGCCTTCCAGGGCGCGCAACTGGCCGGGCTGATCGGCAAATAGAAGAAGGGCGGGACCGGCCCAAGCCCGTCCCGCCTCCCTCAACTCAAATCATCGCCGCAGTCAGACAGGAACGGTCGCCTGGAAGCTGGGGCGCCGCTCCAGCGCGGCCTGCAGGGCGACCAGGTGGGGGCGGCCCGTCTTCCAGTCGTAGTCGGGGTGACGGAAGCTGATCCAGCTGACGGCGACGCCGGCGCTCAGCACGCCCATGTCGAAGTCCTCGG
>DAIOID010000056.1:0-1715 GCA_036744355.1 Brevundimonas sp.
GGCTGCCGGTGCAGAGATACAGGATCTCGTCCTCGGGCCAGACGCGGGCTTCCTGCTCGCTCAGGAAGGGTTTGACGTCGCTCAGCATGCCGACCGACTTGGCGGCGGCGGTAATGCGGTGCATCGAACGCCCGGCCAGGGCCACGCGGCGGCCGGCAGCCTCGGCGGCCCGGATCACGCTGTCCATGCGGGCCACGTTGGAGGCGAAGCAGCCGACGGCGACGCGGCCCTTCAGGTCCTTGATCAGGGCGGCCAGGGCCACCTTCACGTCGCCTTCGGAACCGGCCACGCCGTCGACGAAGACGTTGGTGCTGTCGCAAACCATGGCCAGCACGCCCTCGTCGCCGAGACGCTTGATCGTCTCAACGTCGGTGCGCTCGCCCACGACCGGATCGTTGTCGATCTTCCAGTCGCCGGTGTGCAGGACCGTGCCCAGCGGGGTCTTGATGGCCAGGCCGTTCGGCTCGGCGATCGAGTGGGTGATCGTGACGAAAGTCACGTCGAACGGACCCAGGTTCAGGTCGCCGCCCAGCGGGATCTCGTTCAGCTCGACATCGTCCAAGATGTTGGCGTCCCGCAGCTTCTCGCGGATCAGATAGGCAGTGAAGGGCGTCGCATAGAGCGGCGCCTTGATGCGCGGCCACAGCCAGCCCAGGGCGCCGATGTGGTCTTCGTGGGCGTGCGTCAGCACGATGCCCAGGATGTTCTCGCCCTCAAGGAAGGTCGGGTCGGGCACGATCACGTCCACGCCGGGCGTGGACGGGTCGCCGAAGGTCACGCCGACGTCGACGATGATCCACTTGCGGTCATGCGCCGGGCCGAAACCATAGGCGTTGAGGTTCATGCCGACCTCGTTCGAGCCGCCCAGCGGCAGGAAGACGAGTTCGTCGTTTTGAGTTTTCTTTGTCATACGTCCCTAGAGATGGGTGTTCCGCCGCCAGATTTCGAGTAGGCCGCGGATGGTCAGGTCCGGATCGAACCGGTCGATTGATTGTGTTGAGCCTTCAAACAGCGAGGCGATGCCGCCGGTGCCGACGACCGTCATGGGCTTGCCCCACTCGGTCTTGATGCGGTCCACCAGCCCTTCGATCAGGCCGATATAGCCCCAGAAGACGCCAGATTGCATGGAGGTGACGGTGTCGCGCCCGATGACGACGTCGGGGCGCTGAATGGCGATGCGCGGCAGCTTGGCCGCCGCTTCGTGCAGGGCTTGCAGCGACAGGTTGATGCCCGGCGCGATCAGCCCGCCCTCGAAGGCCCCCTGTCCCCGCTCGGCGCCGCCGGACACCACGTCGAAGGTCGTGGCCGTGCCGCTGTCGATCAGCAGCAAGTCGCCTTCATAGACCTGCAGCGCGCCTATGGCGTTGACCAGTCGGTCGGCCCCGGCCTCGCTGGGCTTGGGAATGCGCACCTCGATGCCGAGATTGACATTCTCACCGATCACCAGAGGCTCCACGGCGATATAGCGCCGCGCCAGGTTGCGCAGGTTGAAGATCGACTGCGGCACCACGCTGGAGATGATGCAGCCGTCCAGGTCCCTCATCGTCAGGCCCTTGCCGCGCATCTCGAACAACTGATGCAGCCAGACCGCATACTCGTCGGCCGTGCGCATGGCGTCGGTGGCCGTGCGCCACTGGGCGATCCAGCCCGTGCCGTCGTGAACGGCGAACAGGGTGTTGGTGTTGCCTTGCTCGATCGCCAGCAGCATCAGGCGG
>DAIOID010000056.1:1815-18936 GCA_036744355.1 Brevundimonas sp.
CTGCGCCGCTTCCGCAGGCGATTTCCGCGTCAGCAGCAGCAGGGTGGAGGCGAGATTGCCGCTCTCGCTCTCCCATTTGCGTCCACGACGACCGCGACCGGCCGTCTGCCGCCGCGCCGTGATCCACAGCGGCCCGCCCTCGCCCGCCTCGGCGCGGCGTCGCGCCTCGGCGTTGGTGGAGTCGGTTTCGTCGAGGATCAGGACCGGGGCGGTCAAAGACCCTTACCCGACGCCGACGCCCGAGGCGGCAGCGCGGGTCAGCGGCTCCAGCCAGGTCAGGGCGACGATCACCAACGGGAAGCAGAAGGCGGCGGCCGCGAGGGCGATCCACTTGGCTTCCAGCGGCGACTTGTCCGGCGCGACCTCGGTTGCAGGCGCATCGAACCACATCACCTTGATGATGCGCAGGTAGTAGAAGCCGGCCACGACCGAGGCGACCAGACCGGCGGCGCCGGCCATCCAGTAGCCCGCGTCAGCGGCGGCGCCGAAGACGAAGAACTTGCCCCAGAAGCCCGACATCGGCGGGATGCCGACAGCCGACAGCGACAGAATGGTCAGGGCCACCGCCATCAGCGGACGATCCTTCTTCAGACCGGCCAGATCGGCGATCTTGCGGATCGGACGACCGTTACGGCTCAGCGACAGCAGGACGGCGAAGAAGCCGAACTGGTCGATGACGTACAGGGTCATGAACATCAGGGTGGCCTGGACGCCGGCTTCGGTGCCCGCCGCCACGCCCAGCAGGGCGTAGCCGATGTTGATGATCGAGGAATAGGCCAGCAGGCGCTGGACGTCCTTCTGCATCAGACCGCCGAACGAGCCGACAGCGAAGCTGATCAGCGAGATCAGGATGATGACCTGGGCCCACTGGCCATGGGCGACGCCGAAGCCTTCGACCAGGACGCGGATGATCAGCACCATGGCCGCAATCTTGGGCGCGGTGGCGAACAGGGCCACGACCGGGGTCGGGGCGCCTTCATAGACGTCAGGCGTCCACATGTGGAACGGCGCGGCCGAAACCTTGAACGCCAGACCGCAGATCAGGAAGACCAGACCGAAGATCAGGCCCGGGCCCGGGTTGGCGGTGGCGAAGGCGGCGATGTCGACGAAGCGCATCGAACCGGCGAAGCCGTAGATCAGGCTGGCGCCGTAGAGCAGCAGACCCGACGACAGCGCGCCCAGGACGAAATACTTCAGGCCCGCTTCCGACGCCTTCAGGTTGTCGCGGTGATAGGCGGCCAGGACATAGAGCGCCAGCGAGTGCAGCTCGATGCCGATGTAGAGCGAAATCAGGTCGCCCGACGAGGCCATCATCGACATGCCGACCGAGGCCAGCACGATCAGGACGGGATACTCGAACTTGGCGATGCCGTTACGGTGAATCCAGCCGTCGCCGAGGACGATGGCGACCGCAGCCGACAGGAAGATGGCCACCTTGCCGTAGACGGCCAGCGGGTCGGCCACATAGGCGCCGTTGAAGGCCGTGCCCAGTGGGCCGACGGCGGCCAGAACCGAGGCGGTCGCCAGCAGCAGGATCGACAGGCCCGAGATCAGGCGCGTCGATTTCTCGCCGGTGAAGGCGCCGAGCATGAGCAGCACCAGCCCGCCGACCGCGAGGGTCACTTCCGGGGCGGCGAGTTGAAGGGCGGAAGACAGATCAGTCATTATGCTCTCACCCGCCGATGGCTGCGCGATAGGCGGTCGTCAGGGCCTCAACGGTCGGCCCGGTGTAGTCGAGGACGGCGTTGGGATAGAGGCCCAGCCAGATGGTGCCGACGATCAGCGGCACGAAGATCAGCAGCTCGCGCTTGTCGATGTCCGTGATGGTCTGCAGCGCCGGGTTCTTGATCTCGCCGTACATGACGTTGCGGAACAGCGTCAGGGCGTAGACCGCCGAGAAGATGACGCCCGACGCCGCGATCAGGGCCGTCCAGGTCGAGACCTGATAGGCGCCGGTCATCGTCAGCACTTCGCCGATGAAGCCCGAGGTGCCCGGCAGGCCGACGTTGGCCATGGTGAACATCAGGAAGATGGCGGCGTACCAGGGCATGCGCGCGGTCAGGCCGCCGTAGAAGGCGATTTCTCGCGTGTGCATCCGGTCATAGACTACGCCGACGCAGAGGAAGAGCGCGCCCGAGATCAGGCCGTGGCTCAGCATCTGGAAGACCGCGCCCTGAACGCCGGTGTCGTTGCCGGCGAAGATACCCATGGTCACGAAGCCCATGTGGGCGACCGACGAATAGGCGATCAGCTTCTTGATGTCGGTCTGACGGAAGGCGACCAGCGAGGTGTAGACCACGGCTATCACCGACAGGGTGAAGACCAGCGGCGTGAACATCTGCGAGGCCTGCGGGAACATCGGCAGATTGAACAGGATGAAACCGTAACCGCCCAACTTCAGCAGGATGCCGGCCAGGATGACCGAACCGGCCGTCGGGGCCTGAACGTGGGCGTCGGGCAGCCAGGTATGGACCGGCCACATCGGCATCTTCACCGCGAACGAGGCGAAGAAGGCCAGCCACAGGATCGGCTGAACGGCCGGATCGAAGGCGTACTGCTTCAGCTCGGGGATGCTGGTGGTGCCCGTCTCATGGGCCATCCACAGCATGGCCAGCAGCATCAGCACCGACCCCAGCAGGGTGTAGAGGAAGAACTTGTACGAGGCGTAGATCCGGTTCGCCCCGCCCCAGATGCCGATGATCAGGAACATCGGCACCAGGGTGCCTTCGAAGAAGATGTAGAAGAGGAACAGGTCCAGCGACGTGAAGACGCCGATGACCAGGGTCTCCAGCACCAGGAAGGCGATCATGTATTCGACGACGCGCGTCTCGATCGATTTCCAGCTGGCCACGATGCAGATCGGCATCAGGAAGGCCGTCAGCAGGACGAACAGGATCGAAACCCCGTCCACGCCCAGGTGATAGCCCGCCCCGGCGAACCAGGCGTAGTTTTCAACGAACTGATAGGCCGGGTTCGACGGATCGAACTGCGCGACCAGCAGGACGGACACGGCCAGGACCACCAGGGTGGTGCCCAGGGCGATCCAGCGCGCGGCCGGAGCCGCGGCGTCCTGGCCGCCCTTGTTCATCATGCCGGCCAGCAGCAGGCCGGCGCCGACCAGCGGCAGGAAGGTGACGATGCTCAGAATGTGAGGCACGAGGCTCAGGCTCCCCACGTGAAGATGGCGAAGGCAAGGAACGCAGCCACGCCGATCAGCATCACGAATGCATAGAAGTAGACGAAACCGGACTGGAAGCGCGACAGCCAGCCGCCCGATTTCAGCGAAGCCCAGGCCGCGCCATTGGGGCCCAGACCGTCGATGATCTTCACGTCGCCGATCTTCCAGAAGAAGTCGCCGATCGCCTTGGCGCCCTTCACGAAGACGGCGTCATACAGCTCATCGAAGAACCACTTGTTGTAGAGGAAGGTCCACAGCGGTCCCTTGCGGTCGGCCCACTGCTTGGCGACGCCTTCCTTGAGGACGTAGATCCAGAAGGCGGCGGCGGTGCCCAACAGGGTCACGACCAGCGGCGCCCACTTCACCCAGGTCGGGACGTTGTGGCTCTCGTGCAGGACGTGGTTGTGGCTGCCGACGAAGATGGCGCCGCGCCAGAACTCGGCCTCATGGTGACCGATGAAGTGCGGGGCGAAGATCATGCCCGCGAAGACGGCGCCGATCGACAGCACCAGCAGCGGCAGGACCATGGGCAGCGGGCTCTCATGCGGCGACAGCGGACCATGGTGGTGGTCGTCGTGCGCATGATCGTCGCCGTCCAGCGGTTCCGAGTGCGTTTCCAGCTGGGCGTGCGAGGCGTGGTCGTCGGCGGCGTGATGGCCGTCGTCTTTCCACTTGGCCGTGCCGTGGAAGGTCATGAAGACCAAGCGCCACGAATAATAGGCCGTCAGCAGGGCCGCCGAGATGCCGACGACGAAGGCGAACATGCCCGCGGCCGAGTGGCCGGTCGTCGCCGCCGCATAGGCGCTCTCGAGAATGGAGTCCTTGGAATAAAAGCCGGCGAAGCCGCCGACGCCGGGCAGACCCAGGCCGGTGATGGCGATGGTGCCGATCATCATGACCGCATAGGTCACGGGCAGCAGCTTCGCCAGGCCGCCCATCTTCCGCATGTCCTGCTCGTGGTGCATGCCGTGGATCACCGAACCGGCGCCCAGGAACAGCAGGGCCTTGAAGAAGGCGTGCGTGAACAGGTGGAACATGGCGGGCTGATAGGCGCCGACGCCCGCGGCGAAGAACATGTAGCCCAGCTGCGAGCAGGTCGAATAGGCGATCACCCGCTTGATGTCGTTCTGCATCATGCCGACGGTCGCGGCGAAGATGGCCGTGATGCCGCCGATGATGGCGATGAACAGCGACGCCGTCGGCGCGTGCTCATAGAGCGGCGACAGCAGGCAGACCATGTAGACGCCGGCGGTGACCATGGTGGCCGCGTGGATCAGGGCCGACACCGGAGTCGGGCCTTCCATGGCGTCCGGCAGCCAGGTGTGCAGGAAGAACTGGGCCGACTTGCCCATGGCGCCGATGAAGAGCAGCAGACCCGCCAGGTCCAGCGCCGACCAGGTGTGGCCCAGGAAGTCCCAACCCGTGCCGGCCTTGCCGGCGATCTGCGGGAACAGCTCGGCGAACTGGATCGTGCCGAACATCCAGAAAACGGTCATCATCCCGAGCAGGAAGCCGAAGTCGCCGACGCGGTTGACCACGAAGGCCTTGATGGCGGCGGCCGAGGCGGTGTCCTTCTTGTACCAGAAGCCGATCAGCAGATAGGAGGCCAGACCCACGCCTTCCCAGCCGAAGAACATCTGCAGGAAGTCGGCGGCCGTCACCAGCGCCAGCATCATGAAGGTGAACAGCGACAGGTAGGCGAAGAAGCGAGGACGGCTGTCGTCCTCGGCCATGTAGCCCCAGGAATAGAGGTGAACCAGCGACGACACCGTCGTCACCACGATCAGCATGGTGGCCGACATGGCGTCCACGCGGATCGACCAATTCGACTGGAAGTCGCCGACGTGGATGAAGGGCGCGATGTGGACGGTGAAGGCTTCGAGCCCGCCCCAGGTCCACTGGCTGAACACGATCCACGAGATCGCGCACGAGAAGAACAGCAGGCCGGTCGTGACCGACTGCGAGACGATGTTCCCGATCCTGCGACCGAAGAAGCCAGCGATCATCGCCCCCAGAAGGGGGGCGAAGACGCCGAGAGTGACGAGAGTCTGGATAGTCACGTTCCGATCAGCCCTTCATCACGGAGGCGTCGTCAACCGCGATGTCGCCGCGGTTACGGAAGAAGGTCACCAGGATCGCCAGGCCGACGGCGGCTTCAGCCGCGGCCACGGTCAGAACGAACATGGCCATCAGCTGACCCGACACGTCGTTGAGATAGGTCGAGAAGGCGACGAAGTTGATGTTCACCGCGAGCAGGATCAGCTCGACCGACATCAGGATGATGATGACGTTCTTGCGGTTCACGAAGATGCCGAACACCCCGATGGTGAACAGCATGGCGGCGACCGCCAGATAGTGCTGGAGCGAGATGTCCATCACAGAAGCTCCTCGGGGGTGACGCCCTGGCCGGTGGCGACCGACTTGACCTCGACGGCCTTGGCGCGTTCGCGGTTGGCCTGGGCGGCCAGGTCCTGGCGACGCACGCCGGGGCGGTGACGCAGGGTCAGGACGATGGCGCCGATCATGGCGATCAGCAGCACGATGCCCGCAGCCTGGAAGAAGTAGACGTAATCCGTATAGAGCACGCGGCCTATCGTCTCGATGTTCGAGGCGTCGGGCCCGGCAACGACGGGAGCGATGGCCGACCTGGCCGCCCCGCCCTGCACCACGGTGATCGACACCATGATCATCTCGGCCAGCAGGACGCCGGCGACGATACCCGCCAGCGGCAGGTAGCGAGCGTAGCCTTCGCGGAGGCGGACGAAGTCGACGTCCAGCATCATGACCACGAACAGGAACAGCACCGCGACGGCGCCGACGTAGACGACCACCAGCAGCATGGCCAGGAACTCTGCGCCCAGCAGGACGAACAGACCGGCGGCCGAGAAGAAGCTGAGGATCAGCCACAGGACGGAGTGCACGGGATTGCGCGCGGTCACGACCAGAAGGCCCGAGACCACGGCGACCGTCGCCAGAAGATAAAACGCTATGCCTTGCAGCATGGGTGGGACAAAGCCCCCTTCAAAATCTTGCGCTGCGATCCCATGGCGGAATCGCGGCCCGGTTTAGCGATACGGAGCGTCGAGTTCCAGATTCTTCGCGATCAGCCGTTCCCAGCGGTCGCCATTGTCCAGCAGTCGGGCCTTGTCATAGAGCAGTTCTTCGCGCGTCTCGGTGGCGAACTCGCTGTTCGGTCCCTCGACGATGGCGTCCACCGGGCAGGCCTCCTGGCACAGGCCGCAGTAGATGCACTTGACCATGTCGATGTCGTAGCGGGTCGTACGGCGGCTGCCGTCGGCGCGCGGTTCGGCCTCGATGGTGATGGCTTGCGCCGGGCAGATGGCTTCGCACAGCTTGCAGGCGATGCAACGTTCCTCGCCGTTAGGATAGCGACGCAGCGCGTGTTCGCCACGGAAGCGCGGCGACTGCGGGTTGCGCTCGAACGGATAGTTCACCGTCGCCTTCGGCTTCATCATGTACTTCATCGACAGGCCGACGGCGCCGAACACGTCGGTCAGCATCGCGCCCTTGGCCGCCTGAACGATACGGGTCAGCATTACGATTTCACTCCGGCGCACTCGCGTTCATAGCGCGCGCTTTCCTTGTCGAGGGTTCCGCACAGGCGTGCACGTTCAGCGTCTTCGCGCTGAATTCGCTCCACCTTGCGCTCCCACTGATAGACCGAGACGGGCTCGGCCTCGTACGAGGCGCAGCCGCCGGCTGCGCCTGCCAGGATCAGGCCCGTCAGCAATGTGGCGCGAACGCCCATCACGCGCCCACCGCAAAGACACGCCAGGCCGCCACGATCACCACTGCGATCAGCGACGACGGCAGGAAGATCTTCCAGCCCAGACGCATCAGCTGGTCGTAGCGGTAGCGCGGCACGAAGGCCTTCACCAAGGCGATCATGAAGAACCAGAAGACGATCTTGGCCGCCAGGACCAGGAAGTAGAACAGGTTGGCCAGGAAGGTCGGCCAGCTGTCGAGGAAGTCCGTCGGGAAGCCCGGGTTCCAGCCGCCGCAGAACAGCAGGCTGATCATGGCGCACATGAAGACGATGTTGGCGTACTCGCCGATCATGAACAGCAGGTAGGGCGTCGACGAATATTCGACCTGATAACCGGCCACCAGTTCCGACTCCGCTTCGGGAAGGTCGAAGGGCGGGCGGTTGGTCTCGGCCAGGGCCGAGATGAAGAAGACGATCGTCATCGGGATCATGACCACGATGGTCGGCAGGGTGTCGAGGCCGCCGCCGAACATGTTCCAGTTCCAGATCCAACCGTTCTGCTGGGTGACGATCTCGGTCAGGTTCATCGTCCCGGCCAGCAGGATGACGTTGATGATGACCAGGCCCATCGAGACCTCATAGGACACCATCTGCGCCGCCGAACGCAGCGAACCCAGGAACGGATACTTCGAGTTCGAAGCCCAGCCGCCCATGATGATGCCGTACACGCCCAGCGAGCTGATCGCGAGGATGTAGAGGATGCCGACGTTCAGGTCGGAGATGACCCAGCCCGGTGCGAACGGGATCACGGCCCAGGCGATGAAGGCCAGGATGAAGGTGATCAGCGGCGCGGCCAGGAAGACGACCTTGTCGGAGCCCGACGGGACGACGATTTCCTTGAGCACGAACTTGAAGAAGTCGGCGAAGGACTGCAGCAGGCCGAACGGGCCGACCACGTTGGGGCCCTTGCGCATCTGCACGCCGGCCCAGATCTTGCGGTCCGCCAGCAGCAGGAAGGCGAGCGAGATCAGGATCCCGACCGTGACGATCAGGATCCCGCCGATGGTGATCAGGGTCCAGCCGAGGGGGGTGGCCCAGAAGGAGGTCGCAGCGTCCATGATTTACTCCGCCGCCAGAACGACCGGGGCAGTCCGCGCGGCGGACAGCTCGGCCATGGTTTCGCTGGCGCGCGCGATCGGGTTGGTCAGGTAGGGATCGACGATGGTCGAGACGAAGGCGACGTCGCCCAGATCGCCCTTGGCGCCCAGAGCGGCCACGTCGAACGAAGCGGCCGGAGCCAGATAGTCGATGCGGCCGAAGCTCGGATGGTCGCCCATCAGCTTGGTGCGCAGTTGCTCCAGGGTGTCGAACGGCAGCTTGCAGCCGACGCGTTCCGACAGGGCGCGGATGACGGCCCAGTCTTCCTTGGCCTCGCCTTTCGGGAAGACGACGCGTTCGGCCATCTGCACCCGGCCCTCCGTGTTCACATACAGGCCCGACTTCTCGGTGTAGGCGGCGCCCGGCAGGATGACGTCGGCGCCGTGTGCGCCGCGGTCGCCGTGCGAACCCAGATAGACGCGGAAGGCGCCCGAAGCGTCAGCATTGACCTCGTCGGCGCCCAGCAGGAAGAGCACGTCCAGAGCGCCCGGCTTCAGCATGCCGGCCACGTCCAGACCGCCCTCGGCGGGGACGAAGCCCATGTCCAGACCGCCGACGCGAGCAGCGGCGGTGTGCAACACGTTGAAGCCGTTCCAGCCGTCCTTGACCACGCCGACCTTCTTGGCCAGCGCGCCCAGGGCGTTCAGCACGGCCGCGCCGGTGTCGCCGGTCAGGGCGCCCGCACCGACGATGATCGCCGGGCGTTCAGCCTTGGTCAGGAAGTCGACAGCGGTCTTGGGCAGCTTGCCGACGGTTTTCGAACCGGCGCCCAGGTAGTTGTAGTCATAGGTCAGATCGACCTGTTGGCCGATGACGCCGATCTCGGCGGCGCCCTTCAGCCAGGTCTTGCGGATGCGGGCGTTGAGCAGCGGCGCCTCGGTGCGCGGATTGGCGCCCACGATCAGGATGGCGTCTGCGTTTTCAATGCCTTGCAGGCCGGAGTTGAACAGCCAGCCCTCGCGAGCCCCCTGCCCGATCGCGGCGCCGTCCTGACGGCAGTCGGTGTTGGCCGAGCCGAGGGCGCGGAACAGGTCCAGCGTCGCCTTCATCGACTCGGCGTCCTGCAGGTCGCCGGCGATGACGCCGATGCGGTCGGCCGAGGAGGCCTTAATCTTCGATGCGACAACCGACAGCGCTTCGTCCCACGAGGCGACGCGCAGCTTGCCGTTCTCACGCACCCACGGGCGGTCCAGACGACGCGCCTGCAGGCCGTCGACGGCGTAGCGCGAACGGTCCGACAGCCACTCCTCGTTGATGCCCTCGTTCACGCGCGGCAGCACCCGCATGACCTCGGCGCCGCGCGCGTCGGCGCGGATGTTCGAGCCCAGGGCGTCCATCACGTCGATGGTCTCGGTCTTCTTCAGCTCCCACGGACGATAGTGGTACTGCCACGGACGGTGCGTCAGGGCGCCCACTGGGCACAGGTCGTTGACGTTGCCCGACAGCTCGCTGTCGATGTTCTTTTCCAGATAGGTCGTGATCTCGGCGCTTTCTCCACGCGAGATCATGCCGATGTCCGGCACGCCGGCCACTTCGGTGATGAAGCGAACGCAACGCGTGCACTGGATGCAGCGCGTCATGAACGTCTTGACCGTCGGGCCCATGTTCTTTTCTTCAACCGCGCGCTTGTTCTCGCCATAGCGCGAACCGTCACGGCCGTAGCCGACAGCCTGGTCCTGCAGGTCGCACTCGCCGCCCTGGTCGCAGATCGGGCAGTCTAGAGGGTGGTTGATGAGCAGGAACTCCATCACCCCTTCGCGGGCCTTCTTGACCATCGGCGTGTCAGTGAAGATCTCCTGACCGTCCATGGCGGGAAGCGCGCACGAAGCCTGCGGCTTCGGCGGTCCAGGCTTCACCTCGACCAGGCACATGCGGCAGTTGCCGGCGATGGACAGACGCTCATGATAGCAGAAACGCGGGATCTCCTGACCGGCGCGCTCTGCGACCTGCAGAACCGTCATGCCGGGTTCGAACTCGGTTTCGACGCCGTTGACCTTGGCGATAGGCATTACGATTACTCCGCCGCGATCGCGTGGCCGGCGAAGTTCGCGCGGCGGCTGCGGTAGGTGTTGATGCGGTCTTCGATCTCGTGACGGAAGTGGCGGATCAGGCCCTGCACAGGCCAAGCCGCCGCGTCGCCGAGGGCGCAGATGGTGTGGCCTTCGACCTGACCGGCCACGTCGAGCAGCAGGTCGATTTCCGAAGGATCAGCGTCGCCGACAGCCATGCGTTCCAGCACGCGCCACATCCAGCCCGTGCCTTCGCGACACGGCGTGCACTGGCCGCAGCTCTCGTGCTTGAAGAAGTAGCTGATGCGGGCGATCGCCTTAACGATGTCGGTGGACTGGTCCATGACCGTCACGCCGGCGGTGCCCAGCGACGAGCGCATTTCGCGCATGGAGTCGAAGTCCATCAGGACGGTTTCGGCCTGTTCGCGCGTGATCACCGGGCAGGACGCGCCGCCCGGAATGATGGCTTTCAGGTTGCTCCAGCCGCCACGAACGCCGCCGCCGTGATCTTCGATCAGTTGGCGCAGCGGGATCGACATGGCCTCTTCGATCACGCAGGGGGTGTTCACGTGACCCGACAGGGACATCAGCTTGGTGCCGGTGTTGTTCGGGCGACCGAAGCTGGCGAACCAGTCCGCGCCACGACGCAAGATGGTGCCGACCACGGCGATCGATTCCACGTTGTTCACGGTCGTCGGGCAGCCATAGAGGCCGGCGCCGGCCGGGAACGGCGGCTTCAGGCGCGGCTGGCCCTTCTTGCCTTCCAGCGATTCCAGCAGGGCCGTCTCTTCGCCGCAGATATAGGCGCCGGCGCCGTGGTGGATATAGACGTCGAAGTCCCAGCCGTGGACGTTGTTCTTGCCGATCAGCTTGGCCTCATAGGCCTGCTTGACGGCGGCTTCCATGCGCTCGCGCTCCAGCACGTACTCGCCGCGCAGGTAGATATAGCAGGCGTGGGCCTTCATCGCGAAGGAAGCGATCAGCGCGCCTTCGATCACCAGGTGCGGATCATGGCGCATGATCTCGCGGTCCTTGCAGGTCGCGGGCTCGGATTCGTCGGCGTTGATGACCAGGTAGTGAGGGCGATCCTTCACTTCCTTGGGCATGAAGGACCACTTCAGGCCTGTCGAGAAACCGGCGCCGCCGCGTCCGCGCAGGCCCGAGTTCTTGACGTTGGTGATGATCCATTCGCCGCCAAGGTCCAGCATGTCCTTGGTGGCGTTCCACGCGCCGCGCTGCTTCGCCCCCTCCAGGCCCCAGTCATGGAAGCCGTACAGGTTGGTGAAGATGCGATCCTTGTCTTCGAGGATTCCGACCATGAGCCCTTAAAGTCCTTCCGCCATGCGGCGTTTATGGTGGCGGGTGCGCATGAAGATCGAACCGATCACCAGCGCCCAACCCACGGCCAGGACGCCATAGGCGACCGTCACCGCATCTTCCGTAAGTCCGAACCGACCCTCGCGAGCAAACAGCACCAGTCCCGCCGCCACCACGATCAGCGCCAATCCGCTCCAGCGGAAAGGCCAGCCGACGCGGCGCAGCTCGGCCCGGTAAGCCGCCCTGCCCTCATCCGTGTCCAGGTTCGGTCGCGTCATCAGGCCGGAGCCTTCTCGGTCGCCGGCTTGGAGTTCGGCAGCGACTTGATCTTCTTGGCGCGCGAGCCGTCGTACAGCGTCGGGTCCGTTAGGACCCTGGCGCCGCCCTCGGGCTCGGAGGTGTGACGGCCGACGCGCGAGCCCGGCTTCGGCGACTTGCCGGCGGCGAAGTCGTCGATGATCTGGGCCATCGTCTCGGGCGTCAGGTCTTCGTAGTAGTAGTCGTTGATCTGGGCCATCGGCGCATTCGAGCAGGCGCCCAGGCACTCGACTTCCTGCCAGGTGAAGCGACCGTCGGCGGACAGTTCGTCCTTGGGGCCGATCTTCTCCTTGCAGACGCGCATGACCTCGTTGGCGCCGCGCAGCATGCAGGGCGTGGTCCCGCAGACCTGGATCAGGGCGACCTTACCGACCGGCTCCAGCTGGAACATGGTGTAGAAGGTCGCGACCTCCAGCACCCGGATGAAGGCCATGCCCAGCAGTTCGCCGATGGCGCGGATGGCGGGCTCCGAGACCCAGCCTTCCTGCTTCTGGACCAGCCACAGGATCGGGATCACCGCCGACTGGCGACGCGATTCCGGGTACTTCTTGATCCACCAGTCGGCCTTGGCCTTCGTGTCCTTTGAAAAGGCGAAGGATTCAGGCTGTTCCTTGGCGAGGCGACGAACGCTCATCGGTCCACTTCTCCGAACACCATGTCGAGCGAGCCGAGGATGGCCGACACGTCCGCCAGCATGTGGCCCGTGTTCATCCAGTCCATCGCCTGCAGGTGACGGAACCCGGGGGCCGACAGCTTGACGCGGTAGGGTTTGTTGGTGCCGTCCGACACCAGATAGACGCCGAACTCGCCCTTGGGCGCTTCGACGGCCGCATAGACCTCGCCTTCCGGCGTCTTGAAGCCCTCGGTGTAGAGCTTGAAGTGGTGGATCAGCGCTTCCATCGAACGCTTCATCTCACCGCGGCGCGGCGGGGTGATCTTGTGGTCTTCAGCTAGGACCGGCTCGCCGGGGCAGTTGCGCAGCTTGTGGATGCACTGCTCCATGATGCGCACTGACTGCTTCATCTCTTCGACGCGGCAGAGGTAGCGGTCCCAGCAATCGCCGTTCTTGCCGACGGCGATGTCGAACTCGAGATCGGCGTAGCAGTCGTAAGGCGTGGCCTTGCGCAGGTCCCAGGCGATGTCCGAACCGCGCAGCATGACGCCCGAGAAGCCCCAAGCCAGAGCCTGCTCCTTGGACACGACGCCGATGTCGACGTTGCGCTGCTTGAAGATGCGGTTCTCAGTGACCAGGCTCTCGATGTCCGCCAGCTTGGCCGGGAACTCGGCGCACCAGCGGCCGATGTCGTCGATCAGTTCCGGCGTCAGGTCCTGGTGGACGCCGCCGGGGCGGAAGTAGTTGGCATGCAGACGGGCGCCGCAGGCGCGCTCGTAGAAGACCATCAGCTTCTCGCGCTCCTCGTGGCCCCACAGCGGCGGGGTCAGGGCGCCCACGTCCATGGCTTGCATGGTCGTGTTCAGCAGGTGGTTCAGGATGCGGCCCATTTCCGAGTACAGGACCCGGATCAGCTGGCCGCGATACGGCACGTCGACTTCCAGCAGGCGCTCGATGGCCAGGCAGAAGGCGTGCTCCTGGTTCATCGGCGAGACGTAGTCCAGCCGGTCCAGGTAGGGGATGTTCTGCAGATAGGTGCGCGACTCCATCAGCTTCTCGGTGCCGCGATGCAGCAGGCCGATGTGCGGGTCGACGCGGGTCACCAGCTCGCCGTCCAGCTCCAGCACCAGACGCAGCACGCCGTGCGCGGCCGGGTGTTGCGGCCCGAAGTTGATGGTGAACTTGCGGTCGTCCATCGCCCGCGCGTGCGGGGTCAGGCCGTCTTCATAGTCCTCGAACGGGTCGATCGCCTTGGGGGCGGCCGTCGCGGGGGTGTTGTTTCCGTCAGCCATTACTTGGCTCCCGCCTTCTCGTCGCCCGGCAGGACGGTCGGATATTCAGCGCCTTCCCACGGAGAGAGGAAGTCGAAGTTGCGATATTCCTGGGCCAGCTTCACCGGCTCATAGACCACGCGCTTCTGCTCTTCGTCGTACCGGACCTCGACATAGCCCGTCATCGGGAAGTCCTTGCGCAGCGGGTGCCCCTGGAAACCGTAGTCGGTCAGGATGCGGCGCATGTCGGGGTGATCCGAGAAGATCATGCCGTACATGTCAAAGGCTTCGCGCTCGAACCAGCCGGCCGACGGATAGACCGACGTCACGCTGGGAACCGGCTTCACTTCGTCGGTCGAGACCTTGACGCGCACACGCGCGGCGCGGGTCAGCGACAGCAGGTGGTAGACCACCTCGAACCGCTCGGCGCGGTCCGGGTAGTCGGCGCCGCAGGCGTCCATCAGCAGCTGGAAGCCGAATTGGTCGCGCAGGGCCGTCATGACGGCGACGATGTTCTCGCGCGGGGCGATCAGGGTCAGCTCGCCATAGGCGACGACGGCCTCGACACCGAGAGCCGCCACCATTTCAGTGCCCAGCGGGGTCAGGGCGGATTCGCGCTCCGCGACGCGCACCAGTTCGCTCATCGCTCGATCGTCCCCGTGCGGCGGATCTTTTTCTGCAGCTGCAGGATGCCGTACAGCAGGGCCTCGGCCGTCGGCGGGCAGCCCGGGACATAGACGTCCACTGGCACCACGCGATCGCAGCCGCGCACGACGCTGTAGCTGTAGTGGTAGTAACCGCCGCCGTTGGCGCAGCTGCCCATCGAGATGACGTAGCGCGGGTCCGGCATCTGGTCGTAGACCTTGCGCAGGGCCGGAGCCATCTTGTTGGTCAGGGTGCCGGCGACGATCATCAGGTCCGACTGGCGCGGCGAACCGCGCGGGGCGGTGCCGAAGCGCTCCAGGTCAAAGCGCGGCATCGACAGGTGGATCATCTCGACGGCGCAGCAGGCCAGACCGAACGACATCCACATCAGCGAACCCGTGCGGGCCCAGTTGATGACGTCGTCCAGCGAGGTCGTCAGGAAGCCCTGCTCGCCGAGTTCGGTGTTCACCGCCTCGAAGAACTTGTCGTGGATCTTGGGGTCGTAGCCCTCAACGGTCGAGCGCGCGGCCGAGCCGGCGGGGACCAGGGGCGACGCCAAGGGCGACGAAGGCGCGATTATTGCCATTCCAGCGCTCCCTTCTTCCATTCGTAGATAAAGCCGACCGTCAGGACGCCGAGGAAGATCATCATCGACCAGAAGGCGAAGACCATGCCGCCGTGCGACAGGTCGAACATCGACACCGCCCACGGGAACAGGAAGGCCACTTCCAGGTCGAAGATGATGAAGAGGATCGACACCAGATAGAACCGGACGTCGAACTTCATGCGTGCGTCGTCAAAGGCGTTGAAGCCGCACTCATACGCCGACAGCTTCTCAGTGTCGGGGTTTTTCGGTGCCAATGCCCAAGCGGCCAGCATGAAGCCGAGCCCCAGGACGGCGGCGATCGCCAGGAAAACGACGATCGGGAGGTATTCCAGAAGAAATGCGTTCATTCGAGCTGCCTCGCCCGCCGAGGGAGGGGGCGGATTCGGGGCTTCTTAGACCCAACCTTCGGCAGGTTCAAACCCATGTCGGCAAAGGTTTTTTGTTGCGAATGGTTCGCAAGCCTGTGCGCGTTTTGCCGCAGGCCGCGCCGTTGCCAGTTGCACCGCCGATACGCGTAAATGGCGACTTTCCCATACCTCTGTAATCAAGGTCGCAGCATGAGCCTGGCAGCCCGCTTGCTGAACACCATCGAGCGCGTCGGCAATCGCCTGCCCGATCCCGTATTTCTCTTTCTGTGGCTGATCCTGGGCCTGATCGTGCTCAGTCTGGTCGGCACCGGTCTGGGCTGGTCGGCGGTCAACCCGGTGACTGGCGACGTGCTGCAGGCGGAGAGCCTGTTGTCGCCCGCCAATCTGGAGCGGCTCTTCATCGGCATGCCGCGCACCCTGGCCGATTTCCCGCCGCTGGGGATCGTGATCACAATTATTTACGGTGCCTCGGTCGCCGAACGAACCGGGATGTTCTCGACCGCTATTCGCGGCGCCCTGCTGAACGCGCCGCGATTCATCCTGACGCCGATCGTAGTGGTGACCGGCATGGTGTCGCACCACGCCTCTGACGCCTCATACGTGGTGGTCATCCCCCTGGCCGCTGTCATTTTCGCCGCAGCCGGCCGTCATCCGCTGGCCGGCCTGGCCGCCGGTTTCGCCGCCGTCTCGGGCGGGTATGCAGGCAACCTCTTTCCCGGCGCCAGCGACGCCCTGATCCTCGGCATCACCGAGCCCGCCGCGCACCTGATCGATCCGTCCTACGCCGTCAGCATCGCCGGCAACTGGTTCTTCATCGTCGGCGTCGTCTTCGTCTTCACCCCCATCGTCTGGTTCCTGACCGACCGGGTGATCGAGCCCCGCCTCGGGCCGTGGGTTCCCTCCTCCGCCGCGCCCGCCTCCGCCGAGGAAAAGACGCCCCTGAGCAGCATGGAGAAACGCGGCCTGCTCTGCGCCGGCCTGACCATCCTCGGCATGATCGCCATCTGGACCGTCATCACCCTCCTGCCCGGCTCGCCCTTCGTCGACGCCGACGCCGAGCCCGAGCAGCGCTTCAACCCGCTGTATCGTTCGCTGGTCGCCTTCTTCGCCCTGACCTTCTTCGGTTCGGGCGCGGCCTTCGGCGTCGGCTCCGGCTCGATCAAGAGCCACCACGACCTGGTGCGCATGATGCGCGAGGGGATCAGCCAGCTGGCCCCCTATATCGTCCTGGCCTTCTTCGCCGCCCACTTCGTCGCCATGTTCAACTGGTCGGGCCTGGGCCCCATCCTGGCCGTCAACGCCGCCGCCTCCCTGCGCGAACTGGCCCTGCCCACGCCCCTGTTGCTGATCGTGGTGGTCCTGGTGTCCTGCGTGTTCGACCTGTTCATCGGCTCGGCCTCGGCCAAGTGGTCGGCCCTGGCGCCCATCGTCGTGCCCATGTTCATGCTGCTGGGCATCAGCCCCGAGATGACGACCGCCGCCTATCGCATGGGCGACAGCGTCACCAACATCGCCACGCCCTTGATGAGCTACTTCCCCCTGATCCTGACCTTCGCCCAGCGCTGGGACCCGCGCTTCGGCCTGGGCTCCCTGATGGCCACCATGCTGCCCTACGCTGGGGCCTTCCTGGTCGCAGGTCTGATCATGGTGGCGACCTGGGTGGCGCTGGACCTGCCGCTTGGACCGGGCGTGGGCGTTCACTACGAACCGCCCCCGCCCGCCGTCGCCTCGCACCTGCCGGCGAGCGGCGGCATTGTCGGTCCCGTGGCCCCGCCGCAGGCCGCCGCGGCGGCCAAGTAACGGAGGTCTCGCGATATTTTCGCTTATCCACAGGCGAGCCGCTTGACGTGCGCAGCGGCCCCGCCTAAACGACGCCCCTCGCCGCGGCGCACAGCGCTTCGGTTCGGGAA
>DAIOID010000057.1:0-7871 GCA_036744355.1 Brevundimonas sp.
CCGAGCGAGCGGCGGATATACGGACCCAACCCCGACTCCACAAGCCTCAAATGACAGTTCAACCAACTATCTCAACGAACACGAGTCCAGCAGCAGACCCATCGACCCAGGACGGGCGAACCCATGGGCTGATGGAGCGCCGCCCAAGATCGCCGCATAGGCCGGCGCTGAACATGCCCGCCACTATCGATGAACGGTCGACCATTCCGCATAGAGGTCCAGCGCCCGCTGGGGCGCGGCCAGCCACCAGGAATAGCCGTTGCGACGCCCGATCGAGATGCCGTTGACGTCGTCGTGGATTGTCTGGTCCTTGTCGCCGAAGATCGGGCGGCCGGTGACCAGGTCATAGTTGCGCGACCACAGGGGCCCGGCGCCGGGCTTGTCGATCAGCTTGCGGCCATCGTCGGTCATCTCGAACGACTTGTCATAGACGCGCACCGATTCCAGCCAGGCCACGCCCCCGCGAATGGCCGCCTTGACCTCTGGCGACGGATTGGGCTCGCCCATCAGGAACTCAAGAATGTCAGTCGTCTCCCCGCTGGCGATTGAGCGCGGCTCGTAGTTGCGGGCGCTGGTGGGGACAAGGCGCATCGGCTCGACCTGCTGGGGCCAGCCCAGAAGCTGATCGCCTTTGCGCACCTGGGCGGCCAGGGTGACGTCGATGGCCTTCTTCACCGCTTCGGCGGCGCGGGCTTCCAGTTCCGGCGGCACGAAGCCGAAGCCTTCGGCGCCATTGGCCACGTCGCGCAGCACCATGGCCGCCTCGGCCACGGCGTTGTCGTTGAAGGTGATGGAATCGTGAAAGCCGCCTTCCAGCGGCCAGATCTGCGGCCAGCCGCCGTTCGGGTACTGGGCGTTCAGCAGATAGTGCACACCCTTGATGATGCTGGCGCGCCAGACATCGCCCTCACGCCCGGGCGCCTGGGCAGCGACCTTGGCCAGATAGCGCATCTCCGTCCAGGTGGCGTTGTTGTCCAGCGTGCCGACGAAGGTCCAGAAACGGTCGGCCGGGGCGTCGAAGTTGGCCGGGTTCTGCTCCATGGTCTCGGCGTCATTGGAGAAGCGCTGACCCGGAAGACGCTTGAGGCTGCGATCCTGGTTCTTGCTCCAGCCGCCGGCCGGAGTCTGGAAGCTGACGACCGCGTCGGCCACGGCGCGGGCCTCGGCCGTGCCGTACCATTCCGCCGGGCGATCCAGCGGCATGTGCGAGCTGTTGCCGCGAATGGCCACGGGCGGCGGCGGGGGCGTCGCCCCGGCAGGCAGCTCGGCGGCCAGGGCGGCGCGGTCCGCCAGATGCTGGGCCTGCGAGCGGGCCAGGTAGTCGGCCCAGGCGCCGCGCTCCGCGTCTGGCAAGGCGCCGATCCGGTCGATGGTCAGACCGAGGGCAGGCGTATTGGCGCGGATGACCTCGGCGCTCGCAGCCTCGGCCGTCACAACAGCCAGGACGCTCAGGGTCAGGGCGGCGGTCGCAAAAAGGTGCTTCATCAGACGTTCCCCAGACACGCAGGACCGTGTCGCTTCTCATTATGTATGTTTCGATCTTACATAATGGAAATCGTGTCGCAAGGCCGGGGTGGGTCAGGCCAGGGCGTTGCGATCCAGCTGATCGACGCGCGTCACGCCGGTCAGGGCCATGGCCACCTTCATCTCGGCCGCCATCAGGTCCAGCACATGGGCGACGCCCGCCTCGCCGCGCGCCGCAAGGGCGTAGGCCCAGGCCCGGCCGATCAGCACGCCGTCGGCGCCGAGCGCCAGCATCCGCACGACGTCAAGACCGCTGCGGATCCCGCCGTCGGCCAAGATGGTCATCCGCCCCTCGATCGCATCGGCGATCGGCGGCAGGGCGCGGGTCGAGGACAGGACGCCGTCCAGCTGACGCCCGCCGTGGTTCGACACCACCAGACCGTCCGCGCCCAGATCGGTCACCCGTTTGGCGTCGTCCGCGTCCAGCACCCCCTTGATGATCAACGGCCCCTTCCAGCGCTCACGCACCCAGGCCAGGTCGTCCCAGGTCACGCTGGGATCGAAGTTGTCGCGCATCCAGGCGAAGAAGTCGTCGATGCCGGTCTTGCCCTTCAGCACCGGCGCGACATTGCCCAGCGAATGCGGGCCGCCCCTGACCCCGACATCCCAGGACCAGGCCGGACGGCCGACCGCCTGCATGGCGCGGCGCATGTCGCCGAAGAAGCCCGAAGCCCCGGCCAGACCCGAGTGATAGTCACGATAGCGCGACCCCGGCACCGGCATGTCGACGGTAAAGATCAGGGCCGGGCATTTGGCCGCCTCGGCCAGGTCCAGCAGGTCGGCCATGAAGGCGCGGTCGCGGATCATGTAGAGCTGGAACCAGAAGGGCGTCGGGCTGCCCGCCGCCACCTCCCCGATCGAACAGGCCCCGACCGTGGACAGGGTGAAGGGCACGCCGAAGGCGGCGGCGGCGCGGGCAGCCTGAACCTCTCCGCGCCGGGCGTTCATCCCGGCCAGTCCGACCGGCGCCAGCGCGACCGGAAGGCTTTGCTTCTGGCCGAACAGGGTCGTCGACAGGTCGATATTCGACACGTCGCGCAGCACCCGCTGGCGCAGGGCCACGTCGCGCAGATCGCTGACGTTCCGCCCCAGCGTCGTCTCGGCGTAGGAGCCGCCGTCGATATAGTCGAACAGGAAGCGCGGCAGGCGCCGACGCGCCAGCTCGCGGTAATCGGTGATGGAGGCCGCCTTCACGCCGCCCGTCCTATTGCAGGTTCACGAAGGCGCCGCCGTCGACCAGCAGGGCCGCGCCGGTGACATAGGCCGCCATGTTCGAAGCCAGGAAGGCGACCGCGCCGCCGATGTCCTCGGGCTGGCCCAGACGGCCCAGCGGGATGCGGCCTTCCATGTATTCACGCTTGGCCGGATCAGCCAGGTCGTCCTTGTTGATGTCCGTCAGGATGGTGCCCGGCAGCACCGAGTTGCAGCGGATGCCGTGCTTGCCCAGGGCGATGGCGCAGGACTGCATCAGGCTGTGCACCCCCGCCTTTGTCGGGGTGTAATGGGTCTGGAACTCGCCGCCGACCAGGGCCGAGATCGAGCTGATGGCGACGATGGCCCCGCCGTTTCCTTGCCTGACCATCTGGTTGGCCGCCGCCTGGGTCATGAAGTAGGCGCCGTGCAGGTTGACCTCCATGGTCCGCTTCAACGTCTCCGCCGGCATGTCCAGGAAGGCGTGGAAGGGGCAGATGCCGGCGTTGGAGACGAAGACGTCCACCTTGCCGAAGGCCTCGACCGCCGCATTCACAAAGGCGGCCGCCGTTTCCGGCAGGGCCACGTCGCCCTCGACCGAGATGCAACGGCGACCGTGCGCCTCGACCGCGGCGATCACCTCGGCCGCCGCCTCGCCGCCCGAGTGGCTGTTGATGGCCACGTCCGCGCCCTGTCTGGCCATTTCCACGGCCACGGCGGCCCCGATGCCTCGCGATCCTCCGGTGACGAGGACGACCTTGTCTTTAAGCAGCATGGGGGCTCCGTACAGGTAAGCGTGTTCAGGTTTTGGGGGTCCAGCCCAGGTCGCCGCTGATGGCGTTGGCGGCGTCGGTGACCGTCTTGGTCAGTTCGGCCATCCGGGCGTCGGACATGTATTGCGCGGCTGAGGAGACGCTGATCGCGGCCACCACATGGCCGTCGACCGAACGGATAGGCGCGGCGACACAGCGGACCTGATCCTCGTTCTCCTCGAGGTCGAAGGCGTAGCCTTTTTCGGCATAGCCGCGCATCCGCTCCATCCAGACGGCGCGGGCGGCGGAATCCACCGGCGCGCCCTCGGGGGCGTAGAAGTCGCTCCACTCCGACTCGGACTTGTCGAGGATCAGGGCCTTGCCCAGGCCGGTCGAGGCGATGGGGTGACGCTCCCCAAGGCGCGAGCCGATGTTGACTCGGCGACGTCCCGGCACCTTGTCCAGATAAAGCGCGAAACGGCCGTCCAGCACGCCCAGATGCACCGTGTCGTCGGTCACCGCCGACAGATGCTCCAGCCAGGGGCGAGCCACGCGCGGCAGGTGCATCTGCTGGCTGGCGGCGTGGCCCAGCTCCAGCAGCTTGGGACCGAGTGAATAGCCCTCGCGCGGGCGGAAGGACAGCAGGCGGCGGTCCACCAGGGCCGAGGCCAGTCGGTGCGTGGTGCTGCGCGTCAGCTCCAGCTTCTCGGACAGCTCGGCCAGCGGCAGCGAGCCTTCCATCAGGGCGTCGATGACATCCAGTCCACGCAGCAGGGTCTGGCTGCCGGAGGCCTTGACCCCGGTTTCCTCTTCGCCCTCGCCGTGTTCGGTCTTGATTGACGTCATTCGTCCCATCTCGTAATCCTCATTCCCAGAATGTAGCAAAACACGCAAGCGGGCCGCTCAAATGGTTGGCAAGTTTGACGGGTCGCACGGAGGAACGCCAGTGAAATCCCGCATTATGGGAGCGGATTGCCGCATCCCGGCGATTTGCCAATGAGCCGCCTGCCGAAGATCAAGCACGTCCGCGCCTTCGTTGTGAAAAACGACGGCACGGGCGCCCATCAGGGGGGAGGCGCCGACTATCACGATCAGGGCGACGGTCACTGGATCGACGACCACATCGCCACGCCGATGGCCAGGTACCCCGAGTATCGCCAGAGCCGCCGCAGCTTCGGCATCAATGTGCTGGGCACCCTGGTCGTAGAGATCGAGGCCGACAACGGCGTGGTCGGCTTCGCCGTCACCACCGGGGGCGAGCCCGCCGCCTATATCGTCGAAAAGCACCTGGCCCGCTTCCTGGAAGGCCGCGACCCGTCCGAGGTCGAGAAAATCTGGGACCAGATGTATTTCTCGACCCAGTACTACGGTCGCAAGGGTCTGGTGGTGAACGCCATCTCCGGCGTCGACCTGGCTCTGTGGGACCTGCTCGGCCGCCTGCGTCAGGAGCCGGTCTTCGCCATGCTGGGCGGTGCTGTGCGCGACGAGCTGACCTTCTACGCCACCGGCGCCCGGCCCGACAAAGCCAAGGAACTGGGCTTCATCGGCGGCAAGATGCCCCTGCACCACGCACCCGCAGAGGGCGAGGAAGGCCTGCGCAAGAACCTGGCCGAGCTGGAGGCCATGCGGAACGCCTGCGGCGACGACTTCTGGCTGATGTTCGACTGCTGGATGGCGCTGGACCTCAACTACGCTGTCCGCCTGGCCCACGAAGCCCACAAGCTGGGTCTGAAGTGGATCGAGGAGGCCCTCAGCCCCGACGACTACTGGGGCTATCAGGCGCTGAAGAAAAACGCGCCCAAGGGGATGCTGGTCACCACCGGCGAGCACGAAGCCACCCGCTGGGGCTTCCGCATGCTGCTGGAAATGGAATGTTGCGACATCATCCAGCCGGACGTGGGCTGGTGCGGCGGCGTGACCGAACTGCAGAAGATCTCGGCCCTGGCCGATTCCAAGGGCGTGCTGATGATCCCGCACGGCTCATCCGTCTATTCCTACCACTTCGTCGTGACGCGCCATAACAGCCCGTTCGCGGAGTTCCTGATGATGGCCCCCGGCGCCGACGAGGTCGTGCCCATGTTCCATCCGCAGCTGATCGGCGAGCCGGTTCCGGTGAACGGCAAGCTGAAGGTTCCCGACACCCCCGGCTTCGGCGTCGAGCTGAACCGCGACATCGCCCTGCACCGCCCCTACGCCCGCTAAGAAGGCCTCCCTATGAAACTCCTGCGTTACGGCCCCAAGGGTCAGGAAAAGCCCGGCACGCTCGACGCCGAAGGCCGCATCCGCGACCTGTCGGGCGTGGTCGCCGACATCACACCGGATCAGTTGTGGGGCGAAGGCCTTGCCGCGCTGAAGGCGATTGATCCGGCGACCCTGCCCCTGGTCGAGGGCCAGCCGCGCTACGGCGTGCCGGTCAACGGCGTGCGCAAATTCATCGCCATCGGCCTGAACTTCGCCGACCACGCCGCCGAGTCGAACCTGCCGATCCCGGCCGAGCCCGTAGTCTTCACCAAGGCCGTCTCCTGTTTGACGGGCCCGAATGATACCGTTGTCATTCCTCGCGGCTCCGAGAAGACCGACTGGGAAGTCGAGCTGGGCATCGTCATCGGCCAGCGCGCCTCCTACGTCGAGCAAGCCGACGCCCTGGATCACGTCGCCGGCTATGTCCTGATCAACGACGTCTCCGAGCGCGCCTTCCAGACCGAGCGCGGGGGCACCTGGGACAAGGGCAAGGGCTGCGACACCTTCGGCCCGGTCGGCCCCTGGATCGTCACCACCGACGAGGTCGGCGACGTGCAGGCCCTGGACATGTGGCTGGACCTCAACGGCAAGCGCATGCAGACCGGCAACACCCGGACCATGATCTTTGGTGTGGCGGAGATCGTGTCCTACGTCAGCCAGTTCATGACGCTGGAACCCGGCGATCTGATCACAACCGGCACGCCTCCGGGCGTGGGTCTGGGCCAGAAGCCCGAGCCTTTCTACCTCAAGGCCGGCGACGTCATGGAGCTGGGCATCGAGAAGCTGGGCAGCCAGCGCCAGTCGGTCGTCGCCTGGTCGAAGGACGTGGTCGCATGAGCGCCTATGAAGGACGCTTCAACGGCCGCACCGCCGTCGTGACCGGCGGCGCCTCGGGCCTGGGCAAGGCCTCGGCCGCCCGCATCGTCGCCGAGGGCGGCAAGGTGGTGCTCTGGGACCTGAACGCGGACGCGCTGAAGGCCGCCGCCGAGGACGTCGGCGCGACCGCCGTCGTGGCGCTGGACGTCGCCGATGCAGAGGCGGTCGCCGCCGCCGCCGCCGAGTCGCACAAGGCTCTGGGCGGCCGGATCGACATCCTGGTCGCCTCGGCCGGCATCACCGGCGCCACCGTGCCTGTGCAGGAGTTCCCGCTCGACAGCTGGAAGCGCGTCGTCGACATCAATCTGAACGGCGTCTTCTACTGCTGCCGCGCCGTGACCCCCTTCATGCTGGAGAACGGCTACGGCCGCATCGTCAACGTGGCCTCGGTCGCGGGCAAGGAAGGCAACCCCAACGCCAGCGCCTATTCGGCGTCCAAGGCCGGCGTGATCGGCTTCACCAAGTCCCTAGGCAAGGAACTGGCCGGCAAGGGCGTCATCGCCAACAGCCTGACCCCCGCCACCTTCGAAAGCCCCATCCTGGAGCAGCTGCCGCAGAGCCAGGTCGACTATATGCGCTCCAAGATCCCGATGGGCCGTCTGGGCGAGGTCGAGGAAAGCGTCGCCATGGTCTGCTTCATGGCCTCGGAAGAATGCAGCTTCACCACCGCCTCGACGTTCGATACGTCGGGCGGCCGCACGACCTACTAGGGGCGCCGCAGGTGGGCCGCGACCTTCGCATCGTCGATCCGCATGTCCACCTGTGGGACCTGTCACGCGCCCGTTACGGCTGGCTGCAGGACGATCCCCTGCCGAACAATCCGGCGGGGGACATGGCCCCGATCGCTCACCAAGACTATCTGCTGAAAGACTATCTGGCCGACACGGCGAACTGGCGCGTGGACAAGATCGTCCACGTCGAGGCCGGTCAGCCGCGCGGCCATCAACTAGCCGAGACCGACTGGCTGCAGGCCCTGGCCGACGACTACGGCTATCCGCACGGCATTGTTGCTGGCGCCGACCTGACCGACCCCAACCTGGAGGCCCTGCTGGAGGCGCACGCCGCCCGGCCCAGCGTCCGGGGCGTGCGCCAGATCGTTTGCTGGCACGCCGATCCGTTGAAGACCTACAATCCCGCCGATCCCCTGCTCAACCCGATCTGGCGCGCGGGCTTCGGCAAGCTGGCGCGCCACGGCCTGTCCTTCGACCTGCAGCTCTATCCGTCACAGATGGCCAGCGCCGTGGAACTGGCCGACGCCCATCCCGACATTCCCCTGATCATCAACCA
>DAIOID010000057.1:7971-18676 GCA_036744355.1 Brevundimonas sp.
ACTTTCGACGCCTTCTATTCCGCCTTCGACGACATCACGCGTCACTTCAGCACCGATGAACGCGACCGCCTGTTCGCCGCCAACGCCGAGGCGATCTACCGCATCTGACCCACCATTCGCCGAGCCCGCATCAAGACGGCGCCGGCCCCCGAGGAAGCCCACGAGGACGACATGAGCATTGAAACCGACGCCGCCCACACCCCCGGCGGTCTCGCCGTGCCCGCCGGCAACCTGCGCGGCCCGCTGGCCTTCGCCATCGCCTGCTTCCTGATCTGGGGTCTGGCCTACGGCCTGCTGGACGTGTTGAACAAGCATTTCCAGGACACGCTCAGCATCAGCCACGCCGACAGCGCATGGCTGCAGATCGCCTATTTCGGGGCCTATCTGCTGCTCAGCGTGCCTGCAGGCATGCTGCTGAACGCGCGCGGGTACAAGTTCGGCATCGTCACTGGCCTGATGGTCGCGGCGGTCGGCGCCCTGCTCTTCATTCCGGCGGCCAGCGCGGGCGCCTTCCTGCCCTTCGTCGGCTCAATGTTCGTTCTGGCGGCGGGTCTTTGCATTCTTGAGACCAGCGCCGACACCTATGTGAATGTGCTGGGCGACCCGGCCAAGGCGCCGCAGCGCCTGAACCTGGCCCAGTCCTTCAACGCCCTGGGCGTCTTCTTCGGCCCGCTGATCGGCGGCGCGGTCTTCTTCAGCCCGACCACGACCGAGGCTCTGGGCGGCGCCACCCGCTCCATCCAGATCGTCTATGGCCTGATCGCCCTGGGCGTAGTGCTGTTCGCCCTGGTGGTATGGCGCGCCCGCCTGCCCGAAACCGGCCTGGCCGACCACGGCGGCGAGGACGCCGGCGGCGTCACCAGGCCGCTGTCGAAACAGCCGCACTTCGTCGCGGGCGTCATCACCCAGGCCCTCTACATCGGCGCCCAGGTCGGCATCGGCGCCTTCTTCATCAATCTGGTGACCCAGAACTGGCAGGGCCTGAGCAGCCAGACCGGCGCCTTCATGCTGTCGCTGGCCGCCATCGGCTATCTGGTCGGACGCTTCGCCGCGACCGCCCTGCTGCTGAAGATCAGGCCGCGCGCCCTGCTGACCGCCTATGGCGTCATCAACGTCATCCTGACGCTGATCGTGGCCGCCGGCATCGACAAGGTGTCGCCCATCGCCCTGATCGCCGTCTTCTTCTTCATGTCCACCATGTTCGCCACCATCTTCGCCCTCGGCACCACCGGCCTGGGCGCCGCGACCAAGAAGGCCTCGTCCCTCATGGTCATGGCCATCGGCGGCGGCGTTCTCCTGCCCTGGCCCATGGGCAAGATCTCCGACCTCTACGGCGCCAATGTCGCCTTCCTCCTGCCCGCCGCATGCTTCGTCGTCGTCGCCTGGTACGGCTGGAAGGGCGCGGGTCTGGGTCTGAAGACGGAGACCAACTGATGCGCCTGCGTTCCGCCCTGCTCGCCTTCACCCTGCTGGCCGGCCCGGTCGCTCTGCCGCAGGGCGCCTGCGCCCAGACGGTTCAGCCGGCATCGGCGGTCGCTCCCGCAGCCCCGATCGACCGGCAGGCCCTGGCCCAGCGTCACAATGTGACGCTGACGTCCATCGACCGTCACGCCCCGATCATGTTGGGCAACGGCGACCTGGGCTTCACCGCCGACATCACCGGCCTGCAGACCTTCCCTGAGCAGTATTCGGAACTGGCCCCCCTGCTGACCATGGCCCAGTGGGCCTGGCACAGCTTCCCCAACCCCGAGGGCTACTCTGAGCAGAACGGGCTGGTGAACGTGCCGGTCCCCGGTCGCGGCGAGCAGCCCTATGCCTGGATGAAGTCCTGGGCCGAGGCCGAGACCAACCCCGCCTTCACCTGGCTGCGGGCCAATCCGCACCGCATCTCGCTCAGCCGCATCGGCCTGAGCTTCAGCGACGGCCGCGCCCTGGACTTCGCCAAGGTGGCGGACACGCGCCAGACCCTGGACCTGTGGTCGGGCGCCCTGACCAGCCGCTTCACCTATGACGGCCAGCCGGTCGAGGTCGTGACCCGCGTCCACCCCGAGCTCGATATGGTCATGGTCGAGATCGCTTCCCCGCTCGTTGCGTCTGAGGGCCTGGGCGTTCAGGTCCGCTATCCCGGCGTGAACCCGGCCATCAACCCGGATCCGACCAGCTTCGACGGCGCGGGGGCACAGAGCCTGGACGTCCTCGCCTTCGACACCGGCGACGTCCGTATCCGCCGCACCCTGGACGACACCACCTATCATTCCGGAATCATCGCGTCGGGTAAGATCGAGCAGAGCGGGGCCGATCGCTTCAGCGTCGTCGCCAATGGCCGCGACCGGCTGACCGTCATGGTCCGCTTCGACCAGACCGCGGACACGACAAAGGCCTCGGCCTATTCCGCCAGTGTTCAGGCCGTGACCCGCCACTGGAACGCTTTCTGGACGGAAGGCGGCGCCATCGACTTCACCGGCTCGACCGACCCGCGCGCCGCCGAGCTGGAACGCCGGGTGGTCCTGTCGCAATACCTGTCGGCGGTGAACGGCGCGGGCGAACTCCCGCCGCAGGAAGAGGGCCTCTTCTCCAACTCCTGGTACGGCAAGTTCCATCTGGAAATGCATCCCTGGCACGCCGGCTGGCAGGCCATGTGGGGCCGTCCTGAACTGCTGGAGCGCAGCCTGCCCTGGTACGTCGGCAACCTCGCCAACGCCCGCGCTGAGGCCGCGCGTCATGGGGTCAAGGGCGCCTGGTGGCCCAAGATGGTCGGGCCCGAAGGCCGCAACAGCCCCAGCCTCGTCTCCCCCTTCATCATGTGGCAGCAGCCGCACCCCATCCTGCTGGCCGAGCTGGTCTGGCGGTCCGAGAAGGACCCCGCCGTGCTGGCCCGCTACGCCGAACTGGTCGAGACCACCGCCGATCTGCTGGCCTCCTGGCCGATCGAGCAGAACGGCCGCCTGAACCTCGGCACGCCCCTGATCCCGGCGCAGGAAAACTATGACCCCCTGACCACGATCAACCCGACCTTCGAGGTCGAGTATTTCCGCTGGGCCTTGGAGACCGCGCAACAATGGCGAGTCCGTCAGGGACAGCCCCGCCGCGCCGACTGGGATCAAGCCTTGGCGAAGATCGCCCCGCCCGCCATGAAGGACGGCCTCTATCTGCCGGTCGAGAGCGTGCCGGACTTCTGGGAGACGGCCATGTCCGAGGCCTGCCGCAAGCACGCGGCGGCAACCCAGTGCAAGAACCGCGACCACCCCTCCTTCCTGATGGCCTACGGCTTCATCCCCGGCGCGCGGATCGACCCGAACGCCATGCGCCGCACCTTCGAGGCGGTCGAGCAGAACTGGGACGTGCGCCAGACCTGGGGCTGGGACTTCCCCATGATGGCCATGACCGCCGCCCGTCTCGGCGAGCCTGAGAAGGCCGTCGACTGGCTGTTCGCCGATCTGAAGAACAACCAGTGGGGCGTCACGGGCATGACCCCGCGCGTCCACCTGGACGAGCACGCCGACGAACTGGTGCCGGTGTCCGCCGGGGCCGGGGGCGTCGCCATGGCGGTGAACCCCGACGGCGCCGGCTATCGCCGCGCGGCCGAGACCTACTTCCCGTCTAACGGCTCGCTGCTGATGGCGGTGGGTCTGATGGCGGGCGGCTGGGACGGCTCCACCGGCCATGCGCCCGGCTTCCCGAAAGAAGGTTGGACCGTGCGGGTCGAAGGCCTGACCCCCGCGCCCTGATGACGATGATCAAGAAGACCGCCCCATGACGACCTCCCGCCGTTCCGCCCTCAAGGCTCTGTTGGCCGCCCCCGCCCTGGGGGCCGCCGCCGGCGCCGCTACGTCAGCCTCGGCCCAGACCGCAGGCGCGCAACAACTGCAACCCGCCCTGCCCCCGGCCGGTCAGGTTCCCGCGTGGCCCGCTCCCAACACCGCCCCGCCCTCGACCCAGGAAACGCCGCACCAGCCGCCGCAATGGTCCGGCCCCGTGCCGACGGACTGGGTCGACCAGAAGACGGGCCATCGCATCCGCCGCTTGACGCCCGACGGCGGCGGCAAACCCTATTTCTACAAGAACATGTTCCTGCCTGCGAAGGCGGGATCGCCCGACCTGATGGTCATCTCGACGCCCCAGGGCATCTCGACGGTGGACCTCAAGACCTGGGCGCTGAGCGTTCTGGTTCCCGACCGCAACGCTGACCTGATGTTCACCGGGCGCAAGGGCCGCAACGTCTACTACTCGGTCACCGAGCCGGGCGAAGCTCAGCTGATGGACCGCGCCAAGACGATCTACGTCATCGACGTGGACACCAAGCGGACGCGCCGGATCGCCCGCGTTCCCAACGGCGCCATCAACTCGGTCAACGCCGACGAGACCCTGCTGCTGGGCTTCGTCGCCTATGGGTCGGAACCGCTTCAACCGGGCGTCGGCGACCCGCGCAACCGCCGCTTCGACCAGGCCGAGTACGCCGCAAACGGGCCTGACGGAAAGCCGCTGAACTTCGCCCGCGCCAAGGGCGTGCGGATGCTGCAACGCTGGGCCGCCCGCTATCCGATGGAGATCTTCGTCATCGACATGACGACCGGCGAGCGCCGCGTCATCCACTCGACCAATGAGTGGATCGGCCACACCCAGTTCTCGCCGACCGATCCCGACCGCATCATCTTCTGCCACGAAGGCCCCTGGCACCGGGTCGATCGCATGTGGACGATGAAGGTCGACGGCTCGGACCTGCGCAAGACGCACTCCCGCACCATGAATTTTGAGATCTTCGGCCACGAGTGGTTCAGCCCCGACGGCAAGCAGGTGCTGTACGACCTGCAAACCCCGCGCGGTCAGGTCTTCTGGGTCGCCTCGGTCGATCTGGAGACGGGCAAGCGCGTCTATCGCCGGGTCGAGCAGAACGACTGGTCGGTCCACTTCAACGTCTCGCCCGACGGCCGGATGTTCGCCGGCGACGGCGGCGACGGCGACATGGTGGCCCACGCCCCGGACGGCAAATGGATCGTCCTGCTGCGGCCCGAACCTATTGTCGACGAGGACCCCTCCAGCGACAAGGATGACCAGATCAGCGTCGAGTACCTGCGCTCGGAACGGCTGGTGGACCTGTCCAACCACGACTACCGACTGGAGCCCAATCTGACCTTCACGCCGGACGGCCGCTGGATCGTCTTCGTGTCGAACATGCACGGCAAGAACCACGTCTACGCCGTCGAGGTGACGCGAGCGGCCTGACGGGATCAGACATGCGGCAAGGCCTCGGAGCGATCCTGGACCTTGCCGCCATCACGCCCGACGAGATACCAACGTTCCGCAATTCGAGATCGCATCCCAGCCGCCTTCAGCGCAGCATGCTCTTGAAAACGGCCACGCTGACCTACGACGGCGAAGCGCCTCCCGGTCGATCATCCTTTTGGATACAAACACATTTTCGACGCCTTCACGCCCTCAGAATGTCCGATCGACATCGGCGTGTTGCAAAAGACGGGAAGCTGTTGCAAAAAGTGGCACGCATTCGCATCCAACTATGCGCGACGCCATACCAACAAATGACACCGGTGCCACAGGCCTCGGTGCGGGGAGAGAACATGGAACGGCCCTTCAACCACGCCCGGACTCTGTGCATCGCCGGCGTTTCGGCGACCGCCCTGCTGTGGGCCGCCGCGCCCGCCTTCGCCCAGGAGGCCGCGCCGGCTCCCGAGCAGGAAGAAGCCACCACCGTCGACGAGATCGTCGTCACCGGCTTCCGCTCCAGCCTGCAGCAGGCCCTGAACGTCAAGCGTCGCGAAGCCGGCGCCGTGGACGCCATCCTGGCTGAAGACATCGCCGACTTCCCCGACCAGAACCTGGCCGAGGCCATCCAGCGCCTGCCCGGCGTGACCATCGAGCGCGTCAACGGTCAGGGCACGACCATCTCGGTTCGTGGCCTGGGTTCGGACTTCACCCGCACCCGCATCAACGGCCTGGAGGCCCAGGCGGCCTCGGGCGGCAGCCGCAACCGCAGCTTCGACTTCTCGATGTTCGCCTCCGAGCTGTTCAACAGCATCAAGGTCCGCAAGACCCAGTCGGCCGAGATCGAGGAAGGTTCGCTGGGCTCGACCGTCGACCTCCAGACCGGCCGTCCGCTGGACTTCTCGCGCAGCGGCGTCAACTCGGCCCTGTCGGTTCAGGGCTCGTACAACGACCTGTCGGAAAAGACCGTGCCGCGCACGGCTGGCCTGCTGAGCTGGTCGAACGAGGACAAGACCTTCGGCGCCCTGTTGTCGATCGCCTATTCCGAGCGTTCGCCGATCCTCGAGAGCTTCAACACCACGCGCTGGCAGAAGGGCGACCCGACCAAGGCCTACGGCGTCGGCCAGAACTTCGGCGGTTGCGTCCCCTGCACCACCGCCGAACAGCGCACCGAACTGCTGAACGCCTTCTATCCGCGCATCCCGCGCTACACCTTCGGCAACACCCAGGAAGACCGCCTGGGTCTGACCGGCGCCCTGCAATGGCGCCCCAGCGACCGCACCGAGGTGGTGCTGGATCTGCTGTGGTCGCGCCTGAACTCGGAACTGGAAAGCCCCAACGTCGAGGCCTGGGCCTTCAGCCGCGCCGCCGTGAACAACGTCATCGTGCGCGACTACGCCATCGACAAGGACAAGAACGCCCTGTCCTACGGCGTGTTTGACAACATGCTGGTGCGTTCCGAAAACGGCTTCACCCGCAATGAAAGCACCTTCGCCCAGGCTTCGCTGAACGTCCGCCACGACTTCACCGACCGCCTGCGCGGCAACATGAAGCTCGGCCTGAACAAGTCGGAAGCCCGCACCCCGATCAACGTCACCTACGCCTTCGAACAGGCGGGCGTGAACGGCTACACCATCGACTTCCGCGGCAATGACCGCCTGCCGATGATCAACTACGGCTACGACATCACCTCGGGTCAGGGCTTCACCCTGGTCCAGGGCACCCGCAGCACCAGCGGCGGCGATTTCGACAACAATGTCGTGGCCGGGGCCCTGGAATACGACTGGAACCCGTCGCTGACCTTCAAGGCCGGCGGTGAGTACCGCACCTACGGCTTCAGCACCTGGGGCGTGGCGCGCGCCGCCACGGCCACCGCGGGCCCCGACCGGGTCACCGGCGTGGACGCCCTGGGCAAGATCGTCAGCATCGACGGCAAGATCGGCGTCCCGGCCGGATCGAGCATGAGCTTCATCGTGCCCGACATCTGGAAGATCAACGACTTCCTCAGCGTCTATGACGCCCCGCTGGTCTCCAACCGCAGCGAGCGCGAAGTCGACGAAACGGACAAGGGCCTCTTCGTCCAGGCCGACTTCAACACCGACATCGCCAACATGGTGGTGCGCGGCAACGTCGGCGTCCGCTACGCCCAGACCGAAGTCGAATCCAAGGGCTGGCAGACGATCACTTTGCCGGGCGGCGGCAACGCCTATGACTATGTCACGGCGCGAAACGACTATGACGACGTCCTGCCGTCGTTCAACCTGGCCATCGAACCTCGCGACGACCTGGTTGTTCGCCTGGGCGCCGCCAAGGTCATGTCACGCCCGACCCTGGGCGACCTGACGCCGGGCGGCGGCGTGGCGCCGACCACGCGGACCGTCTCCTACGGCAACCCCCTGCTGGACCCGTTCCGGGCCACCAACTACGACCTATCGGTCGAGTGGTACTTCCAGAACGAAGGCCTGCTGGCCGCCGCCGTCTTCTACAAGGACATCGACAGCTTCATCACCTCGGTGACCGAGTCGATCGTCTGGAGCGACCTGGGCCTGCCTGACGACCTGCTGCAGGGCGCCGCGCGTCCGACCGACGTCTTCCAGGTCACGCGCAAGCTCAACGGCGAGGGCGGTTCGCTGCACGGTCTGGAAATCCAGTACCAGCAGCCCTTCACCTTCCTGCCCGGCCTGTGGTCGAACTTCGGCTTCATCGGCAACTTCACCTATGTCGACTCCGAGGTCGATTACGGCGCCGCCGGCAAGAACCGTCTGACGGGTCAGTCGAAGAACACCTACAACACGACGCTGTACTATGAGGACGGCCCCTTCCAGGCCCGCGTCTCGGCGGCCTATCGCAGCGGCTACCTGATGTCCTTCCCGGGCGGCAACGGCAACTCGGAAGAGGGCATGAACGCGACGACCTACATCGACGCCTCGATGTCCTACGCCTTCAACGACAACCTGACGGTGTCGCTGGAAGGCATCAACCTGACCGACGAATACAATGATCGCTACGTCGACGTGACGGACCGCGTGTCCGACTACCGTCACACCGGCCGTGAGGTCGCCATCGGATTGCGCTGGAAATACTGATCTTCCTCCCTGAGCCTTTCAGCGCATCACTGGGCCCGGAGCGTTCTCGCTCCGGGCCTCTTTTTTGCCTGCCAGCCACGCAGCAAAAAGCCCCGACGCCTGGGGTGCCGGGGCTCTGTGCGTCCTTCGCGGCGGACGACCTAGAGGCCGAGCACCCCGCGCGAGGCCGTCACCTTCGGTCCCGTCCCGTCCAGGGTGTCGATCCTGCAGTCGCTGAAGCGCCAGTTGACGGCGTTGGCGATGCCGCCCGCCTCGCGCACGTCCCAGTCCAGCCGGTCGAAGGTGAAGTCGCGCAGCGGCGCCTCTTCATAGGCGGCGGCCTCGAAGCCGATCTTGCCGCCCACCGCCTTGATGTCCGACAGGCGCACGTCGCGGATGCGCGGGATGCCCTGCTCGCGCGGCACCGGGGTCGCCAAGGCGCGCCAGTAGTCGGGAATATCGGCGATCCCCGCCGGGATCTGGGCGTAGGAGTAGTTCGGGTACCAGTTCAGATTGACCCGGAACAGGGTCGCCACGTCCTGCAGGTGGATGTTCTTCAGGGCGATGTTGTTGATCACCCCGCCGCGCGTGTGGCCCGACTTGAAGAAGATGCCCAGCGGCACCGGGTACTCGATGCGCAGGCCCGACACCTCGATGTCCTCGAACCCGCCCGAGGTCTCGCTGCCGAAGGTCATGCCGGCGTGGGCGTCGCGCACGATGCAGTCGCGCACCTTCACCTGACGGCAGGGCCGCGCCACGCGCAGCCCGTCCCAGTCGCGCCCGGCCTTGATGCACAGGGCGTCGTCGTTGACCGAGATGTCGCAGCGCTCGACCAGAACCCGCTCCGACGAGTCGATGTCGATGCCGTCCGTCGAGGGGCCGCGCCCGCCCAGGTTGTTGCGGATGATCAGGTCCGACACCTTCACGTCGCGCGAGTAACAGACATGCACAGTCCAGAAACCCGACCGCGCCAGATTCAGCCCCGACACCTCGACCGCCTCGGCGTCATAGACATGGATCAGGCGCGGGCGGCGGCAGTCATAGTCGGCGGCCCAGCGCAGACCCTTGGGATCATAGTCGCGGCGCATCGCCCAATAGCTGTCCCAGAAGACCTTGCCGTCGCCGTCCACCAGACCCTCGCCGGTGATCCTGGCGTTCTTCTCGCGATAGATGTTCAGCAGGCCCGCCGGCCATTGCATCTCGATCCCGGCGACGCGGGTGCGGACCATGGGATAGGCGGCGATGTCGCGCAGCCCCTTGATGGTCGCCCCGCGACCGATCAGCAGGGTCACGTTCGACCTCACGAACAGCGAGCCGGACATATAGACGCCGGGCTTCAGCACCACCGTCCCGCCGCCCGCGCCCGCCGCCGCGTCGATGGCGGCCTGGATCGGGCGGGTGTTGATCGTCTCGCCGTCGCCCACCGCGCCAAAGTCGGCGGCGTCGAAGGTCCGCCCCGTGGACTGCGCGAAGGCGGGCGGGGCTGCGGTGGCGATGGCCCCGGTCAGGCCGAGTTGCAGCAGGGAGCGGCGGTGCATGGGCGTTCCTCAATCTACGGGCCGCCTTGGGCGACGGCGTCTTGTCGCGCGGTGTCATTCCGACTTGCGCTGCTCATCCACCATTTTATGGTACGCATAAGCAAATAGTGAAACCCCAAACACATCGGGGTTCGTACCGGAGAGAACGCCTGTGACGCTACGCCGCGCCGTGCCGACGATTGCCGCCTTCCTGCTGGCCAGCACCGTCCTGACCTCTCCCGCCCTGGCGCAGTCCGCCGCCGGTCAGCCCTGGACGCCACAGTCCAACCCCGGCGTCGAGGCCGAATGGCTGACCGCCAAGCCGCGCCCCGACCTGAACTTCCACGCCGACGCCCGCCCCTCGCGCGAACAGACCATGGCGGCGGTCGAATATGTCGCTTCGTCGCAGATCAAGGACATGGCGCAGCGTCCGCTGGCCCTTTCGACCGGCAGCAACCTGACGCAGATGTCGTCCAACTGGGTCGCCGCCACCTTCTACATCGGCGCGGCGCGCCTGGCCCGCGTGTCGGACGATCCCGAGACCCTGCGCTTCCTGACGGCGGTGGCCGAGCACTATAACTACAGCCTGCGCGGCGCCCGCTCCGGCCCGACCATGCTGAACGCCGACGACCAGACCATCGGCGACCTCTACCTCGAGCTCTATTCGCGCCGGGGCCAGGACGGCGTTCTGATGCCCCTGCGCCAGCGGCTGGACTACATGGTGCCGCACCTGAACCGCACGGCCGAAACCGAGGCCTCGATCTGGTGGTGGGCCGACGCCCTCTACATGGCCCCGCCGGTCTTGGCGCGCATGTCGGCGGTGACCGGCGATCCCAAATACATCCGCGGCATGGACAAGGAGTTCCGCCGCACCATCGACCGCCTGTGGGTGCCCGAGCAGCG
>DAIOID010000058.1:0-18331 GCA_036744355.1 Brevundimonas sp.
TCGAGTTCGGCGTCACCGAGGATGCGCCCGACATGCGGTTCGTGTTGCGGGTGCCAGTGGTCTTCTAGGCGCGCCTCACCGCTCGCTCCCAACGCCCTGACCGGGGTTGTGGTGACCAAGTCTTTGAAAAGAATGGTGGAGTTCCGGCAGTAGTCGGCGATGTTGGTCATCTTGGCATTGTTGACCATGGATCAGCAGATCGAAATCCGACAGGTAGCCGTTCTGCGGCTCATCGACCCAGTCGGCCCCCGCGTAGGAGCCGAACAGGATGATCTTCAGGATCATCCCGCCGCGACGCCATTCCTGCGTGCCGCCACCGCCGCCGTTCTTGGCCGCTTCGAATCCGGCCAGCAGCGTGTCCCGCACGCGCTCAAGCTCGCGCTGCTGCGGCTGCGGAAGGTGGTGCAAATCAGGCCGCATGGGATGTCTATCCGAAACGTCTGGGCTGCACCAACCAACGGTCAAGGTCAGATAATTTACATCCGTAATGCGCCATCACCGGTCATTCACTTAGCGCCGGAAAGACGACATTCAGCCATGCCACCTAAGCTGAGGAATGCCTGCTCTTCGGTCCGATGCCTTTGGCCGATCCCGACCCGTTTCGGACCTACAGACTATGAACGTCTGGATTCTTGGAAGTTGCGTAATCCAAGAGAGCCTGCGCTGCCCGCCCGTCGTCCGCTTCCCACCCTTAGGCGACAATGACCGGGCCCATTTTTGTGGCCCGACCGCAAGTCACAGATCGATCTGTTCTGACATTTTCAGGGCGTCGTCCACCTCGATGCGAGGTATCTGACGGCGCTCTCCAGCTTCCTGTGGCCGAGCGGGAGATGACAGGTCCGGAGGTTGGCGGTCGTCTCGTACACGAGCGCCCGCCTTCGTCCACGTGAGGCTGTGGCTCGGGGCCGCGACGTCAGCCGCGGCCCCGTTTGGCGTCACCAAGCGTACTTCATCCCGATCTGGGCGCCGTGGCTAGTGCTGGCGTCGCCGAGGGCACCGCGGTAGCCGAGGCTGAGCATCAGACGGTCGCTCAGCGACCACTCAGTCCCTAGGTTCAGGTTGATCGCGTTGCGCGACCAGGCGTTTAGCGGGACCAGATAGGTCGGGCTGGTCGTCCAATCGGCGTAGCGAACCCCTTGGGCGCCGATGTCCTCCAGTTCGTGCGACCACTCCACACGTGCGATCGGACGGAACTGGCCGTAGCGACGGCTGTCGAGGGTCCAACGCCAGGAGACGCCCAGATTGGCCGACAGGCTCCTCTGTTCGATCTCATCCCAGTTCAGGGCGGACAGGCCGCCGCCGGTTTCTGTAAAGCCGGCCAGCGTGATGTCGCGGGCGTCCAATCGCGCATAGAAGTCACTGGTCACACGCTCGTCGCGCAGGACCCGACCAAGGGCGGCCGAGGCGAAGCGAACGTCGCCGGAACGATTACCGTCGGCATAGCCGTCAGGCTGTCCCGCCAGACCCTCGACCCAGCGACGTGACGTGAAGTCCAGGTTCACATAGCCGAGCACGCCATCGATATAGAAGGCCTCCGCTGGGCGCCAGCTGGCGTAGACGGCGCCGGTGAAGGCCTTGCCGTTCGTGACCGAGCCGTTGTCGCCGATCCGGGTCTTGTCCTCGCCATAACCGACGCCGCCGCCGACAATCAGCTGATCCGAGACCTTGACCTCCAGACCCAGGGTCGCGCCCTGCGTGGTGAAGCGGCTGTCGCGTTGCCCCGTCGCGTCCTGACGGCCCCAATCGACCGAGCCGGAGGTCCACAGGCCGACCGAAGCGCCAGCGCCGGTCTCTGGCTGAGCGGAGGCCGCGCTCAGGCGGTCATCGCTTGCACCGACCTTTGAGACGGCCAGCGCCCGTCCGGCCCAGAGGTCCAGGCCCAGCATCTCGCGGTCGCGATCGCTGCCTCGAGCGCCGGGGTCGAGAGCGCGATCCTGACCAAGTTGACGGAGCAGGGCCAGTTGCGGATCGCGGTCCCCATCAGCGCCTCCCAGCCCCAGATTGAGACTCAGACCATTGGACGAGCCGTTGGTCCCGTCGTGCAGATCACGCAGGCGCAGCTGGAAATTGCTGATCTGGGCGTCGGCGAAGCGACGGGCCGAGGTGACCTGGCTGGTCGCCACGCCCGTAACCTCGGGATTCAGAGACGGATCCGGGCGCGCATCGACCGTGACCGTCAGGGTGCTGTTGGTCGTGCCGAACGCATTGCTCAAGCTATAGGTCACGACCGTCTCGCCCGAGAAGTCGCCGGCCGAGACGAAGGTCAGGTCATAGTCGTCGCCGACCTTGACGATGCGCGCCTCGCCCGCCGTCGCCGGGGCCATCGAGACCACGGCCGCGCCGGTGAAGGGACCGCCGTCGGCATCACTGATCCGCACCGTCACGGGCACGCCCTGTAGGGCCTGGGCCACCAGAGCCTCGGAGCCCGGCAGGGCGTTGGAAGTCAGCGACACCCGGCCAGCCGCCGAAGCGCCGAAGGGCAGGTCGACGACATAGTCGAACGCCGTCGCCCCGCCGTTGGCGCCCGGCGTGAAGACGAGGCTTAAACCGTTCACGGTCGCCGTACCGAAGGCCGGCGGGCTGGTGACGCGGAGGGCGTGGAACGGCCCGCCGACCAGTCCGGCGGTCGGCGCAAAGGTCACCGAAGCGCCCGCAAGCACCGTTCCCGACAGATCAGGCGCCTTGCCCGCCACCTGGAAAGTGAAGGTCACAGGGGCGGAATCTCCGCCCGGCCCATAGGCCACCAAGGTCACCGTATCCGTGCCCATGAAGTTGGCGGCGGGCGTATAAACCAGTTGATAGGGACCCGTCGCCTTGGGCGCCGCTGAGACGCGGGCCTGCATCGGCCCCGCAGCGACCCCGTTCGTGACCTCGGCCACCCCGAACCGGCTAGCCGTCGTAATCCGATAACCGTCAACCGCGCCCTGACTGACCTCGCCGAGATTGATCGAAGTTGAGCCGCCGCCTGAGGACGGAGGCACGACGACTGGATCGGTTGGTTGTTCAACGACCGGAGCCGCCGGCGCCGCCACCGTCAGTGTCACCGTCGCCGGGGCCGACGTCCCGCCGGGACCTGTCGCTGTGAAGGTGAAGCTGTCCGGGCCGACATAGCCCGTCGTGGGCGTGTAAGCGCCCGTCCCGTTGGCGTTCAAGACAAGAGTCCCCTTGGCGGGTCCCGTCGCCAACGACACGCTGGTGTATACGCCGCTGACCAGGCCGCTCACGTCCAAGCCGGTCGTGGTGTTGTAGCCGACATTCTGTGTCAGGTTCTGCACCGTCGGGGCGCCCACATAGGTGAACTGAGCCGCCGCCGAGGGCGCGCTGGTCCCGCCAACCGTCGTCACGCGCACGTCCACAGCGCCGGTTCCCGCTGGGGCCGTCGCCGTAATCTGCGTCGCGCTGTTGACCGTGTAGTTCGTCGCAGCCGTCGCTCCGAACGTCACCCCTGTCGCGCCCGAGAAGCTGGTCCCCCTAATGGTCACGCTCGTCCCGCCCGCCGGTGGGCCCACCGCCGGCGAAATCGACGTCACCGTCGGCGCACCGACATAGGTGTACTGGTCCGCTGCAGAGAGCGCGCTGGTACCGCCAGCCGTCGTCACGCGCACGTCCACAGCGCCCCTTTCCGCTGGTGGGGCCGTCGCCGTAATCTGCGTCGCGCTGTTGACCGTATAGCCCGTCGCAGTCTTGCCTCCGAAATACACCGCTGTCGCGCCCGAGAAGTTGGTCCCCGTAATGATCACGCTCGTCCCGCCCGTTGTCGGGCCGACCGCCGGCGAAATCGACGTCACCGTCGGCGCACCGACATAGGTGTACTGTTCCGCCGCCGAGGGCGCGCTGGCCCCGCCAACCGTCGTCACGCGCACGTCCACAGCGCCTGTTCCCGCTGGGGCCGTCGCCGTAATCTGCGTCGCGCTGTTGACCGTGTAGTCCGTCGCAGCCGTCGCTCCGAACGTCACTGCTGTCGCGCCCAAGAAGTTGGTCCCCCTAATGGTCACGCTCGTCCCGCCCGCGGTCGGACCCGCCGTCGGCGAAATCGACACCACCGTCGGCGCTGCGACATAGGTGTAGTAGTCCGCTGCAGAGGCCGCGCTGGTGCCGCCCGGCGTGGTGACGGTGACGTCATAGGTTCCGGCAGCGTTGGCCGGAGACGTCGCCGTGATCTGGGTATTGCTATCAACCACATAGCCCGTCGCGGCGGCGCCGCCGAAGCTAACGGCCGAGGCGTGCGAGAAGTTTGTGCCGGTGAGGGTGACGGTCGCCCCGCCAGTGGTAGCGCCGCTATTCGGCGTCACTGCAGTTACGGTCGGAGGAGAGAGGTAGGTGTATGTGGTCGTGGCCGTGCCCCTCGCGGTCGTCAGAACCACTGTAACAGCGCTGGCCGCGTGGGCCGGAGCGATGAAGGTTAGTGAAGTGTCGCTGTTAGCAGTCGGGGTGACGGCGACGCCGTCAACAGTAACCGTCGCATTCGCCAAGTCGGTTCCGGTGATGGTCACGCTGGCGCCGCCGGCGATGGGACCGCTGACCGGCGTAATGTTCGAAATTATCGGCCTAGCAACCGCGCAACTCGCCGTGATGGCCGCAGTTCCATTCGCAGCGCTAAGCCCCATGACGCGGCTTTCCAGAGCATACTCGGTATCGGCCAGGGTGTATGTGATGCTCCCGCTCGCCCTGAGGTCTCCACCGGCCACCAGACCGGCTAGGCTAGTGCTGTCCTCGGCCCGATAGAGGCGTGCACTAAGACCCGTACCGGCAATGGTCGCATTGATCGTAACTCGCTCACCGGCAGCGTAAGAGTATTTGACGCTATAATTGTACCAACGCATCATAAGTGGATGACTGGAGGCGCTGGTCATAATACCATTAAGAGTAATGAGACCATTGGTCATCCGAGCGTTCGTGGCGGTCAACTGACCGCTGGTGTAGGTCGCGGTATGATCAAGGGCCCCTGCATTGATCGCGTTGCAGAATGAAGACTGAGCCTGCGCCATTCCCGGGATCAGCAACAGCGCCAACATAGCGACAGCCAGCCTCGCACCGGGCCGCGCCGCCGCAAGTGCCGCCCCACAATTCCGGACACCGGTCCGCAGAACGTCGCAAATTCCACGCGCGAAGTCGCCGAACATCATCTTCCCCCAAGCGGGACCAGAACCCGCAAGCTTCACCTTAGGTGCGGCTTCGATGAACGACACTCATTGACCGATCGTTTATTAAGCTCCGCTGGCGCGCCGACAGGCGTAGACCGTTGGCCGAAAGCGCCCGTACGATGCGAGTGTTCTTGTTCGTTAAGGCGACGATGACCAACGTTTTTGGCTTTCTCCCCAGCATCTGGTGTTGCCACGATCAGCCGCCCCCCTGAATGGCAGCCTGTTTAACGACAGCGCCGGCGCCGATGGTCAGTAGTAGCCGGAGCATGCTCGCCCATCTGAACTCCAGTGGATCATCGTCGGAGCGTCAGGCCGAGCTAGGCGGGGAAGTGTCGGCCGCTCTTGCAGGCTTCGTGGGATGACGCCTCGCGACCAAAGCTGTTGATGTTCTGGGACCGATCTCAGCAATGGCCATGAGCTGTCCCCTTCTCAGGGCGCGCCGAACTCGTCCTTTAGAAAATCAGCCAAGGTCCCGTCCGCGTTAGTTACCTCTAGAATTTCCAGCCTACCCCCGGGCTTTTGTTAGCGAATGTGATCGCTTCGGACTTGGTTCTTCCAGTGCGATGCCAGCCCCAAGCAGACGTTCTAAAGGCCTGCTTCGAGTCCGGAACTGTCATTTGCCTTCGATCTCTCCGCGAAAGGCCGAAGCTAACTCGTTTCGGTCAGTCCGAGAGTCCGCTTCTTGGTATCGAGGGTGGCCACGCGTAAGCGTCCGCTTTTCGGGCAAGCTCCCGGCGAGACGGTTCAAGCCTCAATAACGATAGAGGGCTGAAGCCTTAGATCTACGCCCCGCTGCACAGTGTGCACCGTTTTTAACAGCGACAAGGCGCCAGACCCGCTGATACGTTGCGGATCAAACCCGCGTCGCAGCGCCAGAACTTCCAGGATTTCATTGTCCGCCGGTCCCATATTGTAGCCGCACATCGCCCAGCCGCCGAAGCTTCTGAACCTGGGGGTCGCATCCTGAATGAGCTTGAGATCCTGGTGGCGCGGGTCTCGCTGCACCCGGCGATAGATAGCTTCGACGGCGGCGGCTGACCCTTCCAGCGCCTGGATGAAGTGGTCGCAATGACGCAGCAGCATGCCGGTCACGGCCACGGCCGCGTTGTTGCGGACCGAGACCTCGAGGATGAACCGAAGCAAGGTGTCTTCATCCTCCAAGCCGGGAGCGACCCTGCTGGTCTAGATCAGTTGTCGCACCATGGCGTCAGGCGACGTTGCGCACCTGCACGGAGTTCAGGGCGTGGGCGTCCACCAGCTGTTCAAAGGCCGGTCTGGCCAAGGCGTAGCCCTGGATCAGGGTGGCGCCCAGATCTTCCAGCGCCCGCAGTTCGTCCTGGGTTTCGACCCCTTCGCAGATGGTCTGGATGCCCAGGTCGGACATCAGGGAGAGCATGGATTTGACAATCTTCCGCTTGGCCGGATCGCGGTCGATGTCGCGGACCAGTTCCATATCCAGTTTGACGATGTCGGGCTGGAATTTCGACAGCAGACCCAGACCGGCGTAGCCGGCGCCGAAATCGTCGATGGCCGTCTTGAACCCCATGGCGCGGTAGGTCCGCAGGATGTTCAACAGGTGGTTGGTATCCAGCTTCTCATCTTCTGTGAACTCGAAGATGATCCGGTCGAGCGGAAAACCGGTGCGCATGGCCGTCGCCAGCGTCAGGCGAATACAGGCCCGCGGCTCATAGACCGCATTGGGCATGAAGTTGATCGACAGCCGTGCGCCGTCTCGCGGGAGGTCCAGTGCGGTGGCCATTTCGATGGCCTTGACCCTGCACTGCTGGTCGAAAGCATAGCGGTTGTCGTCCGCGACCTGGCTCAGAACCGAATAGGCGCCTTCGCCAGCCACGCCGCGCACCAGGGCCTCGTGCGCGAAGATCGTCTGGTTGGCGATATCCACGATGGGTTGGAAAGCCATCGAGAAGGGCAGATCGAACCCGGCGCCGTCGCGGCAGCCCTCGCATCCCGTCGCCATCCGCTCACGCTCCCTACTGGTTGGATATATGCGTAGGGCTCAGCCTCTTTACGAAATCTTGCAGTCGGCGACGGGCTGAAAAAAATGAACAGGACGCAGACCGAAACGTCAGGCGAGGCAAGCACGTTTTCTTAACAAACCCGCTCCTAGAAGCCGCGCCCCATGTCCGCCCTGCGGGCTGTAGTTTCGGGACGACCATGTTTGCACGTACGCGCGACCGACGGCTGGCTGAAACGGAAATTCGCGAGATGCGCGCGATGATGTCGGCCTTGCAACGCTCCCAGGCCGTCATTGAGTTCGACCTTCAGGGCCATGTCCTGACCGCCAATCAGAACTTTCTAAACGTGCTGGGCTACGCACTCGAAGAGGTTCGTGGCCGTCACCACCGGATGTTTCTGGATCAGGACGAGGCGCGCTCGACGGCCTACGCCGCCTTCTGGGCGCGCCTGAACAAGGGTGAGTTCATCGCCGACAAGTTCACCCGGTTCGGCAAGGGCGGCCGGCGCGTCGTCATCGAGGCCACCTACAATCCGATCCTCGACGAGCGTGGCGCGCCCTATAAGGTCGTCAAGTTCGCGACCGACGTGACCGCCGCCGAAGAGGAGAGGGCGCGACGCGCTGAGAGCGATCGTCTGGCGGCGCAAAATCAGGCGGCGGCGGTGTCGGGCGCCGGCGGCGCGCTGGAGGCGCTGGCGGCGGGTGATCTGACCTATCTGATCACGACGCCCTTCCCCGAAAACTATCGCCTGCTGCGCACGAACTTCAACAAGGCGATCGCGTCGCTGGATTCGGCCATGGGCGTGATCCGGTCCAGCGCGGGGGCGATGCAGTCTGGGGCCATTGACATCAGCGGTTCGGCCGAAGACCTGATGCGACGCACTGAGCGCCAGGACGAAAGCCTGAAGAAGACGACCGTCGCGCTGGAACAGGTCGCCGCGACCGTGCGTCAGACGACCGACAATGCACGCGCCGCCGACGACGTGGTGGTGCAGACACGCGCCCTGGCGGAAAGCGGCATCGCCGTTCTGGGCCGGGCCGTGGGCGCGATGGAAGAGATCGAACGAGCGTCACGCCACATCGGCGAGATTGTCGGCGTCATGGACGAGATCGCCTTTCAGACCAATCTGCTCGCCCTCAACGCCGGGGTCGAGGCCGCGCGCGCCGGGGAGGCCGGCCGCGGCTTCGCCGTCGTGGCGGCGGAGGTGCGCGCCCTGGCGCAGCGCTCGGCGGACTCGGCTCGGGAAATCAAGCTGCTGATCTCCTCCAGCACCGCCAAGGTCGATGACGGCGTGGCCCTTGTGCGGCAGTCGGGCGAAGCCCTGACCGCCATCAATTCCGGCATCAGGGAGGTCAGCGACCTGATGACCGAGGTGCGGGGCTCAACCGCCGATCAGGCGCATCGCCTGGTCGAGGTCGACAGCGCCATCGCCGACATGAACCAGGTGACGCGCCAGAACGCGGGCATGGTCGAGCAGTTGAAATCGGGCAGCCTGAGCCTGCGCGCCGACTGCGCCGAACTGACCGATCTGATCGCGCGCTTCAGGATCACGGCGGATCAGCCCCTGGCGGTCGCGATCTAGGGCCGCGCTCCGCACGGCGAGACTCTTAATCCGGAAATTCGCCAGCGGCCTGATCCACTTTCGGCCATGCCGCGTAAACCAGGCGCTGTCTGGCAAGGTCAGCTCGTTTTATGTGCCAGCGAGATGTCACGTTGGCTTGTCGAGGGCGTGTAACCGGAGCCTTGCTTCAATGCGGGCGCCGGGCTGGGCGTCTTCGACGTCATGAAAGAGGGATGAAGAATGTTCAGGACGATTTTGCTTTCCACCGTCGTCGCGCTTTCGGCCGCAGGCGCAGCTCAGGCTCAAACCGCCCCCGGTCGCTGGACCGTCAGCCTCGAGGCCGGGGCTGAGTTTCCGACCGGCGGCGACGTGCATGGCGGGGCGACGGCGGCTGTGCCGGATCTTGGCCCGCTCAATCCCGATCTGGCCGGGGTGAACGCCGAACTGCGCATCCAGTCGCGCAGCTTCGACGACATCTACGGCGAGGGCATGAACCTGGGCGCTGAGTTCGCCTATGGCATGAGCAATAACGCCGAGGTCTTCGGATCGGTGCGCTACATGCAGGCTGACGAGGGCCGCGTGCAGGTGGGCGGCGCCTTCGTGCCGGCCTTGGCCACGACCCTGCCGGTGTACGGAACCTTCGGCGAGTACAAGGCCTATGCCCTGGAAGCGGGCTATCGCCAGTACTTCGGCGCGGCCGCGCTCAAACCCTACGTCGCCGGGCGTCTGGGCGCGGTCTTCACCGACAAGATCAACGCCACGTTCGAGATCCCGGACGCCGCCATCACCATCGCCGACGCCCCCTTTTATGACAGCTCCACCAACTTTACGGCGGGTCTGGACGTCGGTCTGTCCTACGCCTTCAACGACCGGGTGTCGGTGCAGGCCGAGACGGGGATCCGCTACATCTCCAGCCTGAACGACGACGACAGCGCCATCGGCGGTCTGGGACTGGCGTCGATCAACGGCGTCGGCGACCGCACCTATGTGCCCGTGACCCTGCGGGCCAAGTTCGCCTTCTGAGTGCAGGCCCCGGAGTCGCCAACCGGCTCCGGGGCTTTCCTCTCGGGCGCCAGACCGCCTGCCGCGCGGCGTCCACAGGCTTGCCGATCCAAAGCGACCGCCCCAGGATCGTTTCGTCGCGGATCGCGACCGTCAGAGACCCTTCATGCGGCCCAATCGAAAACAGTTCATCGTCCTCGCCGCGGCCGTCCTGGTCGGACTGGCCGTGACGGCGGCTGTGCTGTCGCGTCGCCCGCCCGAGGTGGCGGTGGCGACGGTCAAGCCGCAGACGGTGGAGCTTGGCCTCTCGGTGGTGGGACGGGCGCGGCCTATGGATCTGGTCCAGGTGGCGTCGCCCAATCCGGGGCAGGTGGTGCGCCTGATGCATGACGACGGCGACCGCGTCGCCGCCGGCGCGCCCCTGGCCGTCATCCTCGCCTCTGTCGAGCAGGCCCAGACCGAGGCCGATCTGGCCCGCGAACGCGCCGCCCGCGCCGAGGCCGCCGACGCCCGCCTGAAATACGAGCGCACCCGAACGCTGAGCGAGCGGGGTTTCGCCGCGCCGGCCGCGCTGGACGCCGCCAGAACCGCGCTGCAGGCGGCCGAGGCCAATGTCGCCGCCGCCGCCGCGGCCGTGCGCGCCTCCGCCGAACGCGCGCGAGAGTTCACCATCCGCGCCCCGATGAGCGGGGTGGTGCTGGTGCGGCCCATCGACAACGGCCAGGTGGTCGCCGCGGGCGAGACCCTGTTCGAACTGGGATCGGCGGCCGGCGTCGAAATCCGCGCCGAGGTCGAGGAGGCCTACGCCGACGCCATCCGTCCCAGCATGACCGCCCGCGCGGCCCTGTCTGGAACCTCCACGATATTCGCCGCCCGCGTGACCGAGGTCTCGCCCCAAGTCGACGCGGCCACGGGCGGCCGGCTGGTGAAGCTGGCGCCCGATCCGGGCCAGGCCCTGTCGCCCGGTCGCTCGGTCGACGTGACCATCGTCGTCGGTCAGCGACCCGGCGCCGTCGTCCTGCCGCGCAGCGCCGTGGCGGACGCCACCGCCGCGCCCAAGGTCTATGTGGTCGACGCCGACGATATCGTGCGCGAACGCGCGGTCGTGGTGGCGCGCTGGCCCACGGTCAACGCCCTGATCGAGCGCGGCCTGGCGGCGGGCGATCGCGTGGTTCTGGACCCCGCCTCGGCGCGGGTCGGCGCCCGCGTCCGACCCGTGGCGCCCAAGACGGACGGGTGAGGCCGTGTTCGCCCTCAAGGTTGCGCGGCGGTATCTGCTGTCCAACCCCAGCCAGACCCTGCTGCTGATCGCGGGGGTGGCGCTGGGGGTGACGGTGTTCGTCTTCATCACCGCCCTGATCGCGGGTCTGGCCGTGCGGCTGACCGATCAGGTCACGGGCGACAGCGCCCATGTCAGTCTGGAACCGCCGACCCGCGTGGCGCGGGTTCTTGCGGGACCGGAGTTGCCGGTGGAATCGGTCGCCCTGGTGTCCACCTTCCAGCGCAAGCAGATCCGCGACTGGCCGATGATCGTGCAACTGCTGCGGGCCAACCCCGCCGTCTCGGCCATCAGCCCGCAGATCTCGGGCAGCGCCTTCCTGGTGAAGAGCGAGGCGGTGTCGCCGGTGTCGATCCTGGGCGTGGACCCGCAGGGGATCGACGCCATCTCGCAGATCACGCCCAAGATCATCAGCGGCGACGGCGATCTGGGCGCGGACGGCCTGTTGATCGGGGTGCGCATGGCCGAGGATCTGGGCCTGAGCGCAGGGCAGTCCATCCTGCTGCGGACCGACCGCGGCGTGGAGCGTCAACTGACGGTGAAGGGCGTGTTCCGCACCGGCCTGCAGAGCCTGGATGAACGGGTGGCCTTCATGTCGTTGCAGACGGCGCGGCCCTTGTTCGTCCTGCCCGAAGGCGTGACCAATATCGAGGTCAAGCTGAAGAACCCGGACGACGCCCGCGCGGTGGCGCGTTTTCTGGCCGATGCGACGGGGCTGCGCGCCACGCCCTGGCAGGAAAAGAACCTGAGCTTGGAGGACGCGCTGAATGCACAGGGGCAGACCGGAACCCTGATCCAGATCTTTTCGCTGATCTCCATCATCATCGGCGTGGCCAGCGCCTTGGTCCTGTCCGCCTACAGACGGCGCGGCGAGGTCGGCATCATGCGCGCCTTCGGCGTGCCGGGCGGCTTCATCCTGTGGGTCTTCCTGCTGCAAGGCCTGATCATCGGGCTGGTCGGCGCCCTGATCGGCTGCGTCAGCGGCTACGGCCTGTGTCTCTGGCTACAGGGAATCGTCAAGCCTGACGGAACCTCAGCCCTGCCCATCGCGCCGGAACAGGGAGGCTATGTCGCGGCCCTGGTGCTGACCACCCTGGGGGCGGTGATCGCCTCGATCCTGCCCGCCCGTTCGGCCTCCAAGGTCGATCCGTTGGAGGCGATTCAGCAATGACGCGCGTTCTGCAAGCGCGGGGGATCGAAAAGGTCTTCCGCAATGGGGAGGAAGAGACCCGCGTGCTCAAAGGCGTCGACCTGGATCTGGACCGGGGCGAGCTGGTCGCCCTTCTGGGGGCGTCGGGGTCGGGCAAGTCGACCCTGCTGTCGATCATCGGCCTGTTGCTGCGCCAGTCGGCCGGCTCCCTGTCTATCAGCGGCGAAGCCGTGGACGGCCTGTCCGAGGCCCGGCGGGCGCGGTTCCGCAACGAGCGGCTGGGCTTCGTCTTCCAGTTTCATCATCTGCTGCCCGACTTCACCGCGATGGAGAACGTCGCCTTTCCCGCCGCCGCGCCCGCCGGGGGCATTTCGCGCCAGATGCGCGACCGCGCGCGGGGCCTTCTGGCGCGGGTGGGGCTTGAGGATCGCATCGACTATCCGGCGACACGTCTTTCGGGCGGCCAGAAGCAGCGCGTCGCCATCGCCCGCGCCCTGATGAACCAGCCCGACCTGATCATCGCCGACGAGCCCACGGGCAACCTGGATCGCGACTCGGCCGACCGCGTGCTGGACCTGATGCGCGAGGTGAACCGGGAGGAGGGGGCGACCTTCCTGATCTGCACCCATGACGAGAGCGTCGCCGCCCGCTGCACCCGCCGCCTGATGCTCAGCGACGGGCTGCTGATCTCCAATGACGTGGTCGGACACGAGAGTCGCGCCGATCTGCCTCATTCCTGACCCTGATGGCGGGGCATGCCCGCCGCTCTGATTCAAAGGACCAGACAATGACCTTTTCCCTCTCCCTTCTGGCAGCGGCCGCCTTCATCAGCGCGGCTCCGGTGCAGGACGCCCCGGCGGCGGCCAAGGGCGTCCTGGTTCGTCAGGACGTCTCTCTGGACCTGGCCAACCGGCTGCTGGACGGCGTGCTGTCCACCTGCCACGCCCAAGGCCGGTCGGCGGTGGCGGCGGTGGTCGACCGCAGCGGCAACCTGGTCGCCTTGCAGCGCGACGACCTCGTTGGTCCGCACAACACCCTGGCGGCGCAACGCAAGGCCTATACGGCGCTGTCGACCAAGACCGCGACCAGCGTCATGGCCGAACGGGCGCGCAATGACCCGACGTCCCAGAACCTCAACACCCTGGACGAACTGCTGCTTCTGGGCGGCGGCGTGCCCCTGATCCTCGACGGCCAGGTCATCGGCGCCCTGGGCGTGGCGGGCGCGGGCGGCGCGGCCGGCGACGAAGGCTGCGCCATGGCGGCCATCCGCCAGCATCTGCCGGCGGACTGACGCTCGGACCGGAGGGCGAACAGTCGTCGCCCTGCCAGGGGCGGCTGATCCAGAGGTCGGGCTGGCGCGTAACTGACGAAGCACCCTGTGGAGTTTCGAGACCGTGACGCGTCTTCATGATCGGACAGAGGCGCCGGGCGCCGGCATGATCGTCTACTATGACGGCGGATGCCCGCTCTGCACTCGGGAAATCAGGGTCATGCGGCGGCTGGACCGTCACCGCCGCCTGTCGTTTCTCGACGTGACGCGACACGATGTCGGCGACATGGACCGCGACGCCCTGCTGCGCCGGTTCCATGTGCGCGGGTCGGACGGCCGGACCGTCAACGGAGCCGCCGCCTTCGCCGCCGTCTGGCGCGAGCTTCCGGCCCTGAGCTGGCTGGGCCGACTGGCGGGGACCCGACCTCTCGTCGGAATTCTGGAGCTCGCCTACACGGGTTTCCTGCGCCTTCGTCCTCGTCTGCAGACGGTGGTTCGTCGTCTGGAACGTGGGAGCACGAGGCCGTGACCCAGGCACCGCGCCCGGCGATGATCCTGGGCTGGTCCGGGGTCCTGCCTTTTGCCGGCCTGACGGGAGCTCTGGCGTTCGGGCTGGGCGATTCCGACCAAATCACGAGCGCGCTTCGGCTCTATGGGGCGGTCATTGTGTCCTTCATGGGCGGCGTCCACTGGGGCGTCGCGACGTTGCGCAGCGAAGCTCGGCTGTCGCCCTATGCGGTCAGCGTCCTGCCGGCTCTATGGGGTTGGGGCATGGCGTTCGCCCCGGCGCCAATCGGTCTGGTCGGGCTGGCCGCCGGTTTCTTGCTCTTGCTGGCCTATGACCTGAGATGCGTCAGGCTGGGCGACCTTCCCGACTGGTATGGCCGACTTCGTCTGTGGCTGACTTCGGGGGTCTGCCTTTGCCTTATCGCGGCGTCGGCCGTGAGATGACGCGAGGGTCGGCGCGCGCCGAATAGAGGCGAAGGCCGATCAATACGTAGGTTTCCGTAGCCCATGCACAGATTAACCCGCGAGCAATGCCGAGGGCGGCAAGGGTCAGGCTTGTGAGGTATGCATGTTGATCCCTGAAAAGCCGCATGACGAGGTCGAGCGACTGGCGATGGTCCGCTCCCTGGGCCGCGACGGGTATCAGGAGGATTCCGTGCTCTGCGGAATCCTCGACCTTGTTCGTCGCCATTCAGGCGCGCCGTCTGCCTTCATCTCCTTGCTGGATGAGGACCATCAGCGTTTTGTGGCGCGAAGCGGCGTGGATCTGATGCAGACGGATCGCTCCGTCGCGCTGTGCGGTCACGCCATTCTTCAGCCCGATGAGGTTCTGTGGGTGCCGGACGCGCGCCTCGACGCGCGGTTCCACGACAATCCTCTGGTCCTGGGACCGCCGGCGATTCGTTTCTACGCCGGAGCGCCGCTGGTGGTGAACGGTCGGGCGGTGGGCAGCCTCTGTCTGATTGGGCCCGAACCGCGAGGCTTTGACGCCGAGATCGCGGGTCTGTTGCAGGACCTGAGCCGGATCGCCGCCGAGCGTCTGGCCGGGCGTCAAAGACACCGGGCGCTGGAGCGCGCGCTTGAGGCGGCTGCGGACGCGGTCATCATGGCGGATGAGGATAATCGCTACATCTACTGGTCCCCGGGCGCCCAGCGGCTGTTCGGTTATTCGGCGGCGGAAGCTCTGGGCCAGACGGGAGAGCTCATCGGCCTGACCTGTCAGACCATCCAGGCCCTCGCCCTGGGCCAGGGCTTTCAGAGCGTCGGCGCCGTCCTGGACGGCGCCCGCGCCGAGGCGACGGCCCGGTGCAAGGACGGCTCGATCATCAATGTCGAGGTCTCCCTGGCGGTCTGGCATGAGAACGGCGTCAAGCGCACCAGCGCGGCGATCCGCAACATCTCTGAACGAGAGGCGCAGAAGGCGGCGTTGATCCGCTCCAAGACCGAGGCCGAGGCCGCCAGCGTCGCCAAGAGCGCCTTCCTGGCCAACATGAGCCATGAACTGCGCACGCCCCTGAACGGCGTCATCGGGGTGGTGGAGCTGCTGGCGGACACGCCGCTGTCCGATCATCAGAGGGAGCTGGCGGGGATCATCCAGACATCCGCCGATCAACTGCGAAGCCTGATCGGTGACATCCTGGATCTGGCGCGGATCGAGTCCGGCGAGATCGAGATCGCCCAGGACGTCTTCGATCTGTTTGCCGAGGTTGAGCGGGCTTGCCAGCTCTGCGCGCTAAAGGCCTCCGAGAAGGGGCTCGACCTCGTGCTGCGTTGCGATGAGGGGATCGGATTTGTCGTCGGCGATCCCCTGCGGCTGCGGCAGGTGATCATCAACCTGCTGAACAACGCCATCAAATTCACCTCTGCGGGGTCGGTGTCGCTCAGTGTTACGCGGGGCGAGGGCGGCGTCTTCCATTTCGAAGTTCAGGACACGGGCATCGGCTTCTCGGAAGAGCAACGCCAGAGCCTGTTCGAACGCTTCCAGCAGGCGGACGGCGCCATCAATCGTCGATACGGCGGTACGGGCCTGGGCCTGTCGATCTGCCGCGAATTGGTGGAAGCCATGGGCGGTTCCATAGATTGTCGGGGTGCGCCCGGCGCCGGAGCGAGCTTCTGGTTCGACATCAAGCTGGCCGAGGGCAGGCCCGCGCCCGAGAAAGAAACGCCGGTGACGACTGATCAGGGCAATCAGGGCTTCGCTCACATTCTGGTCGCCGACGACAGTGAAACCAATCGCCGGGTGGCCGAGCTTATCCTTTCGGCCGCCGGCATCACGACGACGGCGGTCGAGGACGGGGTCCAGGCGGTGGAAGCCTGCCGGACCACGTCTTTCGACGCCGTCCTCATGGACATGATGATGCCGCGTATGGACGGCCTGGCGGCGACGCGGGCTATTCGGGATCTGGAGGCGGCGCAAGGTCGGGGCCGGACCCCGATCATCATGCTGACCGCCAACACCTTGCAGGATCATGTCGTTCGCGCTCTCATGGCGGGCGCGGACCTTCACTTGCCCAAGCCGATCACGGCCTCAGCCCTCTATCAGGCGCTGACCCGGATCAGCGCGGCCGGCGGCGCGGCGAACACCCTGTCGGCTCAAGGCTGAGATCGGTCGGGGTCTCGGTCCGCGCTGAGCGGCGCAGTTCAGAAATCGGCGCTGCGCAGACACTGCGATTAGGGGCCCCAACCAGTCTTGGCTGCCACGGAGCGGGCTCAGGGGCCGCCATTATCGACGGGCCCTCTCTCGTCACGAGGAGGCCTCAGAGGATTGACTCCGCGTTTTCCAGAGCGACCAGAACACTCCCGCCGCCAAGATGAAGGCTGTGATGGCCAGCGACCATTCCGCGGGAAATTTCTCCCAGCCCAAGAGGTCGGCCACGAAGATCTTGCCGCCGATGAACACCAGCAGCGCAGCCAGCGCCTGCTTGAGATAGGCGAAGCGGTGGATGATGGCGGCGAGCGCGAAATAGAGCGCCCTGAGCCCCAGGATGGCAAAGATGTTCGAGGTGTAGACGATGTAGGGGTCAGTGGTGATGGCGAAGATCGCCGGCACCGAGTCCACAGCGAAAATCACGTCCGCGATCTCGATCATCACCAGTGCGAGGAACATTGGCGTGGCCCAGAGGACCATGCGTCCGGTCTTGGGGTGCGGCTTCCGCACGAAGAAACTCTGGCCGTGCAGTTGGTCGGTGATTCTCAGATGCCCGCGCATCCACTTCACCAGCGGGTTGGCGCCTACGTCGGCATGTCCATCGCCGGCGAAAAACATCTTGATTCCGGTAAAGATCAGGAAGGCGGCGAAGACGTAGAGCACCCAGCCGTACTGGCTGACCAGGGCCGCGCCCGCGCCGATCATGATGGCCCTGAGCACGATTACGCCCAAGATGCCCCAGAAAAGCACTCGGTGCTGGAGCGCCCTCGGAATGGCGAAGTAGCCGAAGATCATGGCGATGACGAAGACGTTGTCCATCGCTAGCGACTTTTCGATCGCGAAGCCGGTCAGGTATTCCATGCCCGACTGGCTGCCCAGCTCCCACCAGACCCAGCCGCCGAAAACGAGCGCGATGGCGATGTACATGCTGGATAACAAGAGGCTCTCACGCACGCCGATCTCGTGCTGGTCGCGGTGCAGTACGCCAAGGTCGAGCACCAGCAGCGCCAAGACCACGCCCATGAAGGCCAGCCACATCCAAGCCGGCTTGCCCATCCAGTCGGTCAGGAAGAAAGTCATCAGGTCCATAGGGACTCCCCTTGTTCAAGGAATGACCCCGGCGCGCGATTTGGGGGATCGACCAGAAGGGGTAGTCGCGCACCGAGATCACTCGATGCGGTCCGACATCACGTCTGCCATCAGACGTCAGAGGGGCCCGGTCCGCTCGTTCTAAATTTAGCCGACCCAAGCTTTTCGGGCAAGCAGGGTGGATGGGAGCAGATAGTGTTTCGCAAGTTTCCGCATGCTCGGTGACGGTGGCTTGCGGTCCAGTTGCTGCGGTTTCGTGGTTCTCTGCATCTGGCGCATTGCAGCCGTTGGCGACGACTTTTCCGCTGGTTTCTGGTAGCCTCTATCGCGTGCTGGAAATCGCTGCGATTTCCGTCGCTGGGGTGACCATATGGTGACTGCGGGCATCGGTTGGGTTGCCTGGTGGCCGTTTTTATCAATGCGCTCAGGAGCTTATCGGCGCGGATTAGGCGGTTTCAGGTTCCTCTACTGTGATCAAAGGCTGAGCTGTTGCTCGCGGAGGGCTTGATGAGCTCTCATGCAGCCGTTTCAGGCTGTTTCAGTGTGTTCCATTTGGTTTTAGCAATTTTGCCCCATTAGTGCCCCACTAGCGAAACGCCATCATAACCACTCCAGAGAGTGGGGATTGTTATTTGCCTGATTTTCCAAGAGAAAGAATGGTGGACGCGACAGGGATTGAACCTGTGACCCCTACGATGTCAACGTA
>DAIOID010000059.1:0-6791 GCA_036744355.1 Brevundimonas sp.
GTCGATGCGGCCGCCGGCGACATCTATGTCGACGCCCGCCGCCGCACGGCCGAAGAAGCCGGCATGATCGGCGTTGAATCCGCCGCCTACGACTCGATCTATGGTGCGCTCGGTCAGAACGAAGCCATCCGCAACGCCATCCTCGGCCAGACCGGCCGTGATGGCTTCTTCGAGATCTACGAGCAGATGCTGCCCGACCACTCGGGCGGCCCCCTGCTCTCCCTGGCCAGCGGCGTCGATGCCGTCACCCGCGCCCTGACCGGCCGCAACGCCTCGGCCGCGCCGGGCGAAACCAGCGCCTGGGTCCAGGAGATCAACTTCTACGCCGACAAGGACAAGACCGACTCCTACGGCTTCCGCTCGGAAGGCTTCGGCGTCGCCGGCGGCGTCGAGCGCGGCACCAGCATGGGCGCCATCGGCCTCTCGGCCGCCTTCACCTCGTCCGACCTGGAAGACCCCGAAGCTGCTGCAGAGGAAGTCCTGTCGGCCAACCTGCTGGAGCTGGGCCTCTACTGGCGCGCCCAAGGTCAGTACTGGACGACCTGGGCCCGGGCGGCGGGCGGTTACGCCTCGTTCAACGCCACCCGCAAGCTGGTCGCCGACGGTCTCAACCTGAAGAACGAGTCCGACTGGCACGGCTTCACCCTAGCCGCCGCCGGGGGCGCCTCCTATGAGCGTCACTTCGGCCGCCTGAACGTCCGTCCTGAAATCTACGGCGAGTACTTCTCGCTGAGCGAAGACGCCCGCACTGAAAAGGGCGGCGGCGACGGATTCGATCTCGAAATCGACGACCGCGACGGCCACATGTTCTCTGGCGTCGCCGCCGTGAACATCGGCTACGGCTTCGGTCAGAACGGCTGGATTCGCCCCGAGGTTCGCGTCGGCTGGCGTCAGAACTTCTCGGTCGACGCCGGGACCACCATCGCCCGCTTCGCTTCGGGCGGCGACGCCTTCACCCTGGATCCTGCCAGCATCGAGGGCGGCGGACCGATCCTCGGCTTCCGCCTGAACGTCGGCAACGAGTTGGGCATGCTGGCCATCACCGGCGACGCTGAGCTGCTTGAAGACTACGTCCGCTACACTCTGCTGCTGCGGGCCAGCTTCAAGTTCTGAGCGGTCCGTCTGGACGAAAGAGGCCGCCGGGTTTCCCCGGCGGCCTTTTCTTTTGACCGTTCGCTCTGATCGCGAAGCGCGCCAGCGGGCCGTCGATCCGCGCGCCAGAGCATCGCCCGTCCTGGCGTGCTTTGCCCACAGCGCCTCCCACATCAGCTCCTGCGGCTACGTCTGGCACGCACACGGAATTGGCGACGCTGCCGGCCCAGATCGCAGAAAGCCCCGCAAGCGAAGCTGGCGGGGCTTTTGGGATCAGAACAGGTCGCATGGCGCGACCTGTTGCTGTCCTGCTTATCGGAAAGTCAGAAGCGAACGCTGAGGCCCGCGACAATCCGGCGATCGGTCAGGCCGTTGTAGCAGAGCAGCGCATCGTCATTGATGCAGTACTCGTTGGCGTCTTCCCGGGTGAGGTTGATCGCCTCGATGCCGATGGTGGCCCAACGATTGAACTCGTAGTTGACGCTGGCGTTGAGCTGCCCGCGATCATCGCTGACACGCGGAACGTCGAAGGCCGAGGTGAAGGCTTCGGTGTTGATGAAGTCGGACCGCCACGTATAGCGCATCCGGGCGCTCAGCCCGCCCCGCTCATAGAAGAGCGTCGCGTTGTACGAGTACTTGGACAGGTTCTCGAGCTCGACGAGGTCCTGGGGCAGAGGATCGAAACCCAGGTCCCGGGTGGTGTTCCGCGTCAGACCGATGGTCCGGTAGCTGGCGACGTTTCCGCCGGTCTTCTGATAGGTGAAGTTGCCGATGAAGCCAAAGCCGGACATCCAGCCCAGGCGGTCTTCCCACTGGGACAGGTCATACTGGAACGCTGCCTCGATGCCCGTCTGGGTCGTCTCGCCGTCCACGTTGAAGGTCGAGGTCAGCGGCACGCAGATGCCCGACTGGCCCTTGTCCGGGTGGTTGACGTTGATGATGGCGATCGGGTTGTAGACGCCGCCGCCCGGGCAGGACGGATCCCGGCTGCGATTGACCACGCCGTTCACGGCGTTGTCCGGCGGGCTTTCGGTAACCGTGGCGAACAGATTGTCGCGCACCTTGTGGAAGACGCCCAGGCTGATCAGGCTGGACGGGGCGAAGTAGTATTCGGCCGAGAGGTCGAACGACAGGACGGTCTCGGGCTGGAGGTCCGGGTTGCCGCGATTGACCGCGGTGTTTTCGCTGGTGGCGAAGGTCACCGAGGACGACAGTCGGTTGAAGTCAGGACGACGGATGTCACGGGCGACGCCGGCGCGGACGATCACGTCCTCGCGCGGTTCGGCGACCAGGTTGAAGCGCGGCAGCCAGAACTCATAGGAGGTGTCGTGCACCTCCCGGGTCGAGATCCCGCCGCTGGCGATGGTGTTGCCGACCGAGCTCAGATCTGTGCTGACATAGCGGACGCCGGCGTTGCCGCGCATCGGCACGCCGAAGGCCTCGGTGTCGAAATTGGCCTGCAGGTAGGCCGTGCTGGTGTCTTCGATGATTTCGAAGAAGGCGCTGGCCTGCGAGGTCGGCGTGCCGATCAGCGGGATGTTCGAACCGTTGGCCGCGTTGCTGGCAGCAATGGCCGCGTTAAGGCCCGCCAGGGTTCCCGCGGGATCGCGGAAGGCGCGTGCGCCGTCGATGATCAGGAAGTCCGAGAAATACAGGCGTCGATCATCGGCCGCGTTGAAGTTGTTCGGACCCGCGATCAGCAGGTCGGAGAAGCGATCGCCGCTCGGCCGGAAGAAGGACGAGGTGACGTTGGTGAAGTTCGTCGTCCCGGTGACGTTGTCATTCAGCGCGCTCGTCTCGTTCCAGCGCAGACCGGCGTCGATCGAGGTGATGAAGGGCAGGATGCCGTCCGTGGCGTAAGAGGCGTCAAGGCGGAACGCCTTCTCCTCGTTCTCGCGGACGCTGCGGCCCTGGGCCACCTGCTGCAGGCGATAGTTGGCCGGATCGAGCAGTTGAGCCGCAGTAGGCGTCGAAGCCTGCCCCTGGGCGATGCCGAACTGCAGCGTCCCGCCGCGCAGATCGAATTCGATCGGCACGCCATTGGCCAGGGACACGCCCTGGACCGGCTGGGGCCCGTTCGGGTTGACGAATTCCAGCGTCGTGTTGAAGCTCGGCAGCACCGAGTCCGAGGTCGACAGCGACGCTTGGCCGCTGAGCGACAGGCGATCGTGATGCCACTCGCCGCCCAGGGCAAACACCTGGCTCTCGGTCAGGCGCGAGCCCGTGTCGCTGGTGGTGCGCAGATAGGGCGCCAGATTGCCGTTCGTGCGCGGCAGGATGACGCCCGACTGGACGGCCTGGACCGAGCCCAGGTTGATGGTGCCGTTCGGCCCCTGGACCTTGCCCAGATTGACCGTCTCGAACGAGGTGTTCGTCGTGTTGTCGACCACGCCGTTGTCCGACACGGTCGAAATCTGGACCGTCGAACTCTGCTCGGCGCGCTGCTGATCGTTCAGCGTCATGTCGAAATAGAACTTCAGATTGTCTCGCGGCTTCCATTCCGCCGAACCTGAGAAGTTCTTGGTCTCGTACTCGAAATTATCCAGGTCCTGGTTGAAGAACTGGATGCGCAGGAAGGGGAAGGCCTCGGCGCTGGCGCGGCCCGAATTCGGCGTAACGACGGCGTCGCGGTCAACGCGCGGGCGGAAGGCGGCCACATCCTGCTCGGCGTAGCTGAAGCTGCCGACCAGGCCGAACTCGCCGAAGTCTGTGTCCCAGCGCTTGCCCATCGTGCCCGAATAGCGAGGGGTCAGGGTGTCGGACAGGTCACTGTATTCCGACTGCGCGCGGAAGGCGATCAGGGGCTCTTTCAGATCCAGCGGACGAATGGTCCGCAGGTTGATGGTGCCGCCCACCGAACCTTCGATGGTCTTGGCCTCGGGGACCTTGATGACCTGAACCGAACTGATCATCGAGGCCGCCAGGTCGTCGAAGCTGATGCCGGAGCGACCCGAACCGGACCCGACCGTGGAGACGCCGTTGATCTCGACCCGGTTCGCGTCCGTGCCGCGGATCTGCACGCCGCGGCCGACGCCCGCCTCGCGGGTGATCTGGATGCCGGTAACGTTCTCGAGCACCTCGGCCAGGTTCTGGTCAGGCAGCTTGCCGATGTCCTCGGCCTCGATGACCTCGACCAGATTGTCGGCGTTGCGCTTCTGCGAGAGCGCGTTCTGAAGCGAGGCGCGGATGCCGGTGACGATGATTTCGTCAACCTCTGTGGCGGCGCCTGCCGTGTCCTGCCCCGGGTCAGCGCTCTGCGCGAAAGCCGGACAGGCGATCATGAGCGCCGTGGTCGTCAGCAGAATGCTTGTCAAACGCTTGTCGGAACTCGCGCGAATTCCGCCACCCCCAAATGGTCTCATTACGTGCCTCCCAGGCGATTTTCTTATTAGCCGAACGCTGGATTGGCCCTACCCATCTGTCAACTCATTTTCAGACCAGATAGAAATCTTTTTGCATACCAATTGGTATATTCAACGCCGACCGCCCCGCTCGCCCCGGATCAGAGCCTCGATCTCGGCCAGGTCCGTCTCGGCGTTGTCGCCGGGCGTGGTCATGGCCAGGGCCCCATGGGCGGCCGCCAGCTCCACAGCCTGCTGGGCGCTCTCGCCAGCCATGAGCCCGTGGATGAGGCCCGAGGCGAAGGCGTCGCCGCCGCCGACACGGTCCAGAATTTCGAGGTCCGGTCGAGCCATGGAGACGTATCGCTCGTCCCGCTCGTGGAAGACGCCCTGCCAGCCGTTGACGGTGGCGCTCTTGGGATCGCGCAGGGTATAGGCCACGCCCCTTAGCTGCGGAAAGGCGTCGAAGGCCATCTCGGCCGCCTTCGACGCCGGCCCCGGGTCGGTCGGCCAGGCCCGCCGCCCGACCTCTTCGCTGATCAGGCCCAGGCAGGCGGCCAGCCCCCGGTCGTCGGCGAAGACCAGGTCGCATTCGGCCACGATCGCCCGATTGACCGCGCGCAGGGCCTCCGGGTCGGAATGGCTGCGCCACAGGCTCTCGCGATAGTTCAGATCATAGGACACGGTCACGCCGAGACGCCGCGCCGCGCGCACGGCCGCCAGGGCCGTCTGCGCCGTCTCGGCCGACAGGGCCGCAAAGACCCCGCCGGTATGCAGCCAGTGCGCCCCGGTCGCGCCCAGGACCTCGTCCCAGTCGAACGCCTGGGGGTCGAGCGCCGAGGCCGCCGAATGCGCCCGGTCCGACACGCCCTGAGGCGGGCGAACGCCGAAGCCTCGCTCGGTGAAGTTAAGCCCCATCCGCGCCTCACGCCCGACGCCGTCGTAATCGCGCCAGACGATGGGGCCGACATCCACGCGCGCCCGGGCGATGAGGCTTTCGGCCAGCGCCCCCAGCGGGTTGCGCGGCAGGGCCGTCAGCACCGCCGTGGGCCGCCGGAAAGTCCGGCTGAGCCCACGCGCGACATTGTACTCGCCCCCGCCCTCCCAGACATCGAAGGCGCGAGCGCTGCGGATCCGCCCCTCACCGGGATCGAAGCGCAGCATCACCTCGCCGAGAGCGGCCAGATCCCACCGCTTGGCGCCGCCGACAGGCAGCGCCCACGAACGCTCGGCTTCGCTCATCGCGCATCGCATCCGAACAACGACAGATCGACCGCCTCGGCCATCAGCCGATACCCCTCGTCATTAGGATGGAGCATGTCGGGATGCGCGGCGCCCGAACGGAAGGCCTCGGGATCGGCCGGATCGCGCACGGCCGCGTCAAAGTCCACGACCCCGTAAAAGGCGCCGCCGTCGCGGATGAAGGCGTTGAGGGTCCGACGCGCCTCGGACGACGGCGCATCATAGCGCTCCGAGCCCTTGAACGGCGTCAGGGTTCCGGCGACCACCTTCACCCCGTGATCGTGCAAGCGGGCGACAAACTGGCGATAGCCCTGGATCATGTCCGCCGCGTTGCGGCCCGGCTTGGCGGGGTCGCCCCCGTGCCGGATGTCGTTGATGCCTTCCAGCAGGATGACGTAGTCGATCTGCGGCAGGGCCAGGAGGTCCCGGTCCAGACGCGCCAGGCCCGAATGGGACCGACCGTGGTCCAGCAACTTGTTGCCGCTGATGCCCTGATTGAGCACGACGAACCGCCCGGGACAGGTCGCCTCGAAACGGCGCGCCAGGACGCTGGGCCAGTCTCGCTCTGCGCCCAGGGTGGCCGTCGCCCCCTCGGTGATGGAGTCGCCGAAGGCGACCACAACCGTCGGCGCCGTCTCGCGTTCGCCATAGACGGCGGAGATCACGTTCTGGCGGTAGTCCAGGGCGACATCATCACCGGGCGTCGCCTCGCCCTGCCCTATCCGCACCACCGTGCGGCGCACGGCGGGGCGGGTCGGCTCGGGGAAGCGCAGGCTGACCGAAACCTGGGAAAAGGCCGGGGCCTGCAGGGCGACCGGGTCGCTGACCAGGACGGAGCCGACCGGGATCACCACCTCGCTGCGCCCGTCAAAGAGAACCGGCGCCGTCCCCGCCTCGCCCTGCAGGCTCAGCCGCATGTCGGCCAAGCGCAGCGGCGCATCCCCCAGTTCGTTGCTGACGCGCAGCCGCAACGCGCGCACCGAGGCGCCCAGGCGCATGTCCTGACGAACGGTCTGTCCCGCGAACTGCACGGGGGCCTCGGGCGTGCCGTCCTTGCGGTCGGGCGCGGGCGAGGCGGTCCAGACGGGGCTCCACACCTGAGCCGAGGCCGCGCTC
>DAIOID010000059.1:6891-10732 GCA_036744355.1 Brevundimonas sp.
CGGGCTCGGCCACGGGCGAGGCCAGGATAGGCGTCAGCACTCCGCCGACCACCTTGATGTGACGGGACTGCAGCACCTGCGCCGCCTGCCGGTATCCGGCGGCGACCTCGTCCACGTCGGCGCCGGGACGGTCGCGCGCGGGCCCTTTCTGACGCACGTCGTTGAGGCCGGCCATCAGCACCACATGGGTCACGCCGGGCATGGCCAGAACGTCCCGCTCCAACCGTGAGACAAGCGCGGGCGAGCGGCCGTCCGAGGCCACCATATTGCCGCCGATACCGGCGTTCACCACCACGAAGGCGCCAGGGCAGGCCGCTTCCAGGCGGCGACCCAACTGGTGGGGCCAGGCGCGGTGGGCGCCCAGGGTGGTCGAGCCGCCCTCGGTGATGGAATCCCCGACGGCGACGATGACGGCGGCGGGCGCCGTCGACCGCTCGGCCAGCACGGCCGAGACTACGCCCTGCCCGCGCAACAGCGGCGCGTCGTCGGCAGGCGCGTCGTCCCCCGCAGCGATCCGCACGGGGCCGAGCCGGACGGCGGGCCGCGTCTCTTCGGGCAGGTAGGCGCTGACGGTCAGCTCGGCATAGGCCGGGACGGCCACGGTCAGCGGGTCGCTGAGCGCGAAGCCGCCGGGCGGAATGGCCACATGGGACGCGCCGCTAAACCGCAGGGGTCGCGAGGCTTCACCTTTCAGGCCCGCCTCGGCCCGGCCGATGGCCAGCGGCGTCTCACCCAGTTCGTTGCTGAAGCGGACACGCACCGCCGTCGCCGCCGACGCCATCAGCAGATCCTGTCGCAGGGTGACGTCGGTCAGCAGCGGCGGCGCGCCGTTAGCGGCGATCTCGTTCCGCCACGGCATGGGCGAGGCGAGCCAGGCAGGAACCCAGACCTGGGCGACGGCGGGCGCCCCCAGCGCCACGCACAGACCGGCGGTCAGGGCCGCCAGCCCCCCCCTAACCATTCTGCGTCGTGAGAAAGGATCGCCCGCCATCGCTCGCCTCATGCCTTAGGAAAAGTAGGTTCCGCCGTTCACGTCGACGTTGGCCCCGGTCATGAAGCCTGCGGCGTCCGAGGCCAGGAAAACGGCGACGTCGGCGGCCTCCTCCGGCCGGCCTTCGCGGCGCAGCGGCGTGCCGTTGGCCACGGCCTGGCGCACCTCGGGCTTGGTGAAGTCGTCGTGGAAGCGGGTCGAGATCATGCCGCAGCACAGGGCGTTGACGCGGATTCCCTTGGGACCCAGCTCCTTGGCCATGGCGCGGGTGAAGGTCATGACCGCCGCCTTCGAGGTCGCATAGAGCGAGGCGCCGGGACCGCCGCCGTCGCGCCCCGCCAGAGAGGCGAAGTTCACGATGGCCGCGCCCGCCGACATGTGCGGCACCACCGCGCGCGTGGTCAGGAAGACCGAGCGGAAGTTCACGTCCATGACCTTGTCGTAGAAGGCGTCGTCGATCTCCAGCAGCGGCTTGCGCGCCACCATGCCGCCGGCGGTGTTGATCAGGATGTCGATGGCCGGACCGAAGGCCGCCTGGGCCGCAGTCACGAGGCCGGTCACGCCCTCGGGCGTGGTGACGTCGGCGCGGTGCAGCACGGCGGTTCCGCCCGCCGCCTCGATCATGCGCAGCGTCTCTTCCGCGCTGGCGACGTCGTTCGCATAGTTGACCACGACCTTGGCGCCTTCAGCGGCCAGCTTCAGCGACACCTGGCGTCCGATATCGCGCCCGCCGCCCGTGACGATGGCCACCTTGTTGTTGAGTTTCATCTCGCTCTTGGTCCTTGGAAAGCAAAGTGATGAGTGAAAGGGATCAGCCGCGCGCCGACGGAACGTCGACCTTCTCGATGCGGCCGGTCACGACCCAGATCGCGACCAGGCACAGCGGCACGAGCGCGGCTACGAGGATGAAGATCGGGGCGTAGGAGACCTTGGTCATGACCGGCACCAGCCAGGTGGTGATCAGGGTCCCGGCCACGGCCGCCATGCCGCCGACGCCCGCCAAAGAGCCGACCGACTTGCCGTGGAAGACGTCGCCGGGCAGCGTCTGGATGTTGCCGATGGCGACCTGGAAGCCGAACAGGACGGCGGCGATGGTCAGCACGGCCACGGTGGGATCATTGGCGAGAACGGCGCCCAGCAGGGCGGGCGCCATGATCAGACAGCCCAGGGTGATGACCCATTTGCGAGCACGGTCGACCGAGCGGCCCGAGGCGATCAGACGCCCCGACAGCCAGCCGCCGAACAGGCTGCCCAGCATGGCGCCGACGAAGGGCACCCAGGCGAAGATGCCGATCTGCTTGATGTCGAAGGAGAAGGTCTCGGCCAGATAGATCGGCAGCCAGGAGACGAACAGCCACCAGATCGGATCGAGGAAGAAGCGGGCCAGGACGATGCCCCAGCTCTGCCGGTGCGACATCATCTGCTTCAGGCTGGGCGCCTTGGCAGGCTCGGCTTCGGGTGCCTCTGCCGCCTCGGCGGGAGCGTCCAGGATCAGGGCGCGCTCCGCGGCGTTGACCCACGGATGCTTGTCCGGCCCCGCGCGATAGATCACCAGCCAGGGCAGCACCCAGATGAAGCCCAGGGCGCCGACCAGCAGGAAGGTGCCCTTCCAACCCAACGATAAAAAGAGCAAGGCGATCAGCGGCGCCGAGACGATGGCGCCGATCGAGGCCCCGGCGTTGAAGATGCCTTGGGCGAAGGCGCGCTCCTTGGGCGGGAACCATTCGGCGTTGGCCTTGACCGCACCGGGCCAGGCGCCCGCTTCGCTGACGCCCAGCATGGCGCGGAAAATGCTGAAAGAGGCGATGCTGCTGGCCGTGGCGTGCAAGGCGATCGAGATCGACCACAGGCCGATCGACCAGGCGAAACCCAGACGCGTGCCGATGCGGTCGAACAAACGCCCGAAGGCGAATTGGCCCGCCGCGTAGAAGAGCATGAAGATGGTGACCAGAAGGGCGTAGTCCTCCTTGGTCGCGCCGATCTCGCCGGCGATCTCGGGCCACATCACCGCCAGGGCGTTGCGGTCGATGTAGTTGATCACCGTGGCCACGGCGATCATGGCGATGATGGCCCACCGGACGGCGGATCTCTTTTGCATGTCTGGTCCTCCCCTTGTCGGGCCGGTCGCGCGCGGCGCCGGCCTCTCTATTGATCCAGTCGCGCCCAGGGCCCGGTCCAACGCCAGGTCCGGCCGTTCGCCGTGACGGCGTGGGCGGCGCGGGGCGACGGATCGTCGGCCACGCCCAGAACCACCGTCTTGCCCGAGGCGAGGGTCATGACGACCACCTCGGCGTCGGCGCCCCGGATGCTGCGCAGGTCACGGATGGCGCTGTCGGCGCCGACCACGGTCTCGGCCCGGCCGTCGTAGCGGCCGTGCGGCTCGAGCACGCCGACGAAGGTCGCGTCCTTCTGGGCATCGGCTCGCAGGATCAGGGCCGGCTCGCGCCGCAGGTTGAAGTCCGGGTCGTTGGCCCCGCTCTCGGCTAGGATGGCCTGGGCCGGCACGTTCGAGGCGAAGCGCCAGGTGTAGAAACGGCCATCCAGCAGCCAGGTCAGGCTGCGGCTGTCCAGCGATGGCGGGGAAACGGCGTCGACCCACAGGTGCTGATAGCCGTCGGCCGCGCCGAGAACCGGCCGTGCCGCCACCGCGCGTTCAGCCTCGAAGCCCAGCTTCATGATGTGGCCGTTGTAGTGCAGCGGCAGGTCGTAGCGCGCCGGGCGCTCGCCAGAGACGCGCAGCAGGTCGATGACGACCGGCCGCTCCAGCTCCGGGTGCTCGACCAGGGCCTGGGTGCGCGTGAACGTCACGCCCTCATAGGCCCCCTCCTGACGCGCCGAGACGATCTGCGT
>DAIOID010000059.1:10832-18150 GCA_036744355.1 Brevundimonas sp.
ACCAGTTCCTCGGTGTCCAGCCCCTTGTCGAGGATGGCGTCGTTGACCGGGATGAAATAGCCGCCGTAGCTGGACTGGATCAGCGTATCCACGGCCTTGAGCAGGACGCCGTTACGGCGCTGGAAAATGCCGCGTCCCGGCTCGTTCCGATCAATGGCCCCGGCGAAGATGATGAAGGGCGCCAGGGCGTAGCGCTGGTAATAGGGCCCCTCTTCGTAATAGCCGTCGGGCGAAAAGAGCTGGTCGATCTGGGTCAGGAAGCCGGCCGAACCGTCCTTCTTCAGCCCCGTCAGCGCCTTGTCGGACAGGTCGCGATCCCGCAGCACGTAGCCGGTCATGCCGACGCCTGCGACGGCCCAGGTGGCGTGGTTGTGGATGCGCTCGAAGTTCTCAGGCGTCTCCGCGGACAGGAAGCTGGCCATGCGACGGAAGACGTCGTCATCGATGCGGCGGCGCTCCTCGGGAGTCAGGGCCTCGCGGATCGCGTCGTAGCCCTGGATCGAATAGACTAGCCAGACCGAGTCGTTCAGCGTCTGCCAGAACAGGCGGCCCGGGATCTGCCCTCGGCCCGCCGGATGCGCGCCCAGCGCCGGATAGAGTTTGGCGTATTCCAGCAGCAGGTCGCGCGCATAGTCGGCGTAGGCCTTGTCGCCCGTCAGGCGATACAGGGCCCCGGCGTTGTAGATGGCCTGATAGTTTCGCTTGTGCTGCTCGTGGGTGAAACCGCCGCCGGGATCGCGCGGCGTGGGCACGTTCACGCCCTGGGCCATGGCGGCGCGGACCAGGCTCTCGACCCGCGCGCGCTCGACGGCGAACAGGGGATAGGCGGAGCCCGCCTCGGCCATCCGCTGCCACTCCTGGGACGTGGTCAGCACCGGCGCGGTCTCGGTCGAGACCGAGGTTTGCGCGAGGGGGGCGGTCGCCGCCTGGGCGCTCAGGGCGCCGCCGGCGAGAAGAAGAGCCGTCAGAGGCAGGGCGCGCAGCATCAGAATTCCTCCTTCGCCGCGGTGGGCGCGATGTCGGTTTGCATCTCGGGCGTGCGGACCAGGCGGTTCCCGGCCACGGCCAGCACGGGCTCGCCGACGCGGTGGGAGAAGCTGATCGCGCCGCTGTCCGTCAGGGTGTTGTCGACCAGTTCGGCGTGCTGGACGCCCCGCATCAGGAGAGACGGCCGTTCGGCCGAGCCGACCCGGTCGAAGCTCGCCCCCTTGATCACCAGGCGCGGTCCGAAGGTGCTCTCGTCCGTGCCGCCGCGATAGAGGTCGACGACCGCGCCGCCGATGCGGCTGAAGGCGCCGCCTTCGACCTGCACCAGTTCGGCGTTGTAGGTGCCGCGATCATCCGTTTCGGCGGCGGCCGAGATCACCGAGCCCGTGATATTGTCCACCCGCACGTCGCGCAGCAGCACGCGGTCGGCCATGACGCCCTTGCCCAGGGCGATCACGCTGAAGCCGCGATTGACCGTCAGGTCGCGGACCTCGACGTCCTCGAGCACCAGATCGAAGTTGGCGGCGCTGGAGCCGGGCGCCACGCGGATCACGGCGTTGCCGGTCTCGTCCGGGGCGTCCACGCCGGTCACCGACAGGCCCGCCAGTTTCAGCGAGCCGCCCTTGGCAACCTCGAACAGGGAAGGCCGGGAGAATGCGATCTCGACCCGCCCCTGCCTCGACCTGCGCAGCGTCAGCGGCGCGCTGACCGTCAGGGTCCGGTCGACCGCATAGCGGCCTGGCGCCAGCACCAGAATATCGCCCGGCCGGGCCGCGGCGACGGCGGCCTCCAGCGCGCCCTCGGCCGGACCCACGGCGATCTCGACGCCCTGATCCAGGCGGACGGCTTGAACATCCTTGGAATACCAGGCCACACCCGTCGCCTCGCGCGGGATCATGGCCAGATCGGGCGAAGCGCCTGCGCCTCGAGGGATCTCGGGGACCAGCAGGCCGTTGACGCCGCGCACCATGGCGACATCGCGTTCCTGGACATTGTCCGTGAATTCGACGCCCGACAGGTCGCCCAGCCTCCGCATCGGATCGCGCCCGTCAACATTGACGATCAGATTGCGCGCGAACCGGCTGTTGATCGGCGGGGCCGAGCGCTCGGCGTCCATCCCCGCGCCCAGAAAGAGGCTGCGGGCGCCGATGATGGTGTTGTTCTCGATCACCGCGTCGACGACCTGATGGTAGCGGTTGATCGGGGAATCCGGGACGCCGTGCATCACGCTCAGCGCGGCGGTGAAGCCGTCGCCGGTGATCCCCTCCATATAGTTGTTCCGCACCGTCTGGTTGCGGTTGATGACACGCACGCCGCCGGTGTGCGGCTTGCCCCCGCCGATGAAGACATTGTTCTCGACCAGGTTGCCGTCGCCGTGGCGCAGGACCATGGACCCGCGCGAGTGATAGAAGACGTTGCCGCGATAGGTGTTGCCGCCCGACTTGTTCGAGACGATCTCGACCTCGCCGTCAGCGCCCTCAAACCAGTTGTTCTCGACCACGGTGTTAGAGGCCGACAGCGAGTCGGCGCTGGTGCCGACGCGCAGGGTCTCGCCGCCGTTGGAGCCCAGATTGGGGCGCGGGCCGAAGTAGTTGTGGTCGATGCGGTGGCGGTTATCGAGACCCTGCTGCTCGTCGCGCACGACAACAAGCGTGGTCCCGACATTGTTCTTGCCGACCAGATGGTTGTGGTCGAAGCGGTTGTCGTGGCCATACAGCGCCACCCAATTGTCCGAGGTGGCCCGATCCGGCTTGTTGTAGCCGTCGATCACCAGGCCGGTGACGCGACTGTCGACAGCGCGATGCTCCTTAAAGCGCCGGAAGGACACCACCTCCCCCGTCGGCGACCAGCCGTCGCGGAAGACCAGATTGGACACCACCAGCTGGCGCCCCGCCAGCCTGAGGTTGGACTGGCCCGACAGCACCACACCGCCCGGCGTTTCCGCCGTCAGGGTGATCGGCCGACCCGGCCTGCCCTCGCCCTCGAACAGAATCTGAAAGTCGCGCCACACCCCGTCCTTCAGAACAATGGTGTCGCCGGGCCTGACGTCGCGCAGGGCCCGTTGATACTCCGCCGGCGTGGCCACCAGGGTTGACGTCTGGGCGGACGCAGCTCCGGCCCACAGCAAGGCGGCCGCAAGCGCCAATCTCGACAACATGATCGCCTCCCCCTCCGCCCGCTTGGACGCGGACCTGTTCGCAGCTTCGAAGCCGTGAGGGAAAGCTATCAGGGAGGCCGCCGAAGGCAACCACTTGGTTTGATAAAATCGAATAAATTACCAGACCAGTTGGTCTAGACTGAATGTGTACTGATCAGGAAGCGCTCTCGGCTGGCCGCCACCTGACGCTCCAGCGCCTCAAGGGCCGAGGCGGCGCTGGCGTCCAGCATGGCCGACAACAACCGGTTGAAATGGGTACGCATCGCGCGCCGCGCCGCCGCAGGGTCGCGCGCCTTCAAGGCATTGAGGATAGCCGCGTGCTCCTCGACCCGCGACGAATCATCGATCTCGCAGACCGCCTGATGAGCGGCGCTGACCGCGGGCTGCTCCGTGCGCATGCGCCACAGCGTCTCAATGGTGTGCAGAACCGCCGCGTTATTGGCCGAGGCGGCGATGAGCCGATGGAACTCGCGGTCAGCGGCGTCGGGATCGAGCTCGGGATTCGTCCCGCCCATGGCCTCCACCAGATAGTCTAGCCGCGCCAGAGCCTCGTCCGTAATGACCGAAGCCGCCAGCGCCGCAGCCTCGGACTCGAAGAGCGATCGCGCCTCGGTGACCTCAAAGGGACTGACAGTCGGCAGAGCGTCCGCCCTCTGCGGCGCAGAGCAGACGAAGACCCCAGAGCCGGTCTTGATCGACAACTTGCCTTGGGCCTGCAGGGCCACCTCGGCTTCACGCACGGTCACCCGGCTGACACCGAACATCTCGGCCAGTTCACGTTCGCCGGGCAGCTTGGCGCCGGGCCCATACCCCTCATCCGCGATGAGCTGAAGGATCTGATCGGCGACCGTATGGAAGAGTCGTTTCTGGGTCATGTGACCAACTTAACCGAACCGGGGCATCCGGCCAATCGGTCTAACGCTCTCACCAGGCCGGCGAGCCGGCCCGGCACGGCCGGTCGGCGTACGACTTCGTCATGAAACATGACCATCACTGGGTCGAACAGCGGCTGCGCATTATCGCCGTCCCAGGTCACTCGCCGGGCCCCTGCGGTTCGAACGAGGAGGACCATCCGATCTGGACGTCAAGTTCGCCTACGGCCTGCTGGCCTGTGGAGAACACCAGGATCCGACCCAGAGCCCGCCCCCTTGCAAGGACCGGATCAAGCCAGCTCCGCTTCTTTCCAGGCCATCCTGAGATCTTCGACGAGTGTCTTATGGGCGCGGCGACGCGCTTCAGGGTCGGGCGCTCGCAAGACAAAGGCGGGATGGAGCGTCAGCAGAACGCGCGCGCCATCCGGCGTTTCAATCACTGCGCCCCGCTCCGACAGGATGGAGGGCTTTCGTCCCAGGACCGCCAGGCCCGCGGTCGCGCCCATGGCGAGGATGAGCCGCGGTTTGACGAGTCTTCGTTCCTGATCGAGCCACCAACGGCAAGCTTGGACCTCGCCCGCGCCGGGCGTCCTGTGCAGGCGGCGCTTGCCGCGCGGCTCATGCTTGAAGTGCTTGACCGCATTGGTCAGGTAGACCCCTGCGCGATCGACGCCCGCTTCGGCCAGGGCGGCGTCGAGAACCTGACCGGCCGGCCCCACGAAAGGCTGTCCCGCCAGGTCTTCATGATCGCCCGGCTGCTCGCCGACAATCATCAGTTGCGCCTCGCGCGGTCCCTGTGCGCAGACGCCCTGGGTCGCATCCCGCCACAGGGGGCAGCGACGGCAGTTCTGCACGCCTCGCTCCAGGTCCGCCGGTTCCGAAACGACAAGCTCATCGGTCGCAGTCCGATCCACGGTCGGCGGGCGCAGGCGCCGGAACTTCTCATTGGGAAGGGGCGAAGGTTCGGAGACCATGACCGCGGTGCGGGTCGCCGCAGAGGCCACCAGTTCGGGAATCAGAGACGCCTCGGGCAGGTTCTTCCAGTACCGCTTCGGCATCTCCGACTGCATCATGCGCGTGCGCAGACGCGCAGGATTGAAGGTCGAGGCGTAGTAGGTGCGCCAGAACTCCTCGACCTCGTCGTCTTGCGGCGCCTCCTCCTGTCGTCCGGGCGGGCCAAAGGCGAGTCTGTCCCCGTCCCAGTGAGCGCTCCCGTCCGGCGTGAGAATGGTCCACCGCATTGTGCTGTAGCGTCGCGCAAAGAACGGGGCGGTCTTCTCCAGCACGCGATGCGCCGGCTCAAACCAGGCGACCCAGAGGTCGCCTTGCGCATCCCTTGTCTCGCGAAAACGGACGAAGGCCTTCATCTTGTGGCTGGCGCGGCGCACGTTCTTTACCCGTTCGGCCGCGGCGGCGACATCGGGATCAGAAACCACCCGCATCAGATCGGGCTCGTCCCGCAGTCGCCACAGCAAACGGTACATCAGGTCGAACCGATCCGGCGCGCGATGCAGGATCAGGTCGCCTGCCGTTTCCATGAAGGCCCGGGGGACGACGAAGGCGTGGTTCACGGCGACCGCGCTCGCCTCTCCATCCGCGTCGAAAAGCCCGCCCTGGAAAGAACCGGCCATGACAAAGCGGACGCTGGCGGGCTCGACCCCGCCCATGCGCAGCCGGCGCGCGGCCGCCTTCCATCCGACGAAGTCCGTCTCGTTCTCCAGGCTGATGGTGCGCATCAGAACAGGCTCAACTGTTCCGGCGCGCGGTTCGGGGCCAATCGGGCGCGAAGATCAGCGGCGTCCGTCAATCCTCCGGGCGTCCAGTCGAGGGCGACGATCCAGGGGCGCACCTTGTCTATGGAACGCGTCAGACGCGCCACATCCTCCAGCCGCAGGGTGCGATAGCGCCGGACCGACAGGATGCGATCCACCGCCTTCACCCCCAGCCCCGGCACGCGCAACAGATCTTCGCGGGCGGCCAGATTGACGTCTGTCGGAAAGACGTCGCGCCGCTTCAACGCCCAGGCCAGCTTGGGATCGACCGCCAGATCCAGCATGCCCTCCGACGCCCCCTCCCCGATCTCGGGCGCGGTGAAGCCGTAAAAGCGCATCAGCCAGTCGGCCTGATAGAGGCGATGCTCGCGCATGAGCGGGGGTTTCGACAGCGGCAGGATGCTGGAGCTGTCGGGAATGGGGCTGAAGGCCGAATAATAGACCCGGCGCAGGCCGTAGCCGCCATAGAGAGAGGCGCTTCGGTCCAGGATTTCCGTGTCCGGCGCCCCGTCCGCCCCGACAATCAGCTGGGTCGACTGGCCCGCAGGCGCAAAAGCCGGCGGGCGGACCCGATCCCTCTTTTCGGGCCTGGCCGCTTCCAGCCTCAGCCTTACCTGTCCCATGGTCTTGCGGATCAGGCGGGCGTCCTTTTCGGGCGCCAGCCGCCCCAGGGCCTCGTCGCGCGGCAGCTCTATATTGGCCGACAGACGGTCGGCGTAGCGTCCCGCCAGAGCCACCAGCCGTTCGTCCGCTTCGGGGATCAGCTTGAGGTGGATATAGCCTCGAAAGTCGTGATCCTCGCGCAGGCGGCGCGCAACCTCGACCAGCTGCTCCATCGTATAGTCCCCCGAGCGGACGACGCCGGAAGAGAGGAACAGTCCCTCGATATAGTTGCGCTTGTAGAAGGCCAGCGTCAGGTCGACGACCTCGTCGACCGTGAACCGCGCCCGTTCGACGTTCGAGGACGACCGATTGATGCAGTAGACGCAGTCGTAGATGCAGAAGTTGGTCAGCAGTATCTTCAGCAGGCTGACGCAGCGCCCGTCCGGCGTATAGGCGTGGCAGATGCCCATGCCCTCGGTCGAGCCCACGCCCTTGCCATCGAGGGAGTTGCGTCTAGGCGCGCCGGAGGATGCGCACGAGGCGTCATACTTGGCCGCATCGGACAGGATGGAGAGCTTTCGTCGAAGTTCGATACGCGCCATTCGTTCATGATACGTTCCAATCTCGAAGAGGTACAGCGTGGCTGTAAACCTTCCGTCCGCCAGAAGACGCCGATCCCGGCGACCAGAGCCCCTGGCAGACCCTCGCACCGTTCCCACCCTGGGCGACAAGTCCTATCGCGTGTTCGAAGTCTGAAGCGGCCGAGGCCCCGCAGGCGGATCACCGCGCGAGCTTGCCCTTCAAGACAGGCCAGTATATGTTTCATATACGAAACATATACTCAGGATCGCTCATGGGCATCGTCAATATCGAAGACGAACTGCACGAGCAGTTGCGCCGGGCCAGCAAGGCCTCCTGTCGCTCCA
>DAIOID010000060.1:0-18005 GCA_036744355.1 Brevundimonas sp.
CGGGTCAGGGTGCGGACGACGCCGTTGACCTGAGGCTCCCAGGCGTCGGTGACCAGGACGATGCGCATTGAAATCGAGTGGGCCCCGGGCCGTTTCGCTGAACTGGAAGTTCTAGACGTTTCGCATGACGAAGGCGAGACAGGTTTCCGATCTCGGTGTGTGTCGTTCACCGAGACTGTCGCCAAACGTGCCGGATCAGACCGCTTTGGAGTTTCTTAAAACAGCGCTTCAGGCTTGTTTGGATGCGCGTTATGTGGACTAGCCTGCGCCAGCTTGGCTGTGGCGCAAAAACCGAGCCATCACGTCGCTGTGAGAGGTCGCTATGAGATACATTTCGCAGCTTTTCGGAGGGCGTCGCAAGAGGCTCGGAAGGCAGTTGGCCGCTACGCGGCCGTACTATTACCTCGGCGAATCTATAGCGCTTACGCGTCTGAGATGCGGGCACTTCATCTACGTCGATCCCCTAGAGGAGAGTGTGTGCTCACACCTGATCGCCCATGGCGAGTGGGAGGCGAACGTGAGGAATGTGGTCCTTAGCCTGGTCCAACCGGGCGACCATGTGCTCGAGGTTGGAGGTCATGTCGGCTATTATACCCTAGGTCTGGCCCAGAAGGTTGGGGCGACAGGGTCTGTGACGACCTTTGAAGCCAATCCAAGGTTGGCTGCCCTTTCCCGTCGGTCAGTGCGAATGAACGGCTACGGCGGCAGGGTCGATATTCGGCAGCAGGCTGTGACGGACGTGGCTGGGCGTCTTCGCTTTGCGGTATCTCGGCAGTTCGCAGGCGGAGGCCATCTCTATGTCTGGGATGGCGCGCTGGGCGCTGATACCGAGATCATCGAGGTTGAAGGCGTTCGGCTCGATGATCTTGAGCTGGCCGACATCAAGCTTATCCGCATCGATGCAGAAGGTTCTGAACCTTTGATCCTTCGTGGGGGTGAGAAGCTCCTGGACAGGCCGGACATAGTGCTTTGCATTGAATGGGACCTGCTCCAGATGCGCTCAAGGGTCCAGCCGGACGAGTTCATTTCCTGGCTGACGGGCCGTGGCTTCCTGTTCTGGAAGATTACGAAGAGCGACGACCTGGCGCACGTAGAAGCCAGTGAACTTTTGGATCTGCTGCCCTGCGATCTGGTGGTCGCCAGGGAGCGTCCGGTGCTGGCGCGTGAGAAGAGCGGCAGGTCGTAAGCTTCGCTACAGCGGCAGGACCGTCGTCGACTTCACCTCTTCGAGAACGGCGTAGGTTCGCGTTTCGCGCACGCCCGGCATCCGCACCAGGATGTCGCCGAGGAAGACGCGATAGGCGTCCATGTCGGCCACCCGCGCCTTGATCAGATAGTCGAAGCCGCCGGCGACCATGTGGCACTCCAGCACTTCAGGCTGGCGGCGCACGGCGTCGGCGAAGGCGTCGAAGACGTCGCCCGTGGTGCGGTCCAGCAGCACCTCGATGAAGATCAGCAGGGCGCGGTCGGCGCTGGCCGGGTCGATCAGGGCGGCGTAGCCGGTGATGACCTTGCGGTCCTTCAACCGCTTGACCCGTTCGAAGCAGGCGGCGGGCGACAGATTGCACCTTCGCGCCAGTTCTGCGTTGGAGATGCGGCCGTCGATCTGCAGGACGCGCAGCAACCGGCGGTCGGTATCGTCAAGAATTTGCATGGCGAATGAGCCTGATTGCCGAAGGATCTCTGGTCCAGTCCGTCATCATACAATGCACATTCGCACAAGTCCGCCATATACGCCGTAAATCGAAGGGTTTGATCCCAGGGTGAGATGATGACGCCGAACGACCTGAAGCACTGGGACGACCTGGACCGGAACAAGTTCCGCGACGAGCGCGCCGTGGTGGCGGACCTGCTGGCTGATCCCGGCCTGACGACGGCCGAGCGCGCCGACGTCTTCCGTGACGCCGTGGCCCTGGTCGATCACGCCCGCGCCAGCCAGAAGAAGCAGGGCGTGGTCGAAAGCTTCCTGCAGGAGTTTTCGCTGGGGACCCGCGAGGGTCTGGCCCTGATGTGCCTGGCCGAAGCCCTGCTGCGCACGCCCGACGCCGACACCCGCGACCGCCTGATCGCCGAGAAGATCGGCTCGGCCGACTGGGCCTCGCACATGGGGCAGTCGGACAGCCTGTTCGTCAACGCCTCGACCTGGGGCCTGATGCTGACCGGCAAGCTGGTCGACGTGGACGAGGAAGCCAAGTCCGACCTGTCGGGCTTCCTCAAGCGCATCGCCGGGCGTCTGGGCGAGCCGGTCATCCGTCAGGCCGTGGCCACCGCCGTCAAGATCATGGGCGAGCAGTTCGTCGTCGGCCGCACCATCGAGGCGGCGCTGAAGCGCTCTGACCGCGAAGGCTGGCTGTGCAGCTTCGACATGCTGGGCGAGGGCGCCCGCACGACCGCCGACGCCGAACGCTATGAAAAGATCTACGCCGACGCCATCGAGGCCGTGGGCAAGACCGCCAAGGGCCAGGGGCCGGAGGCCGGCCACGGCGTCTCGGTCAAGCTGTCGGCCCTTTCACCGCGCTATCAGGCGGTGCAGGAAGACCGCGTCTGGGAAGAACTCTATCCTCGCATCCTGCGTCTGGCCCTGATCGCCGCCAAATACGACATCAACTACACCATCGACGCCGAGGAAGCCGACCGTCTGGCCCTGTCGCTGAAGCTGCTGGAGCGGCTGGCCCGCGAGCCGGAGCTGGGCGACTGGAAGGGTCTGGGCCTGGCCGTTCAGGCCTATCAGAAGCGCACGACCGAAACGGTGCAGAAGCTGGCCGAACTGGCCAGGTCCTCGGGCCGCCGCCTGATGGTGCGTCTGGTCAAGGGCGCCTATTGGGACACCGAGATCAAGCTGGCCCAGGTCAACGGCCGCACCGACTATCCGGTCTTCACCACCAAGCCGGCGACCGACCTCAACTATCTGGTCTGCGCCAAGGCCCTGATCGAGGCCTCGCCCTATATCTACGCCCAGTTCGCCACCCACAACGCCCACACCCTGGCGGCGGTGCGGCGCATGGCCCGCGATCGCAACGTCACCATCGAGCACCAGCGTCTGCACGGCATGGGCGAGGCCCTCTATGACGCCGCGCACGAGGCCTGGGCCGACGAGCAGGTCATCGTCCGCGCCTACGCCCCCGTCGGCGGTCACGAAGAGCTGCTGCCCTATCTGGTGCGCCGCCTGCTGGAAAACGGCGCCAACTCCTCCTTCGTTCACGCCCTGCTGGACGAGCGCGTTCCGGCGACCGCCGTCGCCGCCGACCCCATCACCGCCGTCGAGGCCCAGCCCGACCGTCACCCCAGGATTCCGGTTCCCATGAACATCTACGGCGATCGCCAGAACTCCCTCGGCCGCGACTACTCCCAGGCCGCCGACCGTGAGCGCCACGCCAAGGCCCTGGAGCGCGTGGACAGCGAGAAGCTGACGTCGGGCCCCATCATCGGCGGCAAGCTGAAGGCCGGCGTCAATCCGCAGGACGTCACCAATCCCTTCGACCGCTCGCAGGTCCTGGGTCATGTGTCTGAAGCTTCGGTCGAGGACGTGGACGCCGCCGTCATGGTCGCCGCCAACGCCCAGGTCGCCTGGGACCGCATCGGCGGCGCCGGTCGCGCCCCGGTCCTGCGCGCCATGGCTGACGTGCTGGAAGCCGACATGGACCGTCTGGTCGCCCTCTTGTCGCGTGAAGCGGGCAAGACGCTGAACGACGGCGTGGCCGAGGTGCGCGAAGCCGCCGACTTCTGCCGCTACTACGCCCTGCTGGCCGAACGCGACTTCGGCGGCCGCCAGACGCTGAAGGGCCCGACCGGCGAGACCAATGAACTGGTCCTGCACGGCCGCGGCGTCTTCGCCGCCATCAGCCCGTGGAACTTCCCCCTGGCCATCTTCACCGGCCAGATCGCCGCGGCCTTGGCCGCCGGCAACGCCGTGGTGGCCAAGCCCGCCGAGCAGACCCCGCTGATCGCCGCCGAGGCCGTCCGCCTCTTCTACAAGGCCGGTCTGAACCCTGACCTGCTGGCTCTGGTCCCCGGTCGCGGCGAGGTGGTCGGCGCGGCGCTCACCAACCATCCGGGCATCGACGGCGTGGCCTTCACCGGCGGCACCGACACCGCCAGCGCCATCAACCGTGGTCTGGCCGCGCGTCCCGGCGCCATCATTCCCTTCATCGCCGAGACCGGCGGCCTGAACGCCATGTTCGTGGACACCACGGCGCTGAAGGAACAGGTCATCGACGACGTCATCCTGTCTGCCTTCGGTTCGGCCGGTCAGCGCTGCTCGGCTCTGCGCATCCTCTACGCGCCCAAGGAAGCCGCCGACGCCCTGATCGAGGGCCTGAAGGGCGCGCTGGCGACCCAGGTCATCGGCGACCCTACCGACCCCAGGACCGACATCGGCCCGGTCATCGACGCCGAGAGCCGCGCCAACCTGGAAGCCCACGTCGCGCGTCTGTCCAAGGACGCCAAGATCGTCGCTCGCGCCGAACTTCCGGCGGGCGCTGACAAGGGCGACCTGTTCGCCCCGACCATCGCCGAGATCCCCACCCCCGACTTCCTCGAGCGGGAGGTCTTCGGCCCTATCCTGCACGTCTATCGCTATGACTCGAAGGACCTGAAGTCGGTCGCCGCCAAGCTGGCCGCGCGCGGCTACGGCCTGACGCTGGGCGTTCACAGCCGCATCGAAGCCTTCGCCGACGAGGTCGTGCGTCTGGTCCCGGCCGGCAACGTCTATGTGAACCGCTCGATCATCGGCGCCGTCGTCGGCGTGCAGCCCTTCGGCGGCGAGGGCCTATCCGGCACCGGTCCGAAAGCCGGCGGCCCCAACAGCCTGATCCGCTACGCCGCCGAAAAGGCCATCAGCGTCAACATCGCGGCCCAGGGCGGCGACCCGGCGCTGTTGAACCTGTAGCGGCTGATAAGGGCGTCATCGGCCGTCAAGGCTGATGACGCCGTATCCGACGCCGAGGAGGCCTGGCTTAGGCCTTTACGAGAGGCCTGGCAGGGCTGCCGATGACAGTCGTGAATGGCGCGACGCTTTTCGTGACGACGGCACCCATGCCCACAATTGCGCCTTCGCCGATGACGATCGGATTGGACGGGGTTCCATCTCTGATGATGGCGCCCGTGCCGATATACGCGTGATCATGTATCGTGACATTGCCGTTGCAATGGACGTTTGGTCCAAATGTTACGAAATCACCGATGATGCAGTCGTGTGCGATATAGGAGTAGAGGTTGGCATGGAAAAATTTGCCAATTTTCACATTTGACGTGACGGTCGTGTGCGCACAGAGGATCTCGCCGTGGCCGATGTCGTTGCAGTCATACGTCACGGAGTGAAGGGATTGCAGGGAGAGAGGTTTTGCTCCACGCGCGATGCATTCGTTGGCTATTTTTTCTCGAAGTTTCGAGTTTCCAATAGCTATATTGAATAGTCTTTCGTCGTGCTCGCCGTTGAAAAAATCTTCCTCTGAAATCACCCTATGCCCGTTGAGTTCTGTCTCGGATGGATTTTTTTCAACGAAAAATACATCGAAAACAATCTCGGCGTTATTAAATTTTCTTTTTTGTGTATATTCGCTTACAAGCGGCATAACTTCTTTGGCAAAGCCTCCCGCTCCATAGAGCCCGATGGCCACTCGTGCAGTTTTATTGCTAATTTTACTTGTATCGTTCATAATTTTCTCTGGATGGAAGGATGTGGCGTGCCGCTGCCGCAGTGGGGGCGGGGCGCGCCTTTGCTTTCCGCCGTCGGCTGGGCAAGCATGTTGAGTATCTCGTACGTTGGCAAGCATCAAAGCTGGCGACGATGGGGAGGGCTTTTCCCGGGCCGCCGGCGGAGCTGGCCGGCTGTTTAAAGCAGGCGTTGCGGTGAATGCGGTTTGATGGGGCGGGCCGAAACCTCTATTGCGAGGCGCGCGATGTTCGGAGTGCGAAATGCCCAGTGTATGCATAGATGGTTGGAATCTGGCGCTGGCCAAGGGAAGCGGCATCCAGGTTTATGGCCGCAACCTGCTTCGCAGTATCCAAGGTCTTGGCCTGTCTGGCCATGTTCTGTATGGGCCCAATGCCGGACGTTCCAGAGAGCCGCTGCTTAACGAAATTGCGCTTGTGGATGCGCAGGCGGGTGGACGGCAGAAGAAGGGTCTCAAGCGCGCGGCCACCACTGTGCTTTCCAGGTACGGCCGCGACGCACACCCGGTGCCTATATCGGGAAGCATTTATTGGCCGGAAACGATGAGTCAGTCTCCTCAGGCTGACGTTATTTGGTCGTCAACTGAACTTTTCAATATAGCTGGACGTTCATTCCGCCAATACCGTCGTCCTGTGCCCGTGAAGTTTTGTGCCGAAGAAGGGGTTCATTCTCCTGAGGTCATGCACTGGACTTGCCCTATCCCGTGCTGGGCGCCGAATATTCCGAATATTTATACAGTCCATGACCTGATCCCGTTGATGCTTCCGAGCACCACGCTTGATGATAAAAAGTCCTATTATGATATGTTGCGCGTCCTGACTGATCGGGCGGATCATATTGTAACCGTTTCCGAAACAACCCGAGCTGATCTGGTCAATATCATGGGGGTGGAACCGGGGCGGGTTACGGCGACTTATCAGGCGGTGCTGCCCGATGTGGGCGAGGTCGATGAGGCCGAGGCGCTTCGAACCGTGGAAGGGGTGCTGGGTCTCGAGTGGAAGAACTATTTCCTTTTCTATGGCGCGATAGAGCCGAAGAAGAATCTGGGGCGTCTGGTTCAGGCCTACGTGGCGTCGCGATCGCAGACCCCTCTCGTGGTTGTGGCCGGCCGGCAGTGGCTGGCGGAAAGCGAGACTGCCTTGCTCAACGAACTGGTCCGACACGGCAAGGATCAGACCGTTCGGTACCTCGACTATCTGCCCGGGGACGTGCTTCGGTCGGTCGTGCGGGGCGCCAAGGCGACCCTTTTCCCCTCTCTCTATGAAGGGTTCGGTCTGCCCTTGTTGGAATCCATGTGGGCGGGCACGCCGGTTCTGACGTCGACGGGGGGATCGCTGCCCGAAGTCGCTGCGGATGCAGCCTTGAAGGTGGACCCCACCGATATCGACCGGATCCGGGACGGCATTACGGCTCTCGACATGGATGCGGACTTGCGGGCGGATCTTGCGGCCAAGGGACGCGTAAGGGCCCAGGACTTCAGCGAGGGCGCCTATCGCGCGCGCCTGTCAAATGTTTACAAGGCTGTTGGCGTACTGTGATGCTGGCGCAATTGAACCCCAAGCTCGACATGGGCGACATGAACAAGATCAGGGTTGCGGTGCTGTTGCTGCCCGGCGACCTGTCTTCGACATGGCGAGATCTGCCCCTGGGTCTGACCGTGATGGCGACGACGGAGTTCTTCGTCACGACCATTGTCGGCGAAGCCCTGGCCTTTGAGCCGGATCGCTGGGTGTTCATCGCTCCCCCGCATTGGATCGAGGATCAGGATCCGCACTTCGAAGCCATTCGTGTTCAGGATGTTGCACGGGCTCTGGCGTTTGCGGCTGATGCGTCCTGGCCGACCATCACCCTGGACGGCAGCGCGGTTCCCGAAACCGGCGAGGCGCCGCTGAATGCGCTGTCGGCTCTGATGGAGGGGCGGCTGGGGGCCGCGGTCGCCGATGAAACCGCGTTTCCCTCCATGCTGGCTTTCCACCACAGGCGAACGATGGCGGAGGACGTCGAGATCTCGAGCCACCTCTTGCGGTTCGCGGGTTCTTCAACCGATCAGGGCCGCATCGATTTGACAGGGCCGGCGCGCGTCCTGGCCTGGGGCCCGCACTTGGCCCTCAGCCGGGGGCGGTGGCGGTTGCGTCTGCGCTTCCGGATCGACGAGCAGGCAGCGGGATCAGCCTTCAGAATAGAATGGGGAAGTCTGAAGGCTTCGTCCCTGCTTAACGCCGCATGTGAGAGCCCGGGCGTCTATCTCGCCGAGATCGAGCATGAATGGCCGGATGTCGACGCGTGCGAAGCGAGGTTGATACTGACCCATCCGGCCTTTGTGGGCGAGTTTGTTCTCGAGGGAATGTGGATCGGGCGCGTCTAGGGCGTCCGTAACCAGGTGTAGATGTCGATGGCGTGCTCGACATCGTCGAAAAATTTCACATTCCCGCCCTCAATCACCGCAGCCTTGGTGCAGGTCTGCCGAATAAGGGACATGTCGTGTGAGGCGATGATGAACGACCGCTCGCCGCGCCCGACAAAGAGCTCGTCATGGCACTTGGCGGAAAACCGGGCGTCGCCGACCGCAACGACTTCGTCGATCATATAGCAATCGAACTCGATCGCGATCGAAAGGCCGAAGGCGAGGCGGGCGCGCATGCCCGATGAGTAGTGCTTGACCGGTTGCCGAAGGGCGGCGCCGAGTTCGGCAAAGTCGTCGACTTGGGCAAGCAGGTCGTTGAAGGGCTTGTCGTATATCCGCGCATGAAACCGGATGTTGTCCAGACCGCTCAGGCTGCCCTGGAAGCCGCCGCCGAAGCCGAGAGGCCAGGACGGCGACATGTTCCAGTTAATCCGGCCTTCTTCGATCGGGACTATGCCTCCCAGGATCTTGAGCAAGGTCGACTTTCCCTGGCCGTTGCGCCCGAGCAAGGCCAGGTGTTCTCCAAATGCGACGTCGAACGACAGATTGCGAAAAAGCGCCTTGCCGTGCCCCCCCGGAAAAATCTTGGCCAGATCCCGCACTTCCAGGCCGGCAGGACTGGCTGCGACCTGCGGCGCGGCCTTGGTGGTCGCCATCGTCATCCCAGTTGATGTTCCCGGATACCCGCCACAATCAGCCAACCGACGCCGTAGATCAGCAGAAGTGTGGCGAGAATGGTGAGCAGGGCTCGCTCGCGGTTCGGAAGACTGGGATCGCTGGGAAGGTTGGGGGGCACCACTTCCTCAAGGTACAGCTTCTGCCGACGTCCGTCCGTGCGTGCGGAATCCAGAGCCGCACGCGCTGAAGTCAGGGCGCGGCTCGCATACTCCCGATCCAGCGAAAGCGACTCGTAGATCGCCATCTTCGGGGCAAGAGAGGTCATGTCGCCGGCCAGCTTGCTGCGCTCGGCCTCGACCTGTTGCTGGTAGGCCGCGATACGGCTGTCCAGGGTCGCCAGCAGGGGACTCTGCGGCGCCTGTTGCGCGATTTGCGCACGTTCCGCCTTCATTTCGGCGATGGTGGCCATCAGCTCACCCACCATTTCCGAGCCTTCACCCGCCGATCGCGCAGGATCGATGATCCTCTCTCGATTGCGGAAGTCGGACAGCACCGTTTGAGCCTGTGCCAGCTTGGCTTCCGCTTCGGCCAGGTTCTTTTCGGCTTCGTCGATCGCACCCTGGTTGGCGCGGGTGTTGAGGCGATTCACAACCTGCTCCCCGCCTTTGAGAAGCTCGTTAGCGATAAGCTGCGCATCCCTTGGGTTGAAAGCGCGCACCTTCAAGGTCGACATGCCCGTTCCCGAGTCATGTCTAACAGATACGAAGCGGTTGAAGCCTTCGTGCAGGCCATCAGTCGAGGAGCGCTCCCAGGGTCTGGGATAACGCGTCAGAAAATCGGAGCCCGCGGGCGACAGGGCCTTGGCCAGGTCCAGCCGCTTGGTCATATCCTGAACGGCGGCATGTGACTTGATGTATTCGTGCACGACATAAGAGTCGGTCGTGCTGCTGGAGATGCCGACGTTCTGAAGCACCAGACCGATGGAAGACGGTGTTTGTCGTTCGGTCTGCCTTACAATGAACTTCGCTTCCGACACATAGATCGGAGACGCGACGACGTAATAATACAGCATCGCCAGCAGCATCGGGATGCAGACGACGATCAGGAATGATTTGGGCGTTCGGCTCCAGACCTTGCGCCACAAAGGTTCCGTGACCTGGGGCTGGGGCGTCTCGCCCGGACCGAGGTAGGTAAGCTTTGCATCACTCATTCGTTTAAGACTTTGCTCCGGCGTCCGGCGATCATTCGACTTCGACGTGGCGCTTGGCCCGCGCGATCAGAATCAGCCCGGTGAAGGTAAAAATTGCGGACCAGGCCATAGCATAGGCCGGATCGTGGAAGGTTTGCACTGTGTCGCCAAAGACGCCCCCCCTGACCATTTCGACTGCGTGAGGCATGGGAATCTTCATCAGGACATTGCGGTAGTTCTCGGGGAGCCAAGCGGCCATGACGAAGACGCCCGAAGCGGGGATCATCGCGTACTGCAGGACACCCGAAATCCGCTCGAAGAGTTCGAACTGAAGCGCCAGGCCGGCAAACACCAGCGCCAGGCCGCTACCCATCCAACCCAGCAGGAGCCATCCCGCATACAGGCTCAGGGGATCTCCCGGCATGCCGACCTGGTTGAGCGTCACCAACACGGCATAGACCACGATGAATGCGAGCGTGTTGCTCGCGAACTCCAGCACGCACCGGGAAATGTAGATGTGCAGAGGTTTGATCTGTCGATGATATAGGAGACCGATGTTCGCCTGAAGCGCGTTCATATTGGCCGTGATGAGGTGCCTCAACAAAAGAAGGCACACATATCCCGACATGATGAATGGGCCGATGCGGATCCCGTGTTCATAGGGAGGCTTGATCGCCGTCCACATGATGAGAACGCCGAAGCAGAAGATCAGCGGCTCCCCTACCAGCCATGCGAGGCCCAATCCCTGACGGCCATATCGCGTGACGGTTTCCCGCATCATCAACGCGCCGATAATGCGGGCATGCCTGCCCCAAGTGGACACCATGGTGATCACCGGTCTCCGTCGAGCGCGCGGAGTTCCATTTCCGCTGCGGCGTTCTCTGGATACAGGCGAAGCGCTGCATGATAGGCCGCCTGCGCCTCGGTCATGCGCCCCAGCAGTTTGAGGGCGTGGCCGAGGTGAAGCCAGGCGTCATTGTTCAGCGGTTGCAGCGCGAGGGCGCGGCGATAGCTTGCTTCGGCTTCATGCAGTTTGCCCTGCTCTTTCAGTGCGTGACCGAGTTGGATGTGAAGCCGGGTTTCAGCCGGATATAGCCGTGTCAGGACTCTGTACCGCGCGGCGGCCTGGCTCCACCTGCCGGCGAGAGCGGCGCTGCTGGCTCCGGCGGTGAGGCGCTTGAACCACCAGCGGGCCATCTTGCGGCGGGGCTTCGCGGGGCGACGGTCCAGCATGGGCGGAGCGGGTTGGTTCATATCGGCAAGCTTGTCGCGTAGCACCGACGCCCAGGGCGCGGCGACCAGTCCGCCCCGGAAAATTTCGGCTGCAAGGGCAAGCTCTCCGCGCAGCCGGAGGAGGTGGCCGAGATGTTCACATACGTCGGGATTGCCTGCGTCCAGCGCCAGGGCGTGGAAGTAGGCGTGCTCGGCCAAGGCGATGTCCCCCGCTTCCTTGGCGGCGTTGCCGTACTGAATCCACGACGCCGGTCGCGACGGGCGGCATCGGATGACTGCCGGAGCGAGCGCGACTGCGGCAGCCCAGTCACGTGACTGCATCGCAGCCTTCATCTCGTTTCGAAGACGGCGGAACTCTTCGTTGCTGCAGGGCTCCGCGACTGAAAGGTCTGGCAGAGAGGCCGGACGAGAAGGGCGCGTGATCCTGTTCACGACCGCCGCTTGAGGGAGGGAAACCCCCGCGTTGAGCCGACTTTCGCGTCGGTAGCGCGCGGCATTCAACTGCACGTCGCGCTCCAGGGCGTCCCGTTCAGCCACGACCCGGGCCATGCGAATGACGTTTTCCTCGCGCGCGGCTTCAAGCGCGCGGATGCGATCAGTCAGCTCCTGGATAGTCAGGCCGTCGACCTCGGCGGCTGGCCCCGCTGGTCTCGGCGCCCGGGCGGGCGACGTCATCTGGCCTGTGGTCTTCTCAGATCGAGCAGTCATTCTATGGTCTTGCCTCAGATGCTCGCCTGCCTCGCGAACCTCCTGTTAGTGCGCCTTCAGTGTTTTGCATAGGCGGCTGTATGAAGGCGGCGCTGGTTAGTTTTTTAGGAAACGGGGGGCGCGCGATTGAGTGCGGCCTCGGCGTAGCCCGCAGCTACATCGGCCCAGCTCCTTTGTCCGAGGCGATCATAGACCCTGGCCTGGACATCCAGAGCGTCTTCACGGTTCGCCAGCACGTACTTGATCTTGTCAGCCAACATCTGCCGATCGCTGGGGTCGAACACAAACGGATCCAGGCTCGGCTCGTCGTCCACCAGTTCCTGGACGTGCGGCCCCCTGGCCATCAGGCAAGGCGTGCCGACACTCGCGGCCTCAAAGTAGGGGAATGTCCCGTGACCGCCCTCAAAGATGGCCGGGTGAATGGCGACGGCGGCGCAGTGATAGAAGGCGGCGTGAACCGGGCGAGGCAGCTCAGGCATCGAAACCACGTCGGGCATCAGCATCTCATGCTCCACGTAGTCGGGCAGCGGTGTCCATTTCCTCCCGAAATGCAGCGGGGTCGTCATGAACAGCCGCATGTCGAAACGTTCGGTGCGGACGAGGTTTCGCACGGTTTCGGCGACCATGCGGATGTTCTTGGTCACGCGATCCTGGGTCGAAACCGCGATGAAAGGGACCTCTTCAAACGGATAGTCCATCAGGTAGGTCCAGCCGCGCTCGCGCGCGTGCTCTCTCAGAATATCGCCAGCTGCGGCGAGGCTGGCCGGGGATCGGCGGCGCTGACTAACGTACGGGGTCAGGTCTTTCAGGTCAGGGGGCGCATGATGCACCACGCTGATTTTTGAAGCGGGGATTCCGAAGAGCTTCTGGACTTCATCCTTGGCGACGTGCCGCGAAAAGGTAATCACCCCATCGCAGCCCTCCATTATGGTCCTGATGTTGTCGCGCCAGTTCACCAGGTAGCCGCCAGTGCCCCAGGCGGCAGGATCCGGCGTTGGAAAAACTGCGGGAATGCCGTCCGGGAAGATGGTCGCCACCGGCGCGTTGAGCGAGAGCGCGTGCCTGAAGTACGGGAACATGGATATCCAGCCCTGCACCGGCACTTTCGCATTCGCGAACCTGGCCAAGGCAGCGTAGTCGTCCGGACGCATGCTGGGGTCGTTGGGAGAATGGACGGTGTAGTCCAGGCCCTTGGTCGCGGCCAGTTGAGCGAAATCTTCCTCCGCCGCCGCACGAACGCCGTCGCCAAGGACAACACGGAAAGTATACTTCTTGCCGAGCGCCACGCCCTCGATGAGGAAACCGAGCAAGCGCGACATGCCTTCGTTCGCCCACTTGGTGCCGGGGGGGAACTCCGTCCAGACGCCAACGGGAATTCGGCCGTTGCTGTGCAAGGCCTCGTCTTTGTGGGTTTCCTGAGTCATTTCCGGCTGCTGCCTGCTTTCGCGGCTTCGACAATTGCTTTCGCGACCCGCGCGCCGGAACGTCGGCGGAGAACGCGCGCGTGGCTTGCGGTCGCCAGGTTCACGTAGCGTTCCCGATCCTGCGCGACTGCGGTGTACAATTGTTGCATTTGGTCGATCTGGTAGGGGGCGAACACCAGATCCGCCAGGCTCGGCTCGTCCTCTAGAAGTTCGCGGGTGTGCGGTCCGTCGGCGATAAGGCAGGGGGTGCCCACGCTGGCGGCGTCGAAGAAGCCGAAGGCGCCGTATGTGGTTTCATGAAAGGCGGGATGGATTGCGGCTGTAGCGCAATGCAGAAGCGCAGCGCGAACATCGGGCGGCGGGGACGGCATGGAGATGATGTCCCGGGTCAGGCTCTCTTCCTGGGCTCTGCGCGTGAGCAGGCCTGTGCCGGGCGCGGCGAACGTGAACAGCTTCACGTTCTGTCGGTGGCGTCTCACCAGTCGTGCGGCCATCTCGCCCGCTCTCACCAGATTGGCCAGCGGCAGGTCTTCGCCCGTGGCGACGATGAACTCGGCTTCCTCGAACGGGAAGGTTCCCAGGTAATCCTGTCCGGTCATTGACGCGTGATATCGCAGCAGGCCGGCGGCCCGGCGCAGGCTTTCAGGCGTCCGTCGCCTTTCCTTTGCAAGGCTCAGCAGAGGACCGAGATCCGAGGCGGTATTCCTCACGACAGAGACGTTCCTGTCGCTCTTGTCCGCTGCGTGCCAGGCTGCCGCGATGCGGACGCCGGCACTGGAGCGGCTGGCGGGGCCTTCGGAATTTCCCGAACGGACTGTCAGCGTCGCTTTGGCGTGCTGAGGCCGAGCATCGCCTTGGTCGGTTTCAACGAGAAGCTGGACGTTGGCTGCGCCGGCGAACTCCTGCGCCGTCAGGCTCCAGGACACGCCTTCCTCGCCCAGCAGGATGTCGAGTTGGCCGCGCAAGGACGGCAGACAGTGCACTGGCGAGGCGATGCGCAGGTGATGTCCTTGTGAACGCGCCAGCGCTTGGATTGCCTCCACCGCGAAGCGAACAGCGCCCTCGGACTGAAAGAGATTCTGGCTGCTGTCGCCGAACTTGACGTCGATAATACGGACGTCGTCAGGCATTTGACGCGCCCCACAGGCGCTCGACAACCTCGGACCATCCTCCGGCCTCGTCACCGCGCCTCGAAGGCTTGGAGCGAGGTGCTGACAGGGATCGCGCAGTCAGGGCATGGGCTATGGCGGACGCGCCCGTCCCGTCGTGGAAAATGGCGTTCACACCCAGTTCAAGCGCCATCGTCTCATTCTGCGGGTACCGCATTCCGACAAAGGGGAGGCCGGCGCGCGCCGCCCAGGCCAAGCCGTCGTTCTCGCCGTCCGCCAGGGCGCTTGACCAGATGGCGTCAGCATTCGCGAGGACGTCCCAAAGATCGTCTTCGGACAGGCAGGTCTCATACTCCAGCGTCGCGGCCAGCCGCTTCAGCTGCGCAGGCAACGCAGCCATCGCCGGATCGCCCTCTTCAGGGTCGAACCGCCGCGCGTCGTCGCCTGCGATGATGATACGCGCCGGCGACCCGCGGCCGGCCAGGAATTTCCGCAGGCCTTCCAGCGCTGCTTCAATATTATGGCCCGGGTTCATTCGCGGCATCCACACCAGGGTGAATTCGCGCGGTCCTCGGGGCGTCTCCGGGGCGGAGTTTTCCGGCGGCAACAGGCGCGGCGTTGTGACCAGGCGATCCGCACGGATGCCTCCGTAACCGGCGGCGTCGCTTCGCGTCGCAGCATCGGAAACGCACACAGCGAGCGCTTGTCGCCACATGCGAAGGGCTTCCAACTGCCGGGTCCAGAAAACGTCGTGAATGTTCTGGGCAAAGGCCTGGGGAACGTAACGAGCGGCCAGGTCGCGAACGTGAACAGCGGTGGGACGAAGGGGCGGGGTGGCGCCTTGTCCGCAATCCCCGAAGATGATCCAGCCGTCGCAGTCCATGAAGTTCCAACCCCAGTCGCGGGGTATCGAGGCTTCCTCGACGCCAGTGAAATCAATCTGCCGATCGGGGTACATGCGTTCAATGACGGCGGTCTGGACCCGCTCCCACGTCAAATGGCGAACGGTGACGAAGGGAGCCTGCCTCAACAGCGCCGCTTCCTGGTTGCGCCAGACCTCGCCAGACGCGACCGGCAAACCGACGACGACTTCCACCTTGCTTCCGTCAGGAGCGGTAAGGGTATCCAGCGAGCGAGCGAGCGAGGCGGCCCGCCAGCGATGGTCAAAATTTTCGCCTTGAGGCAGAAGCAGTGCAATTTTCAATGGAGCGCTCTCGACCCGTACAGCGGTCCGAATAGGCAACCCGACCGCATCTGGCAATCGGCTTTCAGTTTGCGTGCGGTCTGGTGAAACGGCCTGAACCGGTCTAGGGAAGGCGGGTCATTCTGGAGGACTTAGTGGCCAAGGCGTTCATTACTGGGGTTACCGGGCAAGACGGTGCATATCTGGCTCAGTTCTTGCTGGACAAGGGCTACGACGTATGGGGGCTTGCACGTAGAACCAGCACGGGGGGACTTCATCTGGACCGTCTCGAGTGGCTCGGCGTTCTTGATCGGGTTCAGATTGTCGAAGGCGACCTCTCGGATCTGTCCAGCTTGATCCGCATCATCGCCGAGGTCGACCCCGATGAAGTGTACAATCTGGCGGCTCAGTCCTTTGTCGCGACCTCGTGGCAGCAACCGCATCTGACTGCGAATGTGACGGGCGTGGGTGTTCTGAACATCCTCGAGGCGCTTCGTCTGCTGAAAAGCAAGGCGCGCTTCTATCAGGCGTCTTCGTCCGAGATGTTCGGGCTCATCCAGCACGAGAAGCAGAGCGAGCAGACCCCCTTCTATCCCCGGTCGCCATACGCCGTCGCCAAGCTTTACGGTCACTGGATCACCGTGAACTATCGCGAGAGCTTCGGCATGCACGCAAGCTCGGGAATTCTGTTCAACCATGAATCGCCTCTTCGTGGCGAAGAGTTCGTGACGCGCAAGGTCACGGCCGGCGCCGCTCGCATCAAGTTGGGTCTCGCCAGCGAACTGCGTTTGGGAAATATCCATGCCAAGCGAGACTGGGGTCATGCGCGCGACTATGTTCGCGCCATGTGGATGATGCTGCAGCAGGACACGGCGGACGATTTCGTGATCGCCACCGGACAAACCTGGACCGTCGAGCACATGGTGGATATCGCCTTCGAGCACGCAGGCATCTCCGTGAAGGACCATCTGGTTATCGATCCTGCGCTGTTCCGTCCGGCTGAAGTCGACGTCTTGCTCGGTGACCCGGCCAAGGCCCAGGCCAAGCTTGGCTGGGAGCCCACGACGAGCCTTGAGGACATGATCGCCGAAATGGTTGACGCTGATCTTGCCCGGCTTGCCCGGCGTGCAGCCTGACTGCGAACTGACGATATCAGCATGACCAGATCCCGTATTAGCGTTGCTGTTCCCCGGCTGTCGGGGCTCGAAAAGACCTATGTGAACGAGGCGCTCGACAGCACCTGGATCTCATCCCGCGGGCCTTTCATCGAACGGTTCGAGGCGGCGGTCGCCGAGATGGCCGGCACGCGCCATGCCGTGGCCTGCAACAATGGAACCACGTCCCTCCATCTGGCGCTGGCTGCAATGGATCTGGGGCCGGGCGATGAAGTGATCATGCCGGCGCTCACCTATGTTGCGACGGCGAACTGTGTTCACTATTGCGGCGCCCGGTCGGTTTTCGTCGATAATGATCCCCGCACCTTCAATATCGATCCAGAGCGGATCGAGGCAGCGATCACGCCGCGTACGCGCGGGATCATGGTCGTTCATCTCTATGGTCAGTCTGCTGACATGGCGCCGATCCTGGACATCGCCGAGCGTCATGGCCTGTGGGTGCTCGAGGACGCCGCTGAAGCTCATGGCGCCCGATACAGGGACCAGGCGGTCGGCGGGATTGGCCGTTGCGGCAGCTTCAGCTTCTTCGGCAACAAGATCGTCACGACAGGCGAAGGCGGGGCCGTCACTACTAATGATGACGCTCTGGCCGAGCGCATGCGAATTCTGCGTAGCCAGGGCATGGACACGCAGAGACGCTATTGGCACCCGGTCGTCGGCTACAATTATCGTATGACCAATATCACCGCCGCCATCGGCGTGGCGCAGATGGAGCGCCTGCCGGAGGCGTTGGCGGCCCGGAAACGTATTGCGGCTGCATATGACGCCCGTCTGGCTGGCCTCGAAGGGCTGGTCGAGCGGCCGTTCACCGCGCAGGATTGTGAGCACGCCTACTGGATGTACACGATCATGCTGGGGCCGGACGCGCGCGTGGAGCGTGATCAGGTCATGGCGGGAATGGATGATCAGGGCGTCGAGACGCGGCCTGTGTTCTATCCGGTCAACCACATGCCTCCCTATTTCAACGACACCCTGCATATCCCCAATGCGGAGCGTTGCGCGGGACGAGGCATCAACCTGCCCACGCACGAATTGCTGACGGAAGCTGACATTGATCGGGTTTGTGAAACCCTGTTGGCGACCTTGCGCTAGGCCGCGCCAGGCCAGCCCCCAGCACGGCTCAGCGCGCTAAGGCGGGGCTTGTCGATCTGCTCACCGATCCAGCGGGCGGTCTTGATCAGCTGGTCGAGGTCGTAGCCGGTCGAGAAGCCGGCGCGTTCCAGCATGTAGACTAGGTCCTCGGTGGCGATGTTGCCGGTCGCGCCCGGGGCGAAGGGGCAGCCGCCGA
>DAIOID010000061.1:0-15746 GCA_036744355.1 Brevundimonas sp.
CCGAACAGCACCCCCACCCAGTCGGCCCCGGCGTTATAGGCCGCGCTGGTCGGATCGGAGGAGCCATAGTGGACCGCCGTCACCGTGGCCGTAGTGTAGATCCACATGGCGAACAGGGCGAACCAGCTGAAGAACTGGACCACGGCCAGACCCTTCATGGTGTCGGGCATGGCGAAGACGTCGTCGAGGATCTCGGTCAGGCCGTTGGTCCGCGCCGCCCGGCGGAAGGCTGCGACAGCCACCTGAAGGGCGCCGAAGACGGCCAAAGCCCCCGCCAGGATATAGAGCTCTTTTTCCCATCCCGAGGCGAAGACCACGGCGGCGACCGCCGCGCCCAGGCCCAGGAAGGTCAGGCCGCCCAGGCCATAGAGGCCCGCACCCCGTTCCGGCGAGGTCGGCGCCGGGTCGTTCTCAGCCACGCCGTCGAAGGCGGCGATTTCGGCCGGACTGTATTCCCTGGTGGTGAAGACGGTCCACAGCACCGTGGCCAGCAGTCCCGCCGCCCCCACGTAGAAGGCGATCTTGACCGACAGGGGCACGGCCCCCTCCGCCGCTGTCGAGGCGACGTGAAAGACGTTGGACAGCAGCCACGGCAGGACCGAGGCGAAGACCGCCCCCGCCCCGATGAAGAAGCTCTGCATGGCGTAGCCGGTGGTGCGCTGCTCTTCGGGCAGGTTGTCGCCGACGAAGGCGCGGAACGGCTCCATGGTGATGTTGATTGAGGCGTCCATGATCCACAGCATGGCCGCCGCGAACCACAACGTCGGGCTGTTCGGCATCAGCACCAGGGCCGCCGAGGTCAGCAGGGCGCCGAACAGGAAGTAGGGCCGACGACGGCCCAGCCGCCCCCAGGTATTGTCGCTGAAGTGGCCGATGATCGGCTGGACCAGCAGGCCCGTCACCGGCGCGGCGATCCACAGGATGGCCAGGCTGTCGATCTCGGCGCCCAGGGTCTGGAAGATGCGGCTGGTGTTGGCGTTCTGCAGACCGAAGCCGATCTGGATGCCGAAGAAGCCGACGCACATGTTCCAGATCGCCCACATGGGCAGTTTCGGACGCGTGGCGCGCGGCGTCCGGCCTTCAGCGGGCAGGGGGGCGGCGTCTCTCATCAGCGCGACTTCCTTCCCAGCGGCACGAAGCGGACGGCCTGGCCGCCGCCGGGGGCCAGGTTCAGCGTCAGGGTATCAGCCGAGGTCACCTCGCGCTGCTCGATGACGATGTCCTCGCGCTTCCCGCGATAGTCGGCGTCGGGGCCGTCGCGATAAATCTCCGCGCGATAACGGCGACCGGCGTCGAGGAAGGCCAGGGGCGCGGTCAGGCTGCGCGGATGCTCGTCGGTGACGGCGCCCAGGGCCCAGACGTCGGAATGGCGATCCTTGCGGGCGATGACGACGAAGTCGCCGATCTCGCCGTCCAGAACCCTGGTCTCGGCCCAGTCGACCGGCACGTCCTTGATGAACTGGAAGGGCGCGGGGTTGGCCTCGTAGTGGACCAGCAGGTCCGCCGCCATCTGGATCGGGCTGTAGATGACGACATAGAGGGCCAGTTGCTTGGCCCAGGTGGTCTGGATGCCGCCGGGGCTGCGCGTCTCCATGCCGAAAATGCCGGGCGTATAGTCCATCGGTCCGGCCAGCAGACGGGTGAAGACCAGGTTGGCCTCGTGCTCGGGCGGGTTGCCCGGCTGGCCCCAGGCGCTGAACTCCATGCCCCGCGCGCCTTCGCGGCTGATCATGTTGGGATAGGTGCGGCGCAGGCCGGTGTCCTTGAACGGCTCGTGGGCGTTGACCGCGACCTGGTGCCTGGCCGCCGTCTCAATGACCCGCATGTGGTGCTGGGCCATGGGCTGGCTCTCGTGCCAGGTCATGACGGCGCGGCCGTCGGGTCCGGCCACCCGCGCCCCGCCCGCATCGGCGACATAGCCGGTCTTCACCGAATGCATGCCGAGCCGTTGATACAGGGCCATGGCCGGTTCGAGCTGCTGCTCATAGTGGAAGGCGTTGCCGCCCGTCTCATGGTGGCCGATCAGCTGCACGCCCCTGGCCCGGCCGTGCGCCGTCACCCGCTCGATGTCGAAGTCGGGATAGGCCTCGGTGAAGCTGAAGTCCGAGCCGTTGGCGAACCAGTCGCCGTCCCAGCCCTTGTTCCAGCCCTCGACCAGCACCCCGCCGAAGCCGTGCTCGGCGGCGAAGTCGATGTGCTTGATGGCGTTTTCGGTGGTGGCGCCGTGCTTGGGACCCGAACCCCAGGACTTCAGCTCCAGGTGCATCTCCCACCAGACGCCGAGGTATTTCATCGGCTTGAACCAGCTGACGTCGCCCAGCTTGTTGGGCTCGTTCAGGTTCAGGATAAGGCTGGATTCGACCAGACCGGCGGCGCTGTCGCTGATCTGCAGGGTGCGCCAGGGTGTGTGGAAGGGCGCCTCGCGCACCACGGCGGCGTTGGTCAGCCCGGGCGTCAGCTGGGCGCGGAACTTCAGCCCCTCGGCGCGGCGCAGGTTCATGCCCGCATAGTCGATCAGGGCCGCCTCGTGGATCGAGACGTGCAGGCCGCTGTCGCCGCGCACCGTCATCGGCGTCTGGGCGCTGCCGACCGCGTCGATGCGGGTGCGGTTGTAGAGGTATTCCTCGCGGTTCCATTCCCAGGCCGGAATCCACCAGGCCTCGCCGTCCTCGGACAGGTTGAACTCGGTCAGTTCGGCGCCGATGCGGACGGTCTTCAGCCCGTCCTGCTCGGGGAATTCGTAGCGGAAGCCCAGGCCGTCGTCATAGAGGCGGCAGACCACGTCGAAGCGGCGACGCAGGCCCGCCTTCTCGGTGAAGGACACCCGCCATTCGTTGTAGTGGTTGCGCACATAGCGGCGCTCGCCCCAGGGCTGCTCCCAGGTCTCGTCGACCGTAACGGGGGCGCCCGCCGTCAGGGTCATGTTGCGTTCCAGCATGGGCGCGTCGGTCAGCAGGAAGCCCAGCCAGGAGGTCTCCACCACCTTGCGGCCCAGACGGCTGACCGCATAGGTCGGACGCCCGTCGTTGTCGGTCGCCATCTCGATCGTCAGCACCCCGCCCGGCGACGAGGCGCGCACGGCGTTGGAGGTCGTCTGCGCCGCCACGGGCGCGCCGAAGGCCAGGGCCGAGACGGTCCCGAGAGCCAGGAAAGAACGACGCTTCAACATGAAATATACTCCCCCATAAGCAGGCTCTTGCCAGACGCCATTTGAGGGGCGCATGAAAGAGCAAGATTTGCAGCAAATTTTGCAGCGACTGATTCCGGAGCCCGCGACCCTTGAGCCGCAAGTCCACGCGACTGGAAGACCTGGCCCAGATGGTGGGCGTCTCCATCTCCACGGCGTCGCGCGCCCTGAACGACCATCCGGCGGTCAATGATCGCACCAAGCAGCTGATCTGGAAGCTGGCGCGCGAGCACGACTATCCGTTCCGCCGCTACATGCCCGCCGGTCCCATCGGCGCCGAGGCGACTATCGCGCTCGTCGTGCCGCGTCCGCAGGGGCGCGAAGGCCGCCTCAGCGACCCCTTCTTTCTCGAACTGCTGGCCGGGGTGGGCGAGGCGGCGCGCGAGCGCGGCTGCGACCTGATCATGAGCCACCTGGCCCCGGCGACCTATGAAGACGTGGCCGCCGCCATGACCACCAGCCGCGCCGACGGCGTCATCTTCCTGGGCCAGAGCACCCTGCACGCCGCCTTCAACCGCCTGGTCGAGACCGAGGCCCGGTTTGTGGTCTGGGGCGCCGAGCTGCCCGATCAGCTCTATTGCTCGATCGGCTCGGACAACATCAATGGCGGGCGCCGGGCGACCCTGCATCTGGCCCGGCTGGGGCGCAAGCGCATCGTCTTCCTGGGCGACATTGATCCGCCCGAGGCCATGCAGCGCCATCGCGGCTATCTGGATGCGCTCGCCAGCGCCGGCCTGCCGGTCGATCCGGCCCTGATCGTCGACGCCCACTTCGAGGTCGAGTCGGCCGAGGCCTCGGTCGAGTCCCTGATCCGGCGCGGCGTCGACTTCGACGGCGTGGTCTGCGCCAGCGACCAGATCGCCCTGGGCGCCGTGCGCGCCCTGGTCCATGCGGGCCGCACCGTGCCGGGCGACGTCTCGGTCATCGGCTTCGACAACGTGCCCTTCAGCCGCTACTCCAGCCCCGCCCTCAGCACCATCGCCCAGGACACGATGAAGGCGGGCCGCCTGATGGTGTCCAAGCTGCTGGACCATGGCGGCGACGCCGCCGGCCGCTCCGAGCGCGTGCCCACCGACCTCATCGTGCGCGAGAGCTGCGGCGGCTGATCCCACCTCAGCCCGCCTCTTTGCGCAGCAGGACGCCGGCCAGAGGCGGCAGGGTTCCGGCCTCCGTGACATTAACGCTGTCGATGACGGCATAGCCCGCAGGCGTGGTCCATTCCTGCGTTTCATGCCCCAGGTTGAAGGCCGCCAGCAGGCTCTCGCCGCCGCCCTCGCGGGTGAAGGTCAGGACCGGCTCGGTGGTCAGCACGGTCATGTCGCCGATCCGCAGGGCCGGACAGGCGCGGCGCAGGGCCAGGATGCGGCGCGTGGCGTTCAGCATCGACTTCGGGTCGGCGTTCTGGACGTCGACCGCCATCGCCGGGTGGCGCGCGTCCACCGGCAGCCAGGGCTCGACGCTCGAGAAGCCGGCGAAGGGGGCGTCGGCCGTCCACGGCATCGGCGTGCGGGCGCCGTCGCGACCCAGGGTCTGCGGCCAGTTGGCGATGGCTTCTGGATCGACCAGCCGCTCGAACGGCACCTCGCCCTGCGGCAGGCCCAGCTCCTCGCCGTAATAGACGAAGACATTGCCGCGCAGGGACACCAGCAGCAGCATCAGCATCTCGGCCAGCTGGCGCTCGTTCCGCCCCTCGGCCCAGCGCGAGATGGCGCGCGGCGCGTCGTGGTTGGAGAAGGTCCAGGACGGCCAACCCTCGCCCTGATCGCCGGGCCACATGGCGGCGCCGGTCTTGACCAGATCGGCCAGCATCCGCTCGGCGTAGAGGTAGAGGAAGCCGTAGGCGCTGTGCAGATGGCGGTCGTCGGCCGTGTATTCCTTCATCTCGCGGTCGGCGTGGTCGCCGCCGACCTCGGCCACGGTGAAGCGCCCGTCGCCATAGCTGTCGGTCAGGGCCCGCACCCGCTCCAGGAAGGGGGCGATGTCGGGGTGGGACTGGTTGTAGATCTTGTCCTGGAAGTCGAAGGGCCGGGTTCGCTTGCCGCCCGCCGGGAAGGCCGGATTGTCCTTCAGCGACGGGTCGTTGATCATGAAGTTGATGGCGTCCAGACGGAAGCCGTCGACCCCCCGGTCCAGCCAGAACTTGCCGGCGGCCAGAAGCGCGTCCTGCACCGCTGGATTGCGGCCGTTCAGCTGCGGCTGCTCGGGCAGGAAATTGTGCTGGTAGTATTGGCCGCGCCGCGCATCCCAGGTCCAGCCCGGCCCGCCGAAGACGGACTGCCAGTTGTTGGGCGGTGAACCGTCGGCCTTGGCGTCGGCCCAGACGTACCAGTCGGCGTAGGCATTGGTGCGGTCCTGACGGCTGGCCTTGAACCACTCATGCTGGTCCGAGGTGTGCGACCAGACCTGATCGACGATGATCTTCAGCCCCAGGCTGTGGGCCTTTTTCACCAGCCGGTCGAAGTCGGCCAGGGTTCCGAACACCGGATCGACGTCGCAGTAGTCGGCGACGTCATAGCCGAAGTCCTTCATCGGCGAGGTGTAGAAGGGCGAGATCCACACCGCGTCCACGCCCAGCGAGGCGATGTGATCCAGATGAGCCGTGATGCCGTTCAGGTCGCCGACGCCGTCGCCGTTGCTGTCGGCGAAGCTGCGCGGATAAACCTGATAGACCACGGCGCCGCGCCACCATTCCTGATGGGCTTGTGCTGGAGCAGGGACGACGGGGAGGGTCGCAAGGGTCACTGGGCGGGGCCTTCAGATGCGCAAATCATGTAGTCGAGCGGGGGCACGGTCACGCGGACCACGCCCGGCGCGGCGGCGGCTATGGGGCAGGACCCGCGCGCGGCGGTCCAGCGGGTCGAGGACGGATCGACCGTGATGTTGGCGCTCAGGGGCTCGGTCCCGGTGTTGAACACCACCAGGGTCTCGCCGGTTTGCCCCGGCAGGCGGCGGCTGATGGCGAACAGGCCGGGCGTCTCAGCGGCGGCGCGCACGGTCTGCAGGCCGCGACGCAGGGCCGGGTCGGCGGCGCGCAGGCGGGTCATCTCGGCGATGGCGCGATACAGCGGGGCCTGGCGGTCGTAGGGGGCGCGCAAGCCGCCGATGCGCCGCTCGGTGCGATAGCTCTCGACCTGACCGTCCCACATGTCCTGACGTCCGCCGCCATAGCCGCCGCCGCCAGCGAAGCCCTGCTCGTCGCCATAATAGAGGGTGGGCACGCCGCGGCTGAACATCATCAGGGCGTGGGCTAGGGTGGTGCGGGCGAGAAGCTCGTCGTCCGACGCCTGCGGGTGGGCCTTCAGCACGAAGCCGCCGATGCGGCCCATGTCGTGGTTGCCGAGGAAGGTCGGCAGCTGCAGCGCGGCCTCGGGCCCGCCTTCATACAGGGCGTCGGCGGCGAACATGGTCGCCAGGGCGTCGGGGGCCTTGGCGCCATTGGCCACGTCGGTCGCGACCGACTGGAAGGCGAAGTCGAGGACGGCGGGCAGCCTGTCGACGCGGGTATGCCGCGCCAGCCCAGCCGGGTCGGGGTCATAGACCTCGCCGAAGATGTGGAAGTTGGGAATGCCGCGCGCTTTCGCCCGCTCCATGACCGCAGGGACGAAGGCCTGCCAGAACTCGGGGTTGACGTGCTTGGCGGTGTCGATGCGGAAGCCGTCGATCCCGTAGTCGTCGATCCAGTCGCCGAAGATCTCGATCATGCCCTGAACCACGCGCGGGTTCTCGGTGAACAGGTCGTCCAGCCCGGCGAAGTCGCCGTGGGTCGAGTTCTCGCCCCGGAAGGTCGAGTCGCCTCGGTTGTGATAGAGCAGGGGATCGTTCAGCCAGGCCGGGACCTTCGCCGTCTCCTCGCCCGCCGGGACATAGGGCGTGTAGGCCCAGGTCGGATCGGTCAGTCGGGCGAAGTCGGCCGCGCCGCCGTCGCCCCTAAAGCCGTCGTTGATCGGCGCCCCGTCCACCCCGCCGCGCCGGGTGTAGGGATAGTCCGCGACCGAGCGGTAGGCGCAGTCGTTGGCAGGGCATTCGCGATACTGGATCACGTCGGCCGTGTGATTGGTGACGATGTCCAGATAGACCTTCATGCCGCGCGCGTGGGCGGCGGCGACCAGGGCCTTCATCGTCTCCGGCTCGCCGAAATGCGGATCTGGGCGGGTGAAGTCGGTGATCCAGTAGCCGTGGAAGCCGGCCATCGGCCGGCCCGCCGTCGGCTGCACCGGCTTGTTCTTGAAGATGGGGGCCATCCAGATGGCGGTGACGCCCAGGCCCTGCAGATAGTCCAGCTTGTGGATGACGCCGGCCAGATCCCCGCCGTGATAGAATTCCGGGCTCGACGGATCGAAGCCGCTGGCCAGCCGATCCGGGGCATAGCCGCCGTGGTCATTGGCCGCATCGCCGTTGGCGAAGCGGTCGGGCAGCAGAAAGTAGATGACCTCGTCCTGGGGCGGGCGCTGGCGCATGGCCTCGACGGTCGAGGCGGCGGGCGTCTGGGCTGAGACCGCTCCGGCGGCCAGCAGGCTCAGGCCGGCGGCGGCGAGCAGACTCTTCCTGCGGCGTGGCGTCCCGGGCATGAGCCCCTCCCTGTCCTGTCTCTCCGATACGATGCCGGAAAGATCGATTTGCAAGTTTTTGCAGCGACCGAGGAGCCTGTCAACCGCGCCATTTTCGCCTTGTTTTCCAAAGGACGCGCCTTGCTGCGCTGCAATACCGGCCTGTTTTCTATGATATTTGATCGAACATCGTCCGGCCGCAAACATTACCGACTTGCAAGCTTGTCATAGTTTTGCATAAGTTTGCGTCAGATCGCTTCATCAGAAAGCGACATTCATGGGAGGATGACGATGGCTTCTGGCTTCACCCGGCGTGCGCGCCTCATGACCGGCGGCGCCATGGGCGTCGTCATGACCCTGGCGCTGGCGGGCGGCGCTCAGGCGCAGACCGCCTCGCAGAACGATCAGGCCACCCAGGTCGACGAGGTCGTCGTCACCGGCATCCGCCGCTCGATCGAGGCCTCGATCTCGGCCAAGGCCAGCAACACCTCGATCGTTGAAGTCATCTCGGCCGAAGACATCGGCAAGCTGCCGGACGTGTCGATCGCCGAATCCCTGGCCCGCCTGCCGGGCGTGACCATGCAGCGCCTCGACGGCCGCAGCCAGGCCATCTCCATTCGCGGCCTGGGTCCCGACTTCACCACCGCCCTGCTGAACGGGCGCGAGATGGTGACGACCGGCGACAACCGCGGCGTCGAGTTCGACCAATTCCCGTCGGAGCTGCTCAGCAGCGTCGTCGTCTACAAGACCCCGGACGCGGCCCTGATCGGTCAGGGTCTGGCCGGCACGGTCGACATGCGCACCGTTCGCCCGCTGGCCTATGGCCGCCGGGCGATCGCCGCCAACTATCGCCATGAGTGGAACGACATCGGCGCCCTGAACTCGGGCACGACCGACAAGGGTGATCGCTACACCCTCAGCTACATCGACCAGTTCGCGGACGGCACGATCGGCCTGGCCCTCGGCTACGCCCATATGTCGTCGCCCTATCAGTCCGAGCGCTTCAACGCCTGGGGCTATCCGACCTACAGCGACGGCAACCTGCTGACCGGCGGGGTCAAGCCCTACGTCATGTCGTCGGAGCTGGAGCGCGACGGCTATATGGGCGTGCTGGAATGGCAGCCGAACGATCGCTTCCACTCGACGATCGACGCCTTCTATTCGGAGTTCAAGAACACCCAGGTCCTGCGCGGCATCGAGTTCCCGCTGGCCTGGGGCGGAAGCGCCCAGGCGTTTGACGGGGCATGCGCCTCCGTCAACAATGTTCTGACGCCGAACGTCTGCCGTCCGGGCCCGTCGTTGCGTCCCGGATACACCGTCGAGAACGGCATGATCGTCGCCGGGACCTGGGACAACATCAAGGGCGTCGTCCGCAACGATCTGAACAAGCGCGACAGCAACATCACGGCCATCGGCTGGAACACCGAGTTCGTGGCCAACGACGACTGGTCGATGAATCTGGACCTCAGCTATTCCAAGGTCGAGCGCAAGGACATCATCCTGGAGACCAACGCCGGGACCGGCCGCAATATCAACGGCGCGCTGGACACCCTGGGCTTCCAGCTGACCGGCGACGGCGTGACCCGCTTCACCAGCCAGCTGAACTACGCCGATCCGAACCTGATCAAGATCACCAGCCCGCAGGGCTGGGGCGGCGACGTCATCCCCGAAGGTCAGGCCGGCTATATGAACACGCCGTCCATCGAGGACGAACTGAAGGCGGCGCGCTTCAGCGTCACCCGCCAGCTGCATCAGAGCCCGTTCAGCTCGATCGACTTCGGCTTCAACTATTCGGAACGTGAAAAGACCTTCGTCAACGACCAGTTCTATCTGGGCGTCCCCGGCGGCGGCGATCTGACGGTGCCGACCAACCTGCTGCTGGCCCCGACCGACCTGGGCTACCTCGGCATTTCTCAGGTCATCAGCTATGACGCCCTGGGCCTGGTCAACAGCGGCGCCCTGAACCTGATCCGCAACCCGAACGCCGACGTCCTGTCGGGCAACTGGGCGGTGACGGAAAAGGTCTCGACCTCCTACATCCGCGCCAACATCGACCATAACCTGTTCGGACGCCGCCTGACCGGCAACGTCGGCGTTCAAGCCGTCTATACGGATCAGGGCTCCACGGGCTTCTCCGCCCGGCAGACGGGTCCGGGCCAGGCGCAAACCATCGCGGTGTCGGGCGGCAAGGACTATCTGGAGATCCTGCCCAGCTCGAACTTCATCCTGGAAGTCGGCGACGACACCTTCCTGCGCTTCGCGGCGGCCCGCACCCTGGCCCGCCCGCGCATGGACGACATGCGCGCCTCGCGAAACTATTCGTTCGACAACGGCAAGAACGTCGCCGGCGCCCGGCCGGACGTCAATTCGCCCTGGAGCGCCTCGGGCGGCAACCCGTGGCTGACGCCCTTCATCGCCGACGTCGCCGACATCTCGATCGAGAAGTACTTCGCCAACCGCAAGGGCTATGTCTCGTTCGCGGCCTTCTACAAGAACCTCGAGACCTACGTGTACAACCACGACCAGATCTTCGACTTCACCGGCTACCCGACCGGCGGCGTCACGCCCGTGATCAACCAGGGCAAGTCGTCGTCGCCCGACAACGGGGAGGGCGGCTGGATCAAGGGGATCGAGTTCGCGGTCTCGGCTCCGTTCGACATCTTCCATCCGGCGCTGGAAGGCTTCGGCGCCCTGTTCAGCGCCTCGATGACGGACAGCGAGGTTCAGCCTGATCCGACCCAGGCCCCGACCACCGTTCCGGGGCTGTCGGAAGACGTGATCAACGGCACCGTCTACTACGAGCGCTACGGCTTCCAGGCCCGCGTCTCGGCCCGCTATCGTTCCGACTACCTGGGTGAAGTCGCCGGCTTCGGCAACGGCCGCAACCTGCGCTCGGTGGCGGCGGAAACCGTCGTGGACGCCCAGGTCGGTTACGAGTTCCAGTCCGGCATTCTGCAGGGCCTGTCGCTCCTGGCCCAGGTCAACAACCTGACCGACGAGCCGTTCAAGACCTTCCAGAACGGCGATGAACGCCAGACCATCGATTTCCAGCACTATGGCCGCACCTTCGCGGTCGGTCTGAACTATCGCTTCTGACCTCTCTCTTCTGAGCCGACTGGGGGCCGTGTCTTTCGGGGCCGGCCCCCTCTTTTTTGCTCGAACAGTATTTCGTGAGCGTGCGGCCTCGCTCTGGACGCCGTCTCATTCCGCCTAGACAGTTCCGACTTATCGCCGCGCGTTCGCCGTTGCGGCCCCTTGGGAAGCGACCATGAGCCAACCTCAGTCCGCAGCGGGGGCCGCGACGCGCGGCACGGGCCTCGCCTTCGCCTATGTCACCAGCCTCTTCTTCGCCTGGGGCTTCGCCACCTCGCTGATCGATCCGCTGATCGCGGCGGTGCGGCGGGTGTTCGACCTCAGCTATACCGAGTCCTTCCTGACCACCTTCGCCTGGTTCATCGCCTATGGCGTGGCCTCCCTGCCGGCGGCGGCGGTGCTGACGCGCCTCGGCTACAGCCGGGCCATCATCGCCGCCCTGCTGACCATGGTGCTGGGCTGCCTGATCGTGCCGGTCGCCACCATTATCGACTTCTATCCCGGCATCCTGCTGGCCCTGTTCGTCATCGCCTCGGGCGTGACCCTGTTGCAGGTGGCGGCCAACCCCCTGGTGGCGGAACTGGGCACCAAGGAAAGCTCGCACTTCCGCCTGGTCTTCTCCCAGGCCTTCAACTCCCTGGGGGCCACGGTCGGCCCGTGGCTGGGGGCCCACGTCCTGCTGACCGGCGGGGTCTTCGCCGCGGGCGCTGTGGTCACCGTGGCTACGCGCGGTGAAACCCTGCGCAGCATCGACTTCGCCTTCCTGGCCATGGGGGCCTTCTTCGCCCTGATCGCCGCCTTCATCTTCTCGGCGCGCAAGCAGATCAACGCGGCCGCGCCCGCCCACGACGCCGCCGAGCCGGTGGGCGTCGCCGCCATCCTTTCGGCGCTGAAGTCGCGCTGGGCCCTGTTCGGCGCCCTGGCCATCTTCATCTACGTCGGGTCGGAAGTGGCCATCGGTAACATGCTGACCAACTTCCTGTCCGGCCCGGACGTGCTGAACATCCCGGTCCACGAAGCGGGCAAGATGGTGGCCCTCTACTGGGGCGGGGCCATGGTCGGGCGCTTCATCGGCTCCTGGCTGCTGACGCGCATCCACGCCGGCGTGCTGCTGAGCATCTGCACCGTGGTGGCGGCGTCGCTGTGCATGATCGTGACCCAGACGGGGGGCGTCGCGGCGGCCTATGCGGCCCTGGCGGTCGGCTTCTTCAACTCCATCATGTTCCCCAGCATCTTCACCCTGACGCTGGAGCGCTCCTCGGCGCCGGCCGCGGCCACCTCGGGCCTGCTGGTCTTCGGCATCATCGGCGGGGCCATCCTGCCCCTGCTGGCGGCCCAGGTGGCCGACCGCTCGGGCGACATTCATCTCGGCTTCTTCGTGCCGGTGGCGGGCTATGTGCTGCTGACCGTCTTCGCCGTCGCCTGCGCCCGCACCAAGGGGCGCGAGGGGGAGGGACCGGTCGCCTCGCCTCACTAGGCTGGCGACATAGACAGGTAGGGGCCGCGTCCGATCGTTCGGGCGCGGCTCTTTCGTATAGATCATCGCCATCCGCTCATCCCCGCGGAAGCGGGGACCCAGTGATTTGGCTGCACGTGCTGACAGCCATTGATCGTGCGGGGGCTCTTATTGGGTCCCCGCTTCCGCGGGGATGAGCGGGAGTGGAGAGTTTGTCCTACGACGACCGCGTGGGGTCCGTCAGCGGCTCGCCGAAGTGGCGCTCGCCGTGCAGGTTGGCGGCCAGGGGCGCCGTGGTGCGCTCGATCAGGCGGTGGACCACCGGCTTGTCCGGCCCCTGATGCAGGGCGTAGATGCGGCGCGAGATGTCGGCGTCGGCCTGGGTGATGCGCTGGTTGTGGCGCACGTAATCCAGCCAGGTGGCGGTCTGGTATTTCTCGACCCAGACGTCCGGCTCGGCCAGATCACGCATCAGTCGCCACTGGCGGGCGCCGTCGCGACGGCGCACCCGGCGGCGCTCGTCCATCACGGCCAGGAAGTCGTCGATATCTTCCTCGCGGATGCGATAGGCGATGGAGACGACCACCGGACCGCTGCGCGGCTCGATCGGCAGTTGCGTCTCCGGCTCGGTCCAGCGCCGCAGCAGGTCCATGTTCAGGTTGGCGGTCGAGGGAAGGGGCACCCGCAACCCGATCAGGACGCACAGGACCAGCACCCCGGCCGACAGGCCCAGCGCCATGTCCAGCCCCTGCGTCTGGGCCAGCGAGCCCCACAGCCAGCTGCCGCCCGCCATGCCGCCGAAGGCCGCCATCTGATAGAGGGCCAGGGCCCGCGCTACGACCCAGCGCGGCACCGACATCTGCACCGTGACGTTGAAGCTGGACAGGGTCAGCACCCAGCCCGCGCCGGCGATCATCAGGGCCGGCAGGGTCAGGGCCAGCCAGGGGCTGAAGCCGACCACGGCGGCGGCGACGGCGAAGGCCAGGGTGGAGACGCGCACGACCGTCTCGGTCTCGTATTTCGCGCGCAGTCTGCCGACGAACAGGGCGCCGCCCACGGCGCCGACGCCGAAGGCGCCCAGCAGCAGGCCGAAGGCCAGAGGTCCGCCGCCGCCCTCGCGCGCCACCAGCGGCATCAAGGCCTGAACCGCACTGGCCCCGACGCCGAAGACCACGGCGCGCAGCAGCACGGCCGTCACCCGCGGCGACAGGAAGGCGTAGCGCAGACCCCCGGCCATGGCCGCCAACAGGCCTTCGCGCGGCAGGGTCGACTTGGGCCGGTCGGGCGTCCAGCGGAACAGGACGACCAGCAGGCCCAGATAGCTGACGGCGTTGACGGCGAAGGCGGCCGCCGCCCCCGCGGCCGCCACGATCATCCCGCCGATGGCCGGACCGACGCTGCGAGCCAGGTTGAAGCCCATGGAGTTCAGGGTCACGGCCCCGGCCAGGTCCTCACGCGGGACCATGTCGCCGACCGAGGCCTGCCAGGCCGGGCCGTTGAAGGCCGTGCCGCAGCCGATCAGGAAGGTGAAGGTCAGCAGCACCCAGGGCGTGATCAGTCCCAGCCAGGTCATGACCGCCAGCCCCGCCGAGACCAGCAGCATGAAGCTCTGGGCCGCCAGCATGATCTTGCGCCGGTCCACCGTGTCGGCCAGGGCGCCCGCCGCCAGCGACAGCAGCATGATGGGCAGGGTGACCGAGGCCTGGACCAGGGCCACCATCTGGGCCGAGGCGATGGAGGACATCATCCAGGCGGCGCCGACCGACTGGATCAGCCCTCCGAAGTTCGTCACCAGACTGGTGATCCAGACGGCGCGGAAGACCGGATGGTTCAGCGGCGCCAGCGCCCCGGTGCGCACGGGCGGCGCGGCCTCGGGGGCGGTCATGAGGCGGACCGGCTGGAACGGGAGATCAGGATGGCGGCGCCCGGACGGTGACTGCGGAACGAGCCCCTACTGCACCCCTTTGGCGACGGCTTGGCAAGGCGTGAAGCGGCCTTATCTCGCCATCAGGGCGTCCGCCGCCGACTGGTTCAGGCCCGTTTCGCCCGCCAGCGCCGGGCCGTTCAGCAGGGCGGCGTCGGGGCACTCTTCCGAACTCCGGGGCGGGGTCGTGCGTCCGGTCAGGGCGGTCAGCAGCCGGGCGATCCTCTGGTCCGCCAGGTCCTGAAAACTGCAGGCCGCGAGGATGCGGTGAAAGCTGGCCGTCACCGCCTCCGCGTCCATCGGCTCGGCCTGCGTCAGGGTCAGACCCTGCTCGGCGGCGGACAGCAGGTCGTCGGCGGCGATCGCCAGTTCGCGCCTCAGATGATCAATCTCGGCCAGGATCTGCATTGGCGTCATTGGGGGCGTCATGATCAGATCTCGCCCACGACCGAGGTCAGCTTCTGCTTCAGCACCGCCAGGGTGAAGGGCTTGATGACGTAGTTGTTCACTCCCGCCTGCCGCGCGGCGATGACGTTCTCGACCTTGGCCTCGGCGGTGACCATGACGAAGGGGGTATTCTTCGTGCGTTCCTCGGCCCGGACCTGTTTCAGCAGCTCCAGCCCCGTGACCGGCTGCATGTTCCAGTCCGACAGGACCAGGCCGTAATCCTTCTCTTTCAGCAGGGCCATCGCCGCCGCCCCGTCGGGCGCGTCGTCGACGTTGACGAAGCCCAGCTGGTTCAGCATGCCCCGCACGATCCGCACCATCGACTTGTAGTCGTCCACCACCAGGACGTTCATGCTCTTGTCCGCGGCCATTCCATTCCTCGTTGCACAGGCGCGGCCATACAGGCCGCTGTGATTGAAGGACGCGCCGACCCCTCAGGGGTAGCGATACAGCTTTAGGGTGTATTCGCTTAAGCCTTGATTAACTGATTTCCCTTGAAGGTTGCATTCGACAGGGGCGGTTCCGCCGTCCTCAAAGGGGGCGCTCGACTGTGGACGACGTCATCATCGAATTCGTGTCCGAGGCCCGCGAGGGCATCGAGGCGGTGGACGCCAAGCTGGTCCGCTTCGAGCAGACGCCGGAGGACCCGGACCTGCTGGGCGACATCTTCCGCCTGATCCACAGCCTCAAGGGCGGCTCGGGCTTCCTTGGCCTGATGCGACTCCAGAGCGTGACCCACGCCGCCGAGAACGTGCTGGGCCTCTATCGCGACGGGACGCTGGCGGTGGACGCGGCGTCCGTCACCGTCATCCTCGACGCGGTCGATGTGGTCCGCAACATCATTGAGGGCCTGGCCGACACGGGCGTCGAGCCCGAGGGCGACGACCGCGCCCTGATCGCCCGGCTGGACCGTATCCACGCGGGCGAGGCGGCGGTGCAGACCGAGCCCGTCGTCGCCCGGCGTCCCCTGCTGGAACGGGTGGGCGGCGAAGCTACCCTGGACGCGGCCTGCGAAGGCGCACTGGCTCTGCTGGTCGCGTCGCCCGACACAGGCCCCCTGTTCGCCGGGGTCGATCTGGACCGCGTGCAGGC
>DAIOID010000061.1:15846-17928 GCA_036744355.1 Brevundimonas sp.
CGCGTCGGCGTCGAGACGCTAGAAGGCCTGATGACCATGGTCAGCGAGCTGGTGTTGATCCGCAACCAGCTGATCCAGACCCTGCGCGACCAGCCCGAGACCCCCTTCGCCGGGCCGCTGCACCGGCTCAATCAGGTGACCAGCGAACTGCAGGAAGGGGTGATGACCACCCGGATGCAGCCGATCGGCGGGGCCTGGGCCAAGCTGCCGCGTCTGGTGCGCGACCTGGCCTCGGACCTGGGCAAGCGCATCGATCTGGTCATGACCGGCGAGGAGACCGAACTGGATCGCCAGGTCATGGAGCTGATCCGCGACCCCCTGACCCACATGATCCGCAACGCCGCCGACCACGGGCTGGAAACGCCCGAGCAACGCCGCGCGGCGGGCAAGCCGGAGACGGGCCGCATCACCTTGTCGGCCCGGCACGAGGGCGGGGCCATCCTGATCGAGATGGCCGACGACGGGCGCGGCCTGCCCGCCGCCCGCATCCGCGACAAGGCGGTGGAGGCGGGCCTGATCACCCCGGCTCAGGCGGCGGCGATGAGCGACGCCGAGGCGCGCCAGATGATCTTCCTGCCCGGCTTCTCGACCGCCGCCTCGGTGACGGCGGTGTCGGGACGCGGCGTCGGCATGGACGTGGTGCGCACCAATATCGAGGCCATTGGCGGGGCCATCGAACTGACCTCGGTCGAGGGGCAGGGGACGCGCTTTTCTATCCGCATCCCCCTGACGCTCAGCATCATCGCCGGCCTGGTGGTCGAATGCTGCGGCGAGCGCTTCGCCATGCCCCAGGCCAGCATCATCGAACTGGTCAGCGCCAACGGCGCGGCGGGCCGCCGCATCGAACAGATCAACGGCGCCGAGGTGCTGCGCCTGCGCGACCGGCTGCTGCCGCTGGTCTCGCTTCAGGCCCTGCTGGGGCTGGCGGCGCCCGACGGCCCGCGCGGCGAGGCCTGCATCGTCGTGGCCCGCGTCGGGGCCTTCGACTTCGGCGTCATTGTCGACCGGGTGTTCGACACCGAGGAGATCGTGGTCAAGCCGGTCGCGACCATCCTGCGCCACCTGAAGCTCTATTCCGGCGCCACCATCCTCGGCGACGGGGCGGTCATCATGATCCTGGATTTCAAGGGCATGGCGGTCGAGGCGGGCGCGGGCGCCCTGCTGAACGGCGGCGATGAGGTCCTGAGCGAGACCGCGTCCGGCGACGCGGACGCCGAGGCCCTGCTGGTCTTCCGCGCCGCCGACGACGGGCTGAAGGCCGCGCCCCTGGCGGGGGTGGCGCGCATCGAGGAGTTGGAGCCCTCCATGCTGGAATGGGCCGACGGACGCTCGCTGGTCCAGTATCGCGGACAACTGATGCCGGTGCTGGGCGCCGACGGGGCGGCCCTGTCGAGCGCGCCGCCGACCAAACGGCCCCTGCTGGTCTTCTCGCGCGGGGCGCGCAGCCTGGGCCTGATGGCCGAGGAAATCGTCGACATCGTCGAGGCGGCGGCCAGCGCCGAACTGACGGGGGCCTCGACCGGGGTCAGCGGCAGTCTGGTGGTGGCGGGCCGGGCGACCGAGCTGATCGATGTCGACTTCTACTGGCGGCGTTGCGACGGCGAGGCGGGGCGGGGCGAAGCAAAGGTCCAGGCCGCGACCGTCCGCACGCCCAAGCGTCTGCTGGTGGTGGACGAGAGCCCCTTCACCCGGATGCTGCTGGGGCCGCTGCTGGCGCAGGCCGGCTATGAGGTCGAGGTGGCGTCGGACCCTGAGGCGGCCCTGGCCCTGCATGACGCGGGGGCGGCTTTCGACCTGATCCTGGCCGACACAAGTCCTGCCGGACCGACGGCGCGGCGGATGGCGACCGCCTTTGGCCGGGCCTCGGCCTGGCACGCCACGCCCCTGCTGGGTCTGGGCGCGTCCTTCCTCAGCGGCCCGCCGCAGGAGGCCCTGCTGAGCGAGGTGGCCGAAGTCCTTTCCAATGATCAGGAGGCCGCATGAGCCCTGCTTCGACAGACCCTTCGCTCGAAGGCTTTGTCTCTGTCCGCGTCGGCGATCAGATGATCGGCGTCCCCCTGCTGCGGGTTCAGGACGTGATCG
>DAIOID010000062.1:0-3163 GCA_036744355.1 Brevundimonas sp.
GGGTCGCCGGCATTGGCGGCGGGGTGGCGATTGCCGCCCTCGTCGCGGTTTCGGCCTCGGCTGAGAACGCGGCGACCTTCGTCATACCTGCGCAGCCGTTGGATCAGGCTCTGGCGGCCTTTTCAGTCTCGACGGGGTTGCAGATGCTCTATGACAGTTCGCTGGCGGAGGGGCGACGGTCGTCGTCGGTGTCGGGACGAATGCAGCCGAGGGAGGCCCTGGCCCTGATGCTGGTCGGGACGGGGTTGACGGCGCGGTTCACTTCGGGCGGCGCGGTGGTGATCTACGCCGGGTCGACCTCGGCGGTGACGCTTAACCCGATTACGGCCACGGCCGCCGCGGTGATCGGCCGCTCGGGCGCCAGCGCAGAGGCGCGGGCCTATGCCGAGGCGGTGCAGCGACAGACGGTTGAAGCCTTGCGTCAGGACGCCAGCCTGTCGGGCGGCGACTATGCTCTCAGCGTGCGTCTCTGGGTAGCCGAGGACGGCGCAGCGCGACGGGTCGAGGTGCTGAACGGGTCGGGCGAGGCGGTCCGCGACGCCGACTTTATGGCCTTGGCCTCAAAGCTGCGGTTTCCGGCGCCGCCGCCGGACCTGCCGCAGCCGATGCGGATCGAGTTTCGCGTCCGCCAGCGTCACTGACATATCAGCGTCACCGTTCTGTCGCCGGTGACGGTTTAGGGAGGCGGGGTTCCAGCGGCTCTGACGGCTCGACTTCCTCTTCATGACGCGAAACTGGCTCCTTGGCGCGATGACGTCGGCGGCCCTGCACGGCGGGGCGGCGGCTGTTCTGCTGGCGTCGCCGGCGACCCCGCAAGGCGCGCCGGCGCCCGAGGCCCAGCCGCACGCGATCAATGTGGAACTGATCGACGCGTCTCGGCGTCAGAGCGGCGACAGCGACCGGACCGAAAGACAGTCCAGCGCCAGCGAGGCGGTCAGCGCGCCGGAGGAAGCGCTGGCGCCGTCCGCGACCGGCGTAGCAGCCGCCGCCCCAGCGCGGGCGCCCAGTGGAGGCGAGGCGGCCACGCCTGCGGCGGCGCCCGATCCCGGCGCCGTGTCGGACTACTATCGTAGGGTTGAGAGCCATCTGGCGCGCTTTCACGCCTATCCGGCCGCGCTGGCAGGGCCGCGCCCGACAGGGGTGGTGCGCGTCGGTTTGATCGTCCAGCGCGACGGGCGGGTCATGGACGCCTGGATCGAAACCAGCTCCGGGGTTGCGCCTCTCGACGAAGCGGCTTTGCAGACGCTACGGCGGGCCGAGCCTCTGCCGGGACTGCCCGCGACCCTGCCGGGCGCGATCGATCTGATCGTGCCTTTGCGTTACGCCGCCTCGACGAAGGCCAGCGGCGCGCGGACCGGCGAATGAGCGCGCGTTCATGGTGACGGACGCGGCTGCGCGGCTGCGCGGACATCTGGTCGAGAAGTACGAGACCCTGCTGAGCGGCCTCAGCGCGCGGCTGGGCTCGCGCGAGCAGGCGCGCGATGCGCTGCAGGACGCCTATGTGAAGCTGTCGAGCAGCGGGCCTCAGGACGAGGTGCGCCACCCAACGGCCTACCTGTTCCGCATGGCGCTGAACATCGCCGCCAATGCGCGGCGGCGCGACCGGCGGCTGCTGGGCTTTGACGAGGTGGCGGCCCTGCTGGATGTGCCGGATGAAAACCCGGGCCCGGCGACCGTGGCGGAGGCGCGCTCTGATCTGGCGACGGTCAAGGCGGCGATGGCGCGGATGCCCGCGCGGCGTCTGGCCATTTGCACCGCCGCATGGCTGGATGGCCTGTCGACGGTCGAGATCGCCGAGCGCCACGGCGTCGCCCAGCGCACGGTCCAGCACGAGCTGAAGCTGGCGACCGAGGCCTTGCAGAAGAATTTGGCTCAACCCAGGGTCATATCCTTGCGCCGTTCCGACGGTGGCGTGTCATGAATTACAGGGGCGCCTCAGAGGCCGGACATGAGCGGCGAGATCAGGACGTGAGCGACGCGGTCGTCGAACAGGCCCAGGCCTGGGTGCGTCGTCTGATGTCAGGCGAGGCGACGCAGGACGACGCCCTTGATCTGGCCGTCTGGCGTCAGGCCGACGCGCGCCACGAGCGCGCTTTCGTCCAGGCCGCGCGGTTGCACAAGGCGGCGCGACAGGCGGCGGCGGACCTGCGCGGCGAACAGACGAGGCAATCGACAGCGGCCCGACGGGGCCTGAGCCGCCGCATGATGGTGGGCGGGGCCGTCGCCGCCTCGGCGGCTGGCGTGGCTGTCATCGCGGAACGGTCGGGGGCGACGCGCTTTGCGCCCGCGCCCGCCGACTTCGCCACGGCCAAGGGAGAGACGCGACGCATCGAACTGGCGGCGGGCGTCTCGGTTGAGCTGAACACCCTGACGCGGATCGCCTTGCGGCCGCAGGCGGGCGAGGGCGCCTTTGAGCTACTGACGGGGGAGGCGGTGGTGACTGTCGAGCGCCCCGATGCGCCTCTGTCCATCTTTGCCCAAGACGGCGAGACCATCGCCTCGCAGGCGCGGCTGGCGCTGCGCTGTCTGGATGGTCAGGTGCGGGTCTCCTGTCTGGAAGGCGCGGCTCAGGTGCGCTCGGCGGGGCAGGCGGCGGCATTGGCGGCGCAACATAGCGTCACCTATGACCAGAAGCAGATGCAGCCCCCCACGGCCATCGACCCGGAGGCCGAGGCGGCCTGGCGACGCGGCCTGCTGGTCTTCCGCGATCAGCGCCTCGGCGACGTGATCGAGGAGATCAATCGTTATCGCACCGGGCGCATCGTCATCGCCGATTCGCGTCTGAGAAACCGCCGCGTCAACGGGGCCTTCCATACGGATCGCATCGACCAGGTCATCGACCAGATGCGCCTGGCCTATGGGGTTCGGGCCACGCGCCTGCCCGGCGATGTTGTCCTCGTGGCCTGACGAAATCGCACATAAGCGACTGGAAAACGTCGCGAAATCTTCACGCTAAATCTTTGCGCCTGTGTCGGGCGCGCGTGTCTCTCCCCAGACGACCAGGTGCGGGGCGTCGGTCGCCTCAGCGGCCGTCGCGTCACGGGGGATTGATGCTGGATTACAAGAGACATTGCGCGCTGAGAGGCGCGGCGAGCGCCTTGGCGCTGGTCGCTGTTCTGGCTGTTCACGCCGCGCCCGCGACGGCGCAGGACGCGACCAGCTT